>NZ_JABFMQ010000050.1:0-7499 GCF_013359625.1 Herbaspirillum sp. C9C3
GGCGTTGAGCTGGCCGTAATCGAGTACCTGCCCGGTATGCGGTACCCGCAAGGCGAGCCGCTCGGGGTGTGCCTTTGCCTGTGCTTCGATCACCGCCAGCACGTTGCCGGCCTCATGGGCCTGCGCATTGACGCTCCATGCCTGTAGCGCCGACTGTTCCTGCGCGCCCAGCAACGCCAGTTGACCGATGGGGGTATCGGCTGCGCTGGCCAAGTGTTCCAGTACACTGAGATAGACAGTACCGATACGGGCAATGCTGGACTCCCGGAACAGTGCGCGACGGTATTCCAGCCGCAGCTTGACCTGCCCGCGGATGATCTTGACGTCCATGGCCAGATCGAATTTGGCCGCATGCAGGTCGATCTCCAGCGTACTGGCCTGCAAGCCCGGCAGATCCAGCGTGCCGCTGCCCTCGATGACCTGCAGCCCGAACAGGGTCTGGAACAGCGGATGGCGCGGCAGGCCGCGTTCGGCGGGATAGCGTTCCAGCAGCAGTTCGAAGGGCAGCTCGGCATGGGCCATGGCTTCCAGCGTATCGCTGCGCACCTGGCGGCACAGCGTGCGCAGGCTCATGCCGGGGTCCAGGCGCGCGCGCATCACCTGGGTGGTGACAAAAAAGCCCACCATCTCCTGCAGCGCCGGGTGGTTGCGTCCGGCCTGTGGAATACCGACGGCAAAATCGTCCTGCCCGCAGCAATGGCGCAGCGTTACCTGCCAGGCCGCGAGCATGGCCACGAAGGGCGTGCAGCGCTCCTGCTGGCAGAACTGGCGCACACGCGCCGCCAGCGACTCCTCCAGCACCAGGCTGTAACCCGCACCTGCCTGGGCATCAGTGCTGTCGCCACGCTCCACCGGCAGGTTCAGCGGCGGCACTTCCGGGCCCAGCCGGGCTTGCCAGTGATCCAGTTCCTGCCGCAACCACTCGCCCTGGCACTGCGCTCGCTGCCGGCGGGCATGATCGGCGTACTGCAAGGCCAGCGGCGGCAGTCTTGGGGCCTGCCCGGCCAGCGCTTGCGCATAGGCTTGCTGCAGGTCGCGCGCGACGATGGGATTGGACCAGGCGTCCGATACGATGTGGTGCATGCCCATGATGAGCACATGTTCTTGCTCGTCCAGCCGTAACAGATGCACGAACAGCAGCGGTGCGCGGGAGAGATCGAAGACGTGACGCGTGGCGGCCTCGATGGCCGCGCTCACTTGCACCTCCCGCGCATCGGCGGCCAGTTCGCGCAGGTCGCTCAGCTGCAGCGGCAGCGATACGGTGGGCAGGACCTCCTGGCAGGCCACGCCGTCCTGTTCTGCAAAGCGCGTACGCAGGCTGCCGTGCCGTGCGACCACGGCCTCGAAGGCCGCCTGCAGGGCAGCGTGATCCAGTACGCCGCACAGGCGGAAGGCGCGCGTCAGGTTGTAGGCAGTCTGTTGCGCTTCGAGCTGGTGCAGGTACCACAGCTGCTGCTGCGAGAACGAGAGCGGCGCCGGTCCATCCTGAGGCCCCTCCTTGTCCGTCCGTTCGTGTTCGCGTTGATCGGCTTGCAGCAGGGCCAGCAACTGATGATTTTTTTCGTTCATGAAAGCGTGATCCAAGAAAAGGGCCGACGACCTAGGCCTGTTCCGGCAGGGCGTCGCGTTGCGCTGCGGGCATTTCCAGCAGCGTGCGGCGCAGGCCCGCGAGCTCGGCCAGGGCGGCGGCGTCGGGGGCTTGTGCGCGCAGCGCGGCCGCCAGCGCGGCCGGGGTGGCATGATCAAACACCAGGGCCGGGGCAATCTCGATCTGCAGCAGTTTGCGCAGCCGCGCCACCAGCTTGATGGCCAGCAGCGAATGTCCGCCGGCTTCGATGAAATCGCTGTCGCGGCCCAAGGCGGGCGTGGCGGGCAGCAGTTGCTGCATGGTGTCCAGCACGACGAATTCGAGATCGTCCGCCACAGCCCGGGCCTCGCCGCCCTGCCCGCTCTCGGCTGACGATTCGGCCAGCGCATCCAGCAAGGCGCGCCGGTCGATCTTGCCATTGGCCAGTCGCGGGAAGGATGGCAGCGCCAGGATGCGCGCTGGCTGCATTGCCTCCGGCAGCACATCCCGCAAGGCCAGTCGCAAGGGTTCCACGGCAAGATTCTCCCCGCTCACCCAGGCGATCAGCCGCGCGGGTTCGCCCTGCGGCATGACGCAGGCCTGGCGCACGCCGGCTTGCTGCAACAGCGCTGCTTCGATCTCGGCCGGTTCGACGCGAAAGCCGCGGATCTTCACCTGTTCGTCCGAGCGCCCCAGGATGCGCAGCCCGCCTTGGGGCAGATGGCAGGCCAGGTCGCCGCTGCGATACCAAGCCTGGCGGTCTTCCGGTGGACGGTTCAGATAGCCGCGGCTGCGCTGGGCCCCGGCGATGCAAAGCTGGCCGATGCCGCCTACCGGCACGGGGCGCAAGTCGGCATCCAGGATCGCCACGCGGCAGTTGGCCATCACGCGGGTCAGCGGCGCGGCAGCGGCCCCGCTGGCGGCGTCGCTGGCGCAACACGCATGCCACATCACGCCCACCGTGGTTTCGGTGGGGCCGTAATGGTTGAAGATGCGGGCCTGCGGCTGACATTGCCAGATCCGCCGCAGCAAGGCCGCCGGGCTACTCTCGCCGCCCAGTACCAGGGTCGCGGGCAGGACGGCAGAGCCGCCATCGAGCAAGGCTTCCAGATGCGACGGCACGATCTTGAGCGCATCGACCCGATGACGTTGCAGGAAGGCGGCGAAGTGCGCACCATCCTGCATGTCGCTGGCGTCGGCGATGGCCAGCTCGGCGCCATGCAGCAGCGCGGCGAACAGCGCCGTATTGCCCAGATCGGCCGCCACCGTGCTGGTCAGTCCCCAGCAGCGACATGGCGCCAGGCCCATGCCCTGCGACGCCGCCACCACGTAGTTGAGCAATTGCGCATGCTCGATCAACACCCCCTTGGGGGTGCCGGTCGAACCCGAGGTGTAGAGCAGATAGGCCAGGTCCTGCAACGCCGGCGCGACCGTCGGCGCCGGCATGGAATAGCCCTGCAGGTCGGCCGGCCACAGCGCGCAATGCAGCCCGTCGGCGGCCGGTGCCTTGCCATCATGCAGCACCAGTGCCGGAGCCGCATCGGCCAGTATCGCCTGCTGGCGCACGGCGGGCCAGTCGGGATCGATGGGGACGTAGGCGGCACCGCAGCGCCAGACTGCCAGCAGCGCCATCACCAGTTCCGGCGAGCGTGGCAGCAGCAGCGCCACATGCGCGCCGGGCCTCACGCCCTGCGACTGCAACCAGTGCGCCAGCTGGTTCACGCGCTGCAGCAGTTGCCCATAGCTGATCTGACCGTCGGCACTGGACAAGGCGATGGCGTGCGGCGTATTGAGCGCATGTGCGGCAATGTGCGTGAGCAGCGTGTCGCGCCCGAGCGGCAGCACCTCTGCCGTCATCGACAGTCGTTGCGGCCAGATGGCGGCATCATCCCATTGCAATTCGCTGCAGGCGGTATCGGGTCGTGCCAGCAGCTCGCGCAGCCAGGCCTGGTACTGGCGCAGCAAACCGGTCATGCTGACGGCGTCGTAGTGCCGCGCATCGTAATGCAGCTGCAAACCAGGCGCGGCCGGATCGGACAGATCAACATGCAGCGCCAGCGACAGGCGGGGATCACCCGAGGCCGTCCCCTGCAACGCCCACTGCAGTGCACCTTCCTGCCAGCGCCCGACGGCATGACGCACGCTCAAGCCGATCTCCGCTGGCCTGGCAGCCAGATCATCGGGCAGATATTCCTGGGCCGCCACATGCTGCTCCTGCTGCGCGGCCAGCTGGTTCACCAGTTCGCTCAACGAGGCTTGCGGCGGCACGTTCAGGATCAGCGGCAGGGTCTTGCCATACAAGCCCAGCGCCTGGGCCATGGGTTCGTAATCGTCGCGGCAATCGTGCTGCCAGGCGCAGGCGATCCGGGACTGCTGTCCCAGGCGAGCCAGCAGGGCCAGCCAGGCCGCCTGCAGCACAGTGGCGACCTGCCATCGCCCGCTGGCCTGCCCGCTCTGAAGGGCGCTCGCCATCTCCTCGGCAATACGGTGGTGCAGAAGCGCCGGAACCGCCGCAGCCGTCCCTGCCTCGCGCCGATAGGACAACCGCAGCGCCGGCGTCTGTTCCAGTTGCTGGGCCTGATGGGCCCAGTAGGCCTGGCCGATGCGGGCATCGTCGTCTTCCTCGAGAGACTGGCGCCACTGCACATAATCGGTGTACTGGAAAGCCTCCCCGGTGGACAGGTCCTGATCATGGTAGCGACGCCATAGCTCATCGGCCAGCAACCACAGGCTGCGCTCATCGAGCGCCAGGGACGCGGCCGCCACCAGCAGGCGGCCACGCTGGGGCGCGTCCTCGACCAGCCAGCCCTGAATCACGTGCCCGCGCGCCAGATCGAACGCTACCGTCGGCATGGCGGCACCCGCCGGCAGCATGTGCAATTGCAGACTCTGGCCCGGAGGCTGCGGCAACGGCGCCTGACGCAGACCACGATAGCCTTCGGCCTGGCCGAAGGCATGACGCAGGACGGCGTGACGCGCGACGACCCAGCTCCATGCGGCCTGCAGACGCGCGCTCTCCAGCGGCCCCTGCCAGTGCAATGGCAGGATATGGGCTGTGTGGGCGTGCGCCTGCTGCAGGCGCTGTTCGGAACTGAGCGCGACAGTCTGGTCCAGTGGCATCATGCTGCGCCCTCCGAGAGTTCATCGACGGCGGTAGAGGGCGCGCTGACCTCGGCGCGTTCCACCATGGCGCCCATGGCCACGACGATCTTGCGCGGCCCCTCGTAGGGATCGCGGGCATGCGCGGCCAGCATGTTGTCGAGCATGACCACATCGCCCTGCTGCCAGTCGAAGCGCACTGCGCATTGTTCGTAGAGTTCACCGATCAGGGCCATGGTGGCATCGGGAATGGGTGTGCCATCACCGAAGAGCACATTGCGCGGCAGGCGCTCCGGACCAACCATGGACAGCAGGTCTTGGCGTACTTCCGGCTCCAGGCAATACGGATGGTGCAACTGCACCTGGTTGAAGAACACCTCCGCCCCGGTGACCGGATGCACGATCACTGCCGGACAAAGTGTACTGGTCTGCAGGGTGTCTTCATCGAGCCAGCGATAGCCGGTGCCGGCTGCCGTCAGCCGGGCTTCCACCACGGCACGGTCGTCCGTGCCGAAGAAGGATTGCCAGCTCACATCCAGACGCGGCGTGAAGGTGCGCACGTAGCGCAACTGCTTTTGCTGCAACTCGCGCCGCAGCGTGGGAGGAAGACGACGCAGCATTTCACGGCAATCGACGATGGGTGTGGCCCCGCCTACCGGAGACGGCAGCTCGCAGAAGAACCACTGCTTGCGCGGCCAGCGTTCGATGTGGGCGCTTTCATTGTGGTACAGGATCATCTGCTTTTCGGGATAGGGGGTGGAGCGATAGGTCTTGTTGCCCCCCTCCTTCTTGGGCAGGTCGCCATAGCTGCCATACAGTTCCGGCTCGATGGCTTCGGCGAAGCGCTCGAAGTCCTGCGGCGTAGCCAGGCCGAAGCGCCGGAACAGGATGCCGCCATGACGCTCCAGCAGACTGGCGATCAGCGGCTGGTTGGCACGCGCCCAGGCCACCGTATCGAGGTCGGCGCTGGTGGCCTCCACCAGCAAGGGAAAGTCGGTGCCGGGTCGCAGGGGGCGCATGCGCACAGCCGCCTTGGGGGCCGCCGCGCTCATGCCCTTGAGCTTGTTGAGCTTGTCGAGCTTGCCCGGGGCCAGCGGCGCTCGGGCAGGGGAAACGGAAACAGTGCTTGACATGGTCAGGGGTTCTTTCATGAGAGGGATTTCATACCGGGACAGCGGCCAGTGCGGTTGTGCCACGATCTGCTCCAGCAACGCGACCCAGGCCGCCGCCATGCGCTGCATGGTGCCGCTCTGGAAAACCTGGCTGGCATAGACCCAGTCGGCCTGCAGCGCACCATCCACCGGGGTGACGAACAGCGCGATGTCGAACTTGGCATGGGCATGGCTGGCGGGCAGTGCCTGCACCTCCAGGCCGGGCAAGTCGAAGTCATGCGTGGGCATGTTCTGCATCACGAACAGCAGCTGCACCAGCAGGTTCCAGCGACGGTCGCGGCGCGCCGTGGCCAGTTCGGCGATACGCTCGAAGGGCAACGAGGAGTGGGCGAAGGCATCGAGCACTGTGCCGCGCGTAGCCGCCAGCCACTGTGCAAAGCTCTGTTCGGGCTGGTGGCGCGAGCGTAGCGGCAGCACGTTGACGAAGAACCCGACCATCTCTTCCAGTGCCGCATGCTCGCGCCCGGCCACATCGGTACCGATGAGCAGGTCGTCCTGTCCGCTCTGGCGATGCACCAGCAACTGGAAGCTGCCCAGCAGCAGCATGAAGAGCGTGCAGTCGCACGCCTGCGCCAGAGCTTGCAACTGCCCTGTGAGGCGCTCGGGGATACGTACCGACAGGCGCGCACCGTCGCCCGACCACTGTGCCGGCCGCGGCAGGTCCACCGGCAAGGCCGGCTGCGCCGGGGCTCCTTGCAGGGCCGCACGCCAGAAGTCTTCCTCGGTGGCGCGCATACCCTGTTGCTGCCGCCACGCTGCATAGTCGGCGTATTGCAGCGTCGGTGCCGCCAGCGCGGGCGCCTGGCCCGCGTGCAGTGCGCGGTAGATCGCCGAGAACTCCCGGATCAGGACCCCGACCGACCAACCATCGGCGGCGATGTGATGCACCGCCAGCAGCAGCACCTGGCGCGGCCGACCATCCTGCGTCGGAGCCAGGTGCACCAGGACCGCCCGCAGCAGCGGCGCGGTGGTGAGATCGAAGGGGCGCACCGCTTCTTCACGCCGCAATACGGCTAGCATCTGCTGCTGCACGTCCGGCGCCTGCGCGCGCAGATCCTGTACCGCCAGCAGCGGGATGCTGTCTGCCGGCGATACGATGCGGGCGACGGGTTCGCCTTCATCATCCTCGTGATAGCTGGTGCGCAGGATTTCGTGACGCTGCACCAGCAACGCCAGTGTCTGCGCCAGCGAGGCTGGTGCCAGTGCGCCATCGAACTGCAGCGCTGCCGTCATGTTGTAGGCGGCCGCCCCACCCTGCATGCGATCCACCAGCCACAGGCGCTGCTGCATCGGCGAGAGTGGCATGCGCGGCGTGCGCGCTACCGGCTTGAGCGCGGGCTGCTCTTCCTGCGGTGCGCAACTGCGTGCAATCAGCTGCGCCAGTTCGCCGAGCACGGGCGCGGCAAACAGGTCGCGCAACGTCAGTGTGTGCTGCGGATGACGTGCGCGCCAGCGCGTGACCACGCTGGTGGCCAGCAATGAATGCCCGCCCAGGGCGAAGAAATTGTCTTGCCGCCCAACTTGGGGCAGGCCCAGCACGTCTTGCCAGATCGCTGCCAGCGCCAGTTCGATCTCGCCCTGCGGGGCGCTGTAGTCGCTCTCCTGACTGATCTGCACCGGCGGCAGGGCCTTGCGGTCGATCTTGCCATTGGTGTTCAGGG
>NZ_JABFMQ010000051.1:0-6974 GCF_013359625.1 Herbaspirillum sp. C9C3
AGCGTCGCCTGCCGTTGTTGCAGCTCCTTGCCGTGGCACCACCACGGCGCGTCGCTGCGCCTAGGCAGACAACGCTTGGCGACCTCTCGCACTCGCAGATTTAATGTGAACAGGCCCTAGTTGCTGACCGGCCTCCAGTTGTGTTGCTGCACCACGTGCAGGCAGGCATCCACCACGACCGGGTCCAGGCGGGTGCCACTCTGGCGCTGGATTTCCTCCAGTGCCACGGCCATGCCCAGCGACTTGCGGTAGGGACGGTCGGCCGACATCGATTCGACGATGTCAGCCACCGTCAGGATGCGCGCCTCCAATGGCAAGGCATCGGCGGCAATGCCGCGCGGATAGCCGCTGCCATCGAGGTACTCGTGATGGCACCAGACGATCTCTGCCAGGTTGAAGGGGAAGCTGATCCTGCTGAGGATTTCATAACCGAACTGGACGTGCGTCTTGAGCACGCCATATTCATCGGCCGTGATGCGACCGGGTTTGGTCAGCAAGGCCAGCGGTATCCTGGCCTTGCCGATGTCGTGCACCTGTGCGGCCATGTGCAGCACGTCGATGCGCTCGGCCGGCAGGCCCAGATGACGCCCGATCATCACCGCCAGTTCGGCGGTCTGGTCTTCATGATTGGGCGTATAGCCGTCAGTGAGCCGATGCAGTGCGATCAGTGCATCGATGACTTCCTGATAGATTTTGTTCGCTTCTGAAACTGGCATTTCTGTCCCTGCGTGATTGCAGCCGCTGTCAGCGCGCATGGTCGCTCAGAGGTGGTGCACGATGGAGGGCGGCAGGCGTGGGCGCCTGCCGCGAACCTTTGCAGGTTCATTGATCTCTGAATGGACCGCCCGCAGGGCAGTCCCGACCCGCTGCTCCGACCACGCATGTGCATGCGCTTTCCCGGTGTCGGATAATAGCGGTTTGCAATACTGAAACTCATTTCAGGAAAGAAATGATTGTGCGCAGTTTACATTCCTGACTTATCGATGACAACCAAGCAGTCCACTTCCCGCCCGCCGTCTCCCTTGCCCCTGATCTGGCGCAAGTCAGCCATCCCGTTGTTCTTCCTGCTGCTGGGCGTGGTGTTTGCCACCTGGGCGGCGCGCATTCCCGCCATCCGGGACCACCTGCAGCTCGATGCTGTCACGCTGGCCCTGGTTCTGCTTTGTGGCGGCATTGGCGCGGTCGGCTCCTTCCCGCTGGCGGCCTGGACCACCGGCCATTACGGCGCGCGCCACAGCACGCTCTACGCGGGGCTGGCCCTGCTGGTGTCGCTGCCGCTGCTGGGACTGGCACCGAATGTGGCCGCGCTCATGCTGATCTGCACGATCTATGGTGCCGCCTCCAGCTGCTTCGACGTGGCCATCAATGCGCTGGGTGCGCAGGCCGAGCGCGACGCCGGGCGGCCCATCATGTCCATGCTGCACGGCTGGTTCTGCGTGGGCACCTTCTCCGGTGCGCTGGCCGCCAGTGCCGTGGCGGGCCTGGGCGTGGCGCCCGTCTGGCACTTCCTGCTGGTGGCGGCGCTGTTCCTCTATCCGCTCTACGCCTGCCATGAAGCGCTGCCCGATGACCGCCCCGAGCATGATCCCGCGCGCAAGCTCTTCGCGCTGCCGCACGGACATCTGGTGGTGCTGGGCGTGATCGCTTTTTGCGGTGCCATCGTCGAGGGCTCGGTGGCGGACTGGAGCGGCATCTACATGAAGGACCATATCGGTGCCAGCGATGGTGCCACGCCCCTGGCCTATGCGGCGTTCGCCGGGATGATGCTCATCATGCGCATGATCGGCGACCGTCTCAAGGCGCGCTATGACGCGCGCCGCGTGGTGTGGGTCGGCACGCTGGTGGCGAGCTTGGGCATCGCCCTGGCCGTAGCGGCACCCGGCATGGCGCTGGCCATTCTCGGCTTTGCCATCGCCGGCACCGGTGTGGCCGCGGTATTCCCGTTCGTCTTCAGTGCCGCCGGGCGGCACGGTTCCAGCGCCCTGGCGGCGGTGGCCACACTGGGTTACAGCGGCAGCCTGATCGGCCCGCCCGTGTTCGGTTTCCTCGTCCATGGCTGGGGATTGCAGGCTGCGCTGGCCTTCTTGGGCGTACTCTGCCTGGCCATGGCCGGGTCCAGCCGGCGCGCGCAGTGGCTGCAGTAAGGCCCGCGCTCTTCACTTCTACAACCTCTGATGCAAGGAAAAAATACGATGCGCAACCTGGTTCTGCTGCCGGGCTTCATGCTCAATGCCCATCTGTGGGATGACATGCAGGCCGATCTGTCCAAGCTGGGCACGCTGAGCTTCGGCGACCTCGGCCAGGAGGTCGGTATCCAGGCCATGGCCGATGCCGTGCTGCGCCAGGCGCCGGAACGCTTCGTGCTGTTCGGTTTCTCGATGGGGGGCTTCGTGGCGCAAGCCATTGCGCTCAAGGCACCCGAGCGTGTGCTGGGCCTGGGTTTGCTCAATACGTCATCGCGCCCGCAGACCGAGCGTGAATCGGCGGGCACGCTGGCCCAGATCGAGCTGGCGCAACGTACCCCCTTCAAGGGGCTGACTTCGCGCGCGCTGGCCTCATCGCTGCACCCGGCGCGCAGCACCGACCGCGCCTTGCTGGATCGCTTGCAGGCCATGGCCCTGGCCAATGGCAAGGAGGTATTCCTGCGGCAGTTGCAGACCCTGCGCGACAGCAACGCCGAGGACCTGCAACGGCTGCAATGCCCGGTACTCATCGTCGGCAGTGACGAAGACAAGCTGCGCAGTGTGGAAGAATCGGAAGAGATGGCGCGCCAGATATCGCAATCGCGCCTGGAGATCATCGGCGACTGCGGTCACATGACGCCGATGGAAAAGCCGCAGGAATTGTTCAGGATCATCTCGGACTGGATCGTGCAATCGGGCCTCTGAAGCCTGCGCGTCGACCAGTCCGGGGCCGGCGCGGCAGGGCTTCGGTGCAGCCTCAGTCCTTGTCGAGCTCCTTGCGGGGGGCTTCGGCCGAGCGGCTGCCGGGCCGCTTGTTCATTTCATCGAGGCCGCCAGTGCCGCGCAGATCGGTATCGACCTGGCCTTTGCGGATGTCATCGTAGGCTTGACGAATTTCGGGGCGCTCGACCGCATGGCCGCTGTTGGCCGCATCCTGGCGGTCCGCATTCTGGTCGTGCTCATGCGGCAGGCGCGGCTTGTCATGTCGGGGATGACGATCTTTTCTGGTTCTCAGGAAGCTGGTCATGATGGTGGTCCTCGCAATTGAATGGTTGACTCTTCTTTTGCCGCAAAGCGATGCCGTGTGAGGGTGGCCACAGCATGCGGCGCCTTGCGTCTGCACGAAGCGAACAAGTACGACCGGAGCTGGCCAGAGAAGTGCCGCGCGTTACAAAGTGAGATGAAAAATAAGAATTTGTCCGACAGACAATTCGTACAGGCCGACGCATCAAGCGTGGTACAAGAAGAGCCGCTGCCCCTTTGGACGCGCCAGCACTGGGCGCGTTCCCCAGTGCTGGCGAATGGCGGCCCATAAAAACAAAGGCGGACCCGGTTAGCGGTCCGCCTTTTACTTAGTTTTTCACACCGCTCATGACGGTGCGAAGCTCATCCGTTTCGATGAAAGCGTCGCCTCACAGCGACAGTCGCGCACGGGCTGCGCGATATTCCTGTTCCAGCCTATCCACCATCTCGGCCACCGTGGGTACGTCTTCCATCAGCCCCACACCCTGGCCGGCGCCCCAGATGTCGCGCCAGGCCTTGGCCTTGCTGCCGCCGCCGGAGCCGAAGTTCATCTTGGTCTTGTCGGCCTCGGGCAGGTTGTCCGGATCGAGGCCGGCATTGACGATGGACTTCTTCAGGTAGTTGCCATGTACGCCAGTGAAGAGGTTGGTGTAGACCACGTCAGCGGCGGTGGACTCCACGATGGCCTGGCGGTAGGCCTCGTCGACATTGGATTCGCGCGTGGCCAGCCAGCGCGAGCCCATGTAGGCGAAGTCGGCACCCATGGCCTGCGCCGCCAGCACGGCGTCACCCGTGGCAATCGAACCCGACAGGGCCAGCGGACCCTTGAACATCTTGCGCACCTCGCCCACCAGCGCGAACGGCGAGAGCGTACCGGCGTGGCCACCGGCCCCGGCGGCCACCAGGATCAGGCCATCCACCCCGGCCTCCAGCGCCTTCTCGGCATGGCGCAGCGAGATCACGTCATGCAGCACGATGCCGCCATAGCTGTGCACGGCGTCCAGCATTTCCTTGGGCGGCGCGCGCAGGCTGGAGATGATGATGGGGACCTGGTGCTTGACGCAGGTGGCCACATCCTGGGCCAGGCGGTCATTGGACTGGTGCACGATCTGGTTGACCGCGATCGGTCCGACCTTGCGTTCCGGGTGTTCGGACTGCCACTGGGCCAGCTCCTCCTGCAGCTGGGTCAGCCAGGTATCGAGCAACTCGGCCGGGCGGGCGTTGAGGGCAGGAAACGATCCGACCAGCCCGGCCTTGCACTGGGCTGCCACCAGGGCCGGGCCGCTGGCGATGAACATGGGCGAGCAGATGATGGGCAGGCGCAGATCTTGCAATGCTTTGGGGTAAGCCGGGGCTGGTGGCATGGTCGTCTCTCGGTGGTTGTCGTTATCTCAAGGCAACAGGGCTTGGCCCCATGCCGCTTTTGTCCGGCGATTATAGGACAAAAAGGGACAAAATATAACGGTCGTGCTTTTTGTTGCGCCAAGGTGAAATATTCAGGAAATTATTTATATGATTTACTGTCTTCCCTTCACCCTGTGCTATGTTTTCCACAAGCCTGGATTAAAAAAGGCCAAGCGGGCGCTACCGGGAGCGCCTTGCGGACCGGCTCAGCCGGAAGGGCCCAGCCCGAGTTCCATCTGTCGTCATTTGCCGTAGGGGGAATCATGCAACACTTTGATCTCGTCAATGTTCTCATCATCGTTCTGGCCGCCGTCGCACTGATTGGGGGCGCGGTGCTGCACAAGCGTGCACTGAAAAAGGCCCTGATCGAGTCCGACAAGCTGCCGGTGCGCGGTTTGCGGCGTTATCGCCAGCAATGAGGAGGGCGCTTGCGCCTTCCTTCTGCGCTTTTTCTTCGCTCAGTAAGACCATTGCAGGTTGAACCCGCCGGTCAGCGTACCGGTGGGAAATCCGTTCGGCTTGGACAGAGGCGTAGCAAGGAAGAGCTCGCAGCCTAGCCTGTCGATGCTGCCACGCCAGCCGATGACCGCGCCGCTGAGCCGGCGTCCGGTCAGATATTGCGTCAACGGTCCTGCTACCGCGCCGGTATCAAGACCGGCGTAGACTTCCTGCCCGCTTTCTCCCATTCCCCAGGACAACTCATTGCGCAGCAGCCAGCCTCGTTCGGCCTGCAGGCTCAGGTCGCCATCGAAGCCGCGCACCGTGTAGCGGCCACCGATGGCGAACTGATCCTGGGCGGGCAGCCTGCCCCGGTTCCATTGGGCGCGCGCCGTCGCACCGTAACGTAGCCGCGCCGACCCGATCGCCAGGGGCGCGTTGAGCGCTGCTTCGGCCTGCCAGAGACCGTAGCGCGTGGTGATCTGCGGCAGTTCCAGTTCATCCTCGGGCGGCTTGCCCTGGCGGTCCAGCGCGCGCCGATAGCTCAGGTTGATGTCGGCCACGGCCGACCCGATGAACTGCCGGTGACTCGCGCTCCACTCCCAGGCCGTCATCCTGCGCTGTTGCGGGCTCAGGACAATCTGGTCAACGAAGTTGACGGACTTGCGCAGTATGAGTCTGGCCGAGAGATGACTCTTGCTGGAGGCACTGCGCTGTACCAGCCGCGACAGTTTCAGTTCGCTGGTCTCGGCCTGCCCGCTGTAGAGCACTGCTTCGAAGGCACCGGCCACCGTCTGGTGATAGCGGCTGCCCGAATGGGTTGCCGAGAGCAGCCAGTAACCGACGGGCAGGGAGTAATGCAGCGTATGGCTGCGACTGCCGCGGTCTCCGTAGCGCCCCAGGCTGCGCGTGAGACTGGCGTAAAAGAGATCATTGAGCGTCCACCAGTTGTCATACGCTACCGTCACACCAAGCTGATAGCGGCCAGTGGTGCGCGCACCGCCGTCGTCCAGCGAGGTCGAGAAGCGGAACGGAAAAGCCTGCCGGTATCGCACCACCAGATCGCTGTCGCCGGCTTGCGCATCGGCTTCTTCCGAGGGCGTGATCTCGATGTCGGCCTCGGCCGTGGGGACGCGCTTGAGGTTTTCCAACCCTTGCTCGATGGCCCGCAAGTCGAGCACCTCTCCCGCCGACAAGGGCAGTGCCGAAAACGTGTTGCCCCGCTCATCGGCACCCTCGGCCATGCGCACCTTGCGCAGCCTGCCAGGTATCACGGTCAGTACCACTCTGCCAGTCGAGAGATCCTGCGGCTGTGCCAGCACGCGCGTGGTGGTGTAGCCGCGCGCGATGATGTCGGCCTGCACGCGAGCCAGCAGCAGTTGCAGACCCTGACTGCCCAGGCAGCGGCCCATGGCACCACCATCCCCGGCCGCTTTCATCACCGTGCCCAGAGCGGGCCGGAAGCGCTCTGCAGAATCTCCTTCCATGATGATCGTGTCGATGCGGCTGCAGGGCTGTTCGTCCTCAGGGTAGTCCATCGACGTGGAGGCGGGAGGGGGCAAGCCCAGCGTGAGTACATCGGGCGCTTGTTCCAGGGTCTCACGCAAGACGCGTTCTCGCTCGCGCTGCAATTGTTCTTGTTGAATGCCGGGAGATTGTGCTGCGCTGTACAGCGGGAGGGAGAGTGCACCGAGCGACAGCGCACACAGCAGAAGGCTTCGATTCATAAGGAAATGGTCGGCGAGCAAAACAACACCAGGCACGCGTGTCGCGATCACTCAAAAATTGGGGAGATCGCAATTTCTCTCTTTATCGTCTTCACATAAATCAGACTTTTCTGATTTTTTAATCCCTCGCAAAAAAATAGACTTCGCCTCGAATCGATAAGGCATCCGGCCCGGGTCGATCTCGCAAAAAGGGGCGATC
>NZ_JABFMQ010000052.1:0-6816 GCF_013359625.1 Herbaspirillum sp. C9C3
TGTCTCGCCAAGAAAAGTAAGCAAAAGAAGGCGACCCCAAAGAGCCAGCCCTCCTGCGGAGGGTCCCCGTCGCAGCGAAGCGAAAAGTGGGAAGAATAGAGTCGCTTCGCTCCGACTATTCTTCTGATCCACTTTTCGCTCCGCTGCGACGGCTGGCTCTATGGGGACCGTCCACTCGGGCTCGCCTTCGGCATCGCCATTGTCTTCCTCGCCTTCGGCATCGCATTTGTCTTCCTCGCCTGCGGCTTTGTGCGGTCGGGTGCTCAAACTCCCGTTCGGACTGAGTAGCGGCACCGCCGCGTATCGAAGACGCGCCGCTGGCTAAATCATATAAATCATTAGCGCTTCGCCTCAAAGCTGCGCAGGAAATCCAGCAAAATCTGCCCCGAGACCTCCGCATCATCCGCCGTCATCGTCTCCAACGGATTGTGGCTGATGCCGCCATTGCCACAACGCGTAAACAACATGCAGACATCCGTCAGTTTCGCAATCGCCATCGCATCATGCCCCGCTCCGGAAGCCAACTCGAACGGCGTCACCCCCGCACGCTCCGTCGCGGCGCGCAACTGATCCATCAGCCACGGCGCACACGGCGCAGCCGGGGCGCTCAAGGTCTCTTCGAGCTTGAAGTCAATGCTGCGGCGAGCACAAATCTCTTCGATCTTGCCCAGGATGTCCTTCACCGCCGCAATACGCACTCCATCCTCGGCCGCACGAATGTCCAGCGACAACTGGCACGCGCCCGGAATCACATTCGTCGACCCGCGCGGTACCTGCAACTGCCCCACCGTGCCCACCAGCGCGGCATGCTGGTCCTGCGAACAACGCTGCTCCACAGCCAGGATGATCTCGGCCGCCGCGGCGGCCGCATCCTTGCGCATGTCCATCGGCGTGGTGCCGGCATGGCTGGCTACACCCTTCAATTCCACCAGATAGCGCGAGCTGCCCGCAATCGAGGTGACGATGCCTACCGGCAAATCACGATTGAGCAACACCGGTCCCTGCTCGATGTGCACCTCCACATAGCCCAGGATGTCGGCCGGGTCGCGCGCGATCTGCGGGATGGCCGCGACATCATGACCCGCCCTGGTGATGACCTCGCGCATGCTGATGCCATCCTTGTCCTGCAACTCCAGCAGCTTCATGTCGAAATGGCCGGTCACCGCATTGCTGCCCAGGAAGGTGCTCTTGAACCGCACACCTTCTTCTTCCGAAAAACCGATCACCTCAAAATGGAAAGGCAAGGTCTCGCCACGTTCATGCAAATGCTTCACCACGGCGATGGGCAGCAGGATGCCTTCGCGTCCATCGTATTTGCCCCCATTGCGCACCGTGTCGTAGTGCGAGCCGGTCAGCAGGGTCTTGGCTTGCGGATCCGTGGAAAGATATCGCCCCACCACGTTGCCGACCGCATCGATATGCACGTGCATGCCGGCCTCGCGCATCCATTGCGCAATCTGCTCTGCCGTGCGCTGGTGCGTTTCGGTGAGATAGGTGCAGGTCAGCGCTCCTTCGTCTTCGGACAAGGCGCCGATCTCTTCTGCCCACTGCATCACCATCGCGCCCATCGCCGGACGATGGCCCAGCAGGTCGTTGATGCGCATCTCGGCAATGCGGCCGATCTGGCGCAGGGCTTCACGCAATTCGTCTTCCGGCTGGTTGCGCAGGCGGCGTGCAAAGGTGGCGATGATCTGCTGGCGCGTGAGGCCCGCACCGGTGGGGCCCTTCACCGCAAGGATGAAAGGGAAGCCGAACTTTGCGTTGTAGTCGGCATTGAGTTGTTGCAGGCGGGCAAATTCTTCCGGGGTGCACAGATTCAATCCGGCCTTGGCCTGCTCTCCCGTAGATTCGGCGGTCAGCTCGCCGGCAATGGCGGCGCGGCCAGCCAGTTCGGGGTGGGCCCGGATCAGGCTCAGCTGCTCGGCGCGGCTGGCGTCGGTCACGACCTTGTGCAAGGCCAGCTTGAAGGCAGTCAGATTGCGGAAAGGACGCTGCAGCGCAGCCCGCTCGGGAATCCAGGGAGAGTGCTCGTAAATGCCGTGCAGGGCGGCGATGAAGGCCGAAGTCTCGGCTGCGTTCAGTTGTTCCAGTGTCGTCGTCATGTGCTGGCCGGTCGGCGCGCCGCCGGCTCCCTCGCTGTGTTCATGGGTGATGCCGCAAGTCGGCGCCGCCCCCCCCATCTGAAAATCAGGATTGTCGGTGCCGATTGTTGTCTGCGGCTGTCGTCTCACGCTCTGCGCCCAAGCCCGCCCGGTGCGGTCTGCTGCGCAGATGAGACTTTAAAACATCTTGGCCCGGATGGCATCAACGGTTTCATCTGGGCGCTATGCACGGCGGCATATCTCGCCGGCTGCGTTTCAGTGGTCCGAGCTCTGCGCCGCCGCCACCGCATAGCGGGCCACGTCCTCTTCGCTGCCACGGCCATTGAAGAACAGGTTCAGACCGACCGCCATGGCCGAGGCCAGCAGGATGCCGCTGTGGAAGATGGTGCCCAGCAGATGCGGCATCTTGTCGAAGAAGGTCGGGGCGACGATGGGGATCATGCCCACGCCAATGCTGATGGCCACGATGAAAAGATTGTTGCGGTTGCCGTGGAAATCGACCTTGGAGAGGATCTTGATGCCCGTCGCTGCCACCATGCCGAACATCACGATGCCGGCCCCACCCAGCACGAATTGCGGAATCGATGCGGCCACGTGCGCCATCTTGGGGAACAGGCCGAAGGCAATCAGGATCACCCCGGCTGCCACGCAGACGAAACGGCTGCGAATGCCCGTCACGCCGACCAGCCCGACATTCTGCGAGAAGGAGGTATAGGGGAAGGTATTGAACAGCCCCCCGATCACCGTGCCCAGACCATCCACGCGCAAGCCGCTGGCCAGGGTGCGGTCGTCGATGCGGCGGCCGACGATGTCGCCCAGTGCCATGAACATGCCGGTCGATTCGATCATGGTCACGATCATCACCAGGCACATGCTGATGATGGAGGCGATGTCGAATTGCGGCAGCCCATAGTGAAAAGGCTGGATGAAGGCGAACCAGTCCGCCGCATCCAGCCCGTCAAAGCTGATCTTGCCGAGGGCAAAGGCAATCACGAACCCGACCACCATGCCCATGAGCACCGAAATGTTGGAGATGAATCCCCGTGTGTACTTGGTGATGAGCAGGATCGAGACCAGCACCACCGCCGCAATCGAGAGCGACAGCGGCGAGCCGTAGTCGGGATTGGGGACCTTCACGAAGACCCCGTCGACCAGCTTGCCGATCACCGGTTGTCCACCCGCCGCCCAGTTGATGCCCACGCCCATGAGCGAGACCCCGATGACGGTGATGACGGTGCCGGTCACCACCGGCGGGAAGTAGCGCATCAGCTTGCTCATGTAGGGCGAGGCAAGGATACAAAAGACCCCGGACGCAATCACGGCCCCATAGATGTGCAGGATGTTCAGTTGCGGGTCGTTGGCCATGGCGACCATCGGCCCCACGGCGGCGAAGGTCACGCCCATCATCACCGGCATGCGGATGCCGAACTTCCAGATGCCGGCACTCTGGATGATGGTCACCAGGCCGCAGCAGAACAGGTCGGCACTGATGAGATAGGCAATCTCGGACTTGGGCAGGTTCAGCGCGCCGCCGATGATGAGCGGCACGGCAATGGCGCCGGCATACATCACCAGCACATGCTGCATGCCGAGGGCAAAGAGCTTGAATAGGGGTAGGCGTTCATCCACCGGATGGCGAGCGGCTTGCATGGGGTTGTCTCCTGGTATTTTTTTATCGATGGAACCTGGCATGTGACCGCGCCCGTATTGTGTCTCCGTGTTGCCAGGAGGGCGTGCCTTGCCGCTTGAAGGTGGTTCCGGCCCAGTACCGTGTTCCGCGTCTTGGTGCTGTCTTTGTGCGGATACCGGCCTGTTGCTGGCGATACTAATGCAATCCGGTCAGTGCGATATATAAGTCCCGGCATACCGGCAGGCGCGCCGCCGATATATGCCGGACCGCCCGTTTCCTTTGCCGCAGCGGCCCGGCACCGGTTCAGGCGCGGCCCTGCGCCATCATCTTGGCCGCCGCGCTGACCTGGGCGCGCAGCCATTTGTGCTCGGTCGCCTGATGCACCCGCTCATGCCACAGCTGGTAAAAACGCAGGGGCGGGAACTTGATCGGCACCGTGTAGCTTTTCAGGCCCAGGAGCTTTTCGTAGAAGCTGGCGAACTGCTGGCCTGCTGTGAGCACTAGGTCGGTTTGCGCCACCATGTAGGGCAGCATGCGGAAGTGCGCCGATTCCACCACCACGTTGCGATGCAGGTTCTGCTTTTCCAGGAAGGTGTCGATGGTGCCGTGGTAGCCGGGCAGGATCTGCGAGGGCGCTGCATGCGGCAGCGAGAGATAGTCCTCGATGCGCATGGCATCGCGCGCGGTGCGCTTGGCATAGGCGCAGTCGGCGCGCATCAGGCAGACGATGGGATCATCGAACAGCTTGGAGAGATGCAGATGCGCAGGCGGTTCGTCCCAGTTGGCAATGACCAGGTCCAGTTCTCCATCCGAGAGCAGGCGCACGTAATCGGTATCCGGCCCCAGCGCATGGATGACGATGCGGCTGCGCGGCGACTCGCGGCGCAGGCGGGCGATCACTTCGGTGAAGAAGGGCGTGTTCATGTAGTCCGGCGCGGCAATGTGGAAGGTGCGCTCCTCCTCTTGCGGTACGAAGGCGGTCTTGGGCACGAACAGGCGTTCGGTCTCGTCGAGGATGCGCTTGGCCGGTTTCAACAGGCTCTCGCCATGCTGGGTCGGGACCATGCCGCGCGCACCGCGCACCAGCAGCGGGTCACCGGTGAGTTCGCGCAGCTTGCGCAGGGAGGCCGAGATGGAGGGCTGCGGCTGGTTCAGTTTCAAGGCCACCCGCGAGACGTTTTTCTCGCACAGCAGGAGATAAAGAATACGGATGAGGTGGATGTCGAGATGGTCAGGCAGCCTGGACATGGGAATGTCTCCGGGGTCTTGTGGTGCGGGACAGGTGACGGTTTTTCGTTCACTCTGGGGCGGCTGCATCGGGGCAGGCGCATTATCGTTGTCGTTTGCCCAGACCGGCTCGGGCGGCGGCCTGGCGGGATGCGAGCGCAAGCGTCCCACATCCAGGGGGCATTTTTGTATATCGTCATTCGTATGTCAAATATACGTTGATGACCATGTTTTGTGCAGTCCCCGCGTTTATCGTTCGTGCAACCGTCCCGCATCAGCAGGGCGGCTTAGAACAGATGGCAAAAGCCATCGGGTCGTAGCGGCAGCACGACGGGAGACCAGGCACGGCACCATCACGGTGCCCGCGCTTCCCGGCGCGCGGGAAGCCTTCACTCCACTCATCCAGTCGTTGCCATGGCATGCGCATGGCGGGGGAAGACTTTCATGGCGGCCCATTCCTGAGGCAATGCCTCGCCTGTCCGGAGTAGGTCGCGGTGGCGGACAGCAATCCTGCGTGGGGAAGACATGGAAGCACTCCTGGTTTCATATGGCATCGACTGGGCCAATCTGCTGGTCCGCTGGCTGCATCTGATCACGGGCATCGCCTGGATCGGTGCCTCGTTCTATTTCGTCTGGCTGGACAACTCCATCCGCCCGCCCAAGCCGGGCAGCGATCTGGAGAAGAAGGGCGTCTCCGGTGAACTGTGGGCGGTGCACGGCGGTGGTTTCTACAATCCGCAAAAGTATCTGGTGGCCCCGGCCGAACTGCCCGAGGAATTGCACTGGTTCAAGTGGGAAGCCTATGCCACCTGGATCACCGGCGTGGCCATGCTGTTCATCGTGTATTACTTCAATGCCTCGGCCATGATGGTGGACAAGTCGGTGGCCAACCTTACCGGTCCGCAAGCAGTGGGCGTGGGCATCGGTACGCTGGTGCTGGGCTGGATCGTCTACGACCTGCTGTGCAAGTCGCCACTGGGCAAGCGCGAAGGGCTGCTGGGGCTGGTGATGTTCGTCTTCATCGTGGCGGTGGCCTATCTGCTCACGCACCTGCTGTCGGGCCGCGCGGCCTATATCCACGTGGGCGCGATGATCGGCACCATCATGGTCGGCAATGTGCTCATGGTCATCATCCCGGGGCAGCGCAAGCTGGTGGAGGCAATGAAGGCGGGCCGCTCGCCGGATCCCGTCCATGGTCGCAAGGGCAAGCAGCGCAGCGTGCACAACAACTACTTCACCCTGCCCATTCTGTTCATCATGATCAGCAACCACTATGCGATGACCTATACGCACGCCCACAGCTGGCTGGTGCTGGCGGCGATCATGGCGGCCGGTGTGCTGATTCGTCACTTCTTCAATTTGCGACACAAGGGCCGCGTGGTGGTGGCCTATCCCATCGCCGGCGTAGCCCTGTTGCTGGGCGTGGCGGTGGCGATTGCGCCGCGTCCGGTGACGCCCCTGGCGGCACCTGCTGCTGCGGGTGCGGCACCGGTCGCTGCCGCCGCACCGGACTTCGCCCGCATCCAGGCCATCATTACCCAGCGCTGCGCCAGCTGCCATTCGGACAAGCCGACCCAGGCCGGCTTTGCCACCGCCCCGGCGGGGATGATGTTGCAGACGCCTGAGCTGATCCGTCAGCACGCGGCCAAGATCTTCCAGCGCGCCGTCCAGACCAAGGATATGCCGCTGGCCAACATGACCCAGATGACCGATGCGGAACGCGCTGAAGTCGCCGCCTGGTTCCAGGCCGGGGCCAAGTAATCGCACACGATCATGTCAGAGAGAACTCATCACATGCACACCATCACCATCGACGGCTTCAACCTCACCGCCGCGCAAGTCCTCAGCGTGGCCCGC
>NZ_JABFMQ010000053.1:0-5111 GCF_013359625.1 Herbaspirillum sp. C9C3
GCCGCTCCCTCCGGGTTCTGTCCAGAAAGGGCGCTGGCCGCGTTGCGCTCCTTGCCAGCGCCCTTTCTGGACAGAACGCATCTCACGCCTATTGATGAAATGGGTTCTAGCATTTCAGGCGACCGCATAGGCCGCGTGTGCAGGCATGGCCTGATCCCTGACATGCGGGATATCCAGCTGCCGCAACTTGCGATACAGCGAGGCGCGGCACATGCCCAACTGGCGTGAGGCTGCGGAGATGTTCCAGCGGCTGCCGTTGAGGGCTTCGATGACGCGCGTGCGCTCATCGCGTCTGAGATCGGCAGCACCGCCCTGCCCCGGCGCCTCCAATGCCATGCGCGAGGCCGGACGATGCAGGGGCAGCACCTGCGCCAGGCCGGCGGGCTGGAACTGCATCAACTCCTCCGGCAGGTCGCGCAGGGTGATGCGTCCCTCGTTCATGACTGCGCAGCTGTAACGGATCACGGCATGCAGCTGGCGCAGATTGCCCGGCCACGGATAGGCCAGCAGACGCTGCAGGACGGCGGGCTCGATCATGCTGTCCTGGACCGGACGGCCCAGCTCGTCGGCCATCATCTGCATCACCAGCGCACGCCGGTCGCTGCGTTCGCGCAAGGCGGGCAGGCGCAATACGCCACCGGCGACGCGGTAATACAGGTCTTCCCGGAAGCGGCCATCGGCGATCAGGGTTTTCAAGTCCTGATGCGTGGCGCAGATCAGTTGTACGTCCACCGGCACCGGGCGTTGTGCGCCCAGGGGCATCACTTCGCGTTCGGAGAGCACGCGTAGCAGGCGCGTTTGCAGGGCAAAGGGCATGTCGCCGATTTCATCGAGGAAGAGCGTGCCGCCATCGGCCTGTTGCACCTTGCCCTTCATCCCGCCGGGCAGCGCACCGGAGAAGGCGCCCTTGCAGTAGCCGAACAGTTCGCTTTCGGCCAGGCTCTCGGGGATGGAGGCGCAATTGACGGCGATCCAGTTGGCGCGACGGCGTGCGCTGTAGTCATGCAGAGCACGGGAGAGATATTCCTTGCCGGTCCCGGTCTCGCCCAGGATGAGCACGGGGATGCCGCGATCGATGAGGCGCTTGCCGCGTTCGACCAGATCGCCCATCAGGTCGTCGCCAGCGGCGAGCTGATCGATGTCGCGATAACGCGGCGCATGAGGCGCGCAAGTCGAATGGGCTGTGCCAGCCGGGATGGAGCAAACGTCACGATCAGGCAAGGGCTGCGCTACCGGGGTGGTCGGCATGATGGTCTCCTGTCTTGGACTGCTTTTTTATCGAGCCGGCATCCGCAGAACCGGTTCTTTATGCGCGGGAACCTGCCTGGGGCGGTCCCGGAAACGTGTCGCAATGGCACGTCTGCGGCAAAGAATAGCCAGTCCGACTCATGACTTCCAATACAATGTATAGACAGAATCAATACCTTGAAGGTATCAAATGATCGAATTGAGACATCTTACCTATTTCCGCACCGTAGCAGAAACCCTGCATTTCGGCCGCGCGGCGGAACTGCTGCACATCTCGCAACCGCCGCTGACACGGCAGATTGCGGCACTGGAGAAGGAGTTGGGAGCGCAATTGTTCGACCGCAGCAAACGCGCCATCCAGCTGACGGCGGCGGGCAAATATTTTTATCGCGACACCACAGAAATTTTCAAGGCCCTGGAACGGGCCAAGCGCAACGTGGCCTCTTCCAGCACGGGTATGAGCGGGGCGCTGAAGGTGGGGTTCATGATGTCCTCGGCCTACAACATCCTGCCAGCGGTGACGCGCCATTATTCGGCGGCCTATCCGGAGGTGGACATGCGCCTGAGCGAATACGTGCCCAACCTGCTGGCCACTGACATTGAGGATGAGAAAATCGATGTGGGCATCATGTATCGCCCCGAGGATTGCCGCCGGCTCGACAGCCACACCATCTACGCCGAACCCTTGCTGGCGGTGCTGCCGCGTGGGCATCGCCTGGCGCACAAGCCTGAGATCTCGGCCGCCGAGCTGGCCGAGGATGCCTTCATCAGCATTCCGCGCCCGATTGCGCCGGTGGTGTATGACCTGATCCGGCAGCATTGCCAGCTGCATGGCTTCCGTCCGCGCATCGTGCTGGAGACCAACCTGCAGCAGACCATCGTCAACCTGGTCGGCGAAGGGCTGGGGGTGGCGCTGGTACCGACCTCGATGCAGGCCATGCACCTGGACACCACGGTCTTCAAGCCGCTCATCGGTGCGCCGACGGTGGAGGTGGCGGTGATCTGGAACCGCGAGAATACCAATCCCTGCATACGGACCTTTGCACAGACGGCGGTGGAGGTTTGGCAGGCAATGCAGTCGGTCAATCAGGGGGCGGGCGCGTAAGACGATGGATCAGGGCCTGCCCACGGGGGGCGTATCTGCAGCCCACAGCAAGGCATTCAAGGTGGCGTCCTGCTCGCCGCGCCAGTGTTCCATTGCGCTTTTTGCGCCGTCGGGATATTCCTTGCGATTGATCGCGTGCGTGGTCTCGGCCCAGCCTATGGGGGTGTTGTCGCGCGGTTCGTCGTAGGGATCGTCGGATTCGATACCGCTGACTCTGCTGACATAGTCTGGCCAGACGGGATCGCGGCAAGTCCAAAGGGCTATCAGGCGCAGGCAGGTCATGAACAGGATGAATGGCATCATCGTTATCCGATAAGCCGGACTGGCGCGCATCCCGAAGTCATACATGCAGAACAGGAAACTCTCCAGCATGTCCTCTTTTTCCTTGAAGAAAAGCAGTGGCTTGGGCAACTCTTCCGGACCGTGATTCATGTACCAGCACCAGTAGTTCCACTGCGACAGCAGGCCATCGAGGCATTCTTGCCCTTCCCATTTCCGGCCGATCGAAAAGGCACGGACAACGTTACCGTCTTCATCCACTTCGTAATGACGGATGTGATAGGTGTACTTGTGGTTGGCCGATCCTCTGTGAATGCAGAAGATGGCGTTTTCGTTCCAGGGGACTTTCCATGTGATGTCACCTTGACCTGGCTTGGCAAAGAAACGGCGGCGGCGGATGGCGTAAATCTTTTTCTCTTTGCGGTTGAAGCGGATGGGCTTTCTGCTTAAGGAAAAGAATTCATCGTGCCCGAACTTCAGTGCGATATGGGAGAACAACCCGACGCTGAGAAAAACGACAAGCCAAGGGAGAATTAGAGTGATCACGAATTCTTCAGGTGGATGAAGCAGCATGAATGCGGCAAGCCATAAAAATGATAGGACTCCAAAGCAAGCGGCAAGGACCGCCCCTGATTGCCATTGTCTGTCTCTGAATGGCTGGTCTGTCACATCCATATAGGTAGAATTGATCCGAAAAATGGTACTGGTGTCTTGGCACTCTGGCCCAACTGGCTGATCAATAGGTAAGCGATGTTTCCAATCCCATTCGGGAATCGGCTTGCCGACTTTGTATCGAAAGACGCGTTCATCCATGTTTCATACGCCAATTGGGCGGAGCATCCTCGCTCCACAGCAACGCGTTGACAGCGGGATCCTTTTCTCCCAGCCATTCGTTCACCTCTTTTTGGGGATCATACGGATACTCGTTACGTTCTATGGCGAGCAGGGTGTCGCCCCACCCCACAGGAGTCGAGCGGCTTGGCTCATCATAGGGATCACCTGGCCGCACAACGCTGACTTTTTCAACAGCCGCAGGCCAGATCGGATCGCGACAGGTCCAAAGTGCCATCAAGCGATGACTGGTCAGAAGCAAGATGAAGGGCATCATTGCAATACGATACGCGGCACTGGCACTGGCACCGAAGTCATAAAGACAAAAAAGGAAGCTTTCCATAGCACTTTCGCGTTCGCAGAAAAACAAGGGAGGCTTGGGCAAATCCTCCGGCCCTCGATTCATATACCAACACCAATAATTCCATTGCGATAGCAGGCCCTGAAGATTTTCCTTCTGCTCCCATTCGCGACCAATCGCAAATGCACGGACGACGTTACCCTCTTCATCTACTTCGTAGTGACGGATGTGATAGGTATTCCTGTGGTTGGAATATCCGCGGTGAATGCAGAATATGGCGTTTTCATCCCAAGGGACTTCCCATGTGATATCGCCTTGGCCGGGCTTGGCAAAGAATCGACGACGCCGAATGGCGTAGATTTTTTTCTCTTTGCGATTGAAACGGATGGGACGGCGCTTAAGTGAAAAAAATTCGTCTCTTCCATGCCGGAAAGCGAAGTAGCCGAACAGAAACGTGATGACCAGGCAATATAGATCACCCAAAATTCCACCAGCATCTGGATACAGTACCCTCGTCAGGTAGTAGCTCCACATTCCCCCGACCACTCCCAAACAAGAGACCAGGACGCCTCCTGCAAGCCACTGTCGCTCTCTGAACGGCTGGTCTGTTACATCCATGAAGGTTGAATTGATCCGGAAGATCGTACTCGTGTCCTTGCATTCGGGGCCAACCGGATTGTTGATGGATAAGCGATGCTTCAGATCCCATTCAGGAATGGGGCGACCAGCTTTAAATTGAAATATGCGTTCATCCATGCTTAATAAAGTTTGGCGCAATTTCAGCTGCCCACAAAAGAGCATTGGTCACAGGATTCTTTTCACCGCACCAGTTTTCCATTGTTGTTTTATCGCCGTCGGGATAATCCTTGCGATTGATCGCGTGGGTCGTCTCGGCCCAGCCTATGGGGGTGCTGCCGCGCGGTTCGTCGTAGGGATCATCGGATTCGATACCGCTGACTCTGCTGACATAGTCTGGCCAGACGGGATCGCGGCAAGTCCAAAGGGCCATCAAGCGATGACTAGTCAAGAGCAAGATGAAAGGCATCATGCTAATGCGATAGGCCGCACTGGCGCGCATCCCCAAGTCATACATGCAGAACAGAAAACTCTCCAGCATGTTCTCCTTTTCTTTGAAGAAAAGCAGCGGTTTTGGCAACTCTTCCGGACCGTGATTCATGTACCAGCACCAGTAGTTCCACTGCGACAGCAGGCCATCGAGGCATTCTTTCCCTTCCCACTTCCGTCCGATCGCAAAGGCACGAATCACGTTACCTTCTTTATCCACTTCGTAATGACGGATGTGATAGGTATTCCTGTGGTTGGAATATCCGCGGTGAATGCAGAATA
>NZ_JABFMQ010000054.1:0-1495 GCF_013359625.1 Herbaspirillum sp. C9C3
TTAGTAGATTCTTGGGTGTGATGCACTAGGGCAAACACAATATATGCTCAACTTGTCTATAACAGAGCTAATGTTATAGGAACAAGCCGCACGGGCAATTAGTATCAGTTAGCTTAACGCATTACTGCGCTTCCACACCTGACCTATCAACGTCCTGGTCTCGAACGACCCTTTAGGGGAATCTAGTTCCCGGGAAGTCTCATCTCAAGGCGAGTTTCCCGCTTAGATGCTTTCAGCGGTTATCTCTTCCGAACTTAGCTACTCGGCAATGCCACTGGCGTGACAACCGATACACCAGAGGTTCGTCCACTCCGGTCCTCTCGTACTAGGAGCAGCCCCCTTCAAACTTCCAACGCCCACGGCAGATAGGGACCAAACTGTCTCACGACGTTTTAAACCCAGCTCACGTACCACTTTAAATGGCGAACAGCCATACCCTTGGGACCGGCTACAGCCCCAGGATGTGATGAGCCGACATCGAGGTGCCAAACTCCCCCGTCGATATGAACTCTTGGGAGGAATCAGCCTGTTATCCCCAGAGTACCTTTTATCCGTTGAGCGATGGCCCTTCCATACAGAACCACCGGATCACTATGTCCTACTTTCGTACCTGCTCGACTTGTCAGTCTCGCAGTTAAGCACGCTTATGCCATTGCACTATTAGCACGATGTCCGACCGTACCTAGCGTACCTTCGAACTCCTCCGTTACACTTTGGGAGGAGACCGCCCCAGTCAAACTGCCTACCATGCACTGTCCCCGATCCGGATAACGGACCAAGGTTAGAACCTCAAACAAACCAGGGTGGTATTTCAAGGTCGGCTCCACAGAAACTAGCGTTCCTGCTTCAAAGCCTCCCACCTATCCTACACAGATTGGTTCAAAGTCCAATGCAAAGCTACAGTAAAGGTTCATGGGGTCTTTCCGTCTAGCCGCGGGTAGATTGCATCATCACAAACATTTCAACTTCGCTGAGTCTCGGGAGGAGACAGTGTGGCCATCGTTACGCCATTCGTGCAGGTCGGAACTTACCCGACAAGGAATTTCGCTACCTTAGGACCGTTATAGTTACGGCCGCCGTTTACTGGGACTTCAATCAAGAGCTTGCACCCCATCATTTAATCTTCCAGCACCGGGCAGGCGTCACACCCTATACGTCCACTTTCGTGTTTGCAGAGTGCTGTGTTTTTATTAAACAGTCGCAGCCACCATTTTATTGCAACCCTTTTGTCCTTCTGGCGCAGGCCAGTCAAACTACTTGGGCGTACCTTATCCCGAAGTTACGGTACCAATTTGCCGAGTTCCTTCTCCCGAGTTCTCTCAAGCGCCTTAGAATACTCATCTCGCCCACCTGTGTCGGTTTGCGGTACGGTCTCGTTAGACTGAAGCTTAGAGGCTTTTCTTGGAACCACTTCCGATTGCTTCGCGAACAAGTTCGCTCGTCTCACACCCTTGAATTACGCTGCCGGATTTGCCTAACAGCCTTCTTCGATGTA
>NZ_JABFMQ010000054.1:1589-3064 GCF_013359625.1 Herbaspirillum sp. C9C3
AGTTCGGACAACCTTCCGCGATCCGTCCCCCCATCGCATCTAACGACGGTGCAGGAATATTAACCTGCTTCCCATCAGCTACGCATCTCTGCCTCGCCTTAGGGGCCGACTCACCCTGCTCCGATGAACGTTGAACAGGAAACCTTGGGCTTACGGCGTGCGGGCTTTTCACCCGCATTATCGCTACTCATGTCAGCATTCGCACTTCTGATACCTCCAGCATCCTTTACAAGACACCTTCACAGGCTTACAGAACGCTCTCCTACCATATCCTTACGGATATCCGCAGCTTCGGTGACTGGCTTAGCCCCGTTACATCTTCCGCGCAGGACGACTCGATCAGTGAGCTATTACGCTTTCTTTAAAGGATGGCTGCTTCTAAGCCAACCTCCTGACTGTTTTAGCCTTCCCACTTCGTTTTCCACTTAGCCAATCTTTGGGACCTTAGCTGGCGGTCTGGGTTGTTTCCCTCTTGACGTCGGACGTTAGCACCCGGCGTCTGTCTCCCAAGCTCGCACTCATCGGTATTCGGAGTTTGCAATGGTTTGGTAAGTCGCGATGACCCCCTAGCCATAACAGTGCTCTACCCCCGATGGTGATACTTGAGGCACTACCTAAATAGTTTTCGGAGAGAACCAGCTATTTCCAAGTTTGTTTAGCCTTTCACCCCTATCCACAGCTCATCCCCTAATTTTTCAACATTAGTGGGTTCGGTCCTCCAGTGCGTGTTACCGCACCTTCAACCTGGCCATGGATAGATCACTTGGTTTCGGGTCTACACCCAGCGACTGAACGCCCTATTCGGACTCGATTTCTCTGCGCCTTCCCTATTCGGTTAAGCTTGCCACTGAATGTAAGTCGCTGACCCATTATACAAAAGGTACGCAGTCACCCCTTACAGGGCTCCTACTGTTTGTATGCACACGGTTTCAGGATCTATTTCACTCCCCTTCCGGGGTTCTTTTCGCCTTTCCCTCACGGTACTGGTTCACTATCGGTCGATTACGAGTATTTAGCCTTGGAGGATGGTCCCCCCATGTTCAGACAGGATTTCACGTGTCCCGCCCTACTTGTCGCAAGCCTAGTTCCACACCATCGATTTCGCATACGGGGCTATCACCCACTATGGCCGGACTTTCCATTCCGTTCTACTATCGTTGATGCTAAATCTTGCAGGCTGATCCCATTTCGCTCGCCACTACTTTGGGAATCTCGGTTGATTTCTTTTCCTGTAGCTACTTAGATGTTTCAGTTCGCCACGTTCGCTTCGTTACCCTATGTATTCAGATAACGATGACCTTACGGCCGGGTTTCCCCATTCGGAAATCTGCGGATCAAAGCTCGTTTGCCAGCTCCCCGCAGCTTATCGCAAGCTACTACGTCCTTCATCGCCTGTAATCGCCAAGGCATCCACCATGTGCACTTATTCGCTTGTTCCTATAACGTTAGCCTCTTTTGCAAGAGCGTTATAAAGA
>NZ_JABFMQ010000055.1:0-2412 GCF_013359625.1 Herbaspirillum sp. C9C3
CACCACGCCTTCTGGGGGCAACGCATCTCACAGATTGAATGTGAACAGGCCCTAATCAAACATTAACCCGGCAGTACTGAATCCAGCATTTGACGGCACCCATCGAAAGGACATGCCATGAGCCGCAAGACCCGAATAGAAAACTACCGCAACATCGGTATCAGCGCGCATATCGACGCGGGCAAGACCACGACCACCGAGCGCATTCTTTTTTATACGGGTGTGAACCACAAGATCGGTGAAGTGCACAACGGTGCGGCCACCATGGACTGGATGGAGCAGGAGCAGGAACGCGGCATCACCATCACCTCGGCGGCCACTACGGCCTTCTGGAAGGGCATGGCCGGCAATTATCCCGAGCATCGCATCAACATCATCGACACCCCCGGTCACGTGGACTTCACCATCGAAGTGGAGCGCTCCATGCGCGTGCTCGATGGCGCGGTGATGGTGTATGACTCGGTGGGCGGCGTGCAGCCGCAGTCCGAGACCGTCTGGCGCCAGGCCAACAAGTACAAGGTGCCGCGCATTGCCTTCGTCAACAAGATGGACCGCATCGGTGCGGACTTCTTCCGCGTGCAGAAGCAGATCGAGGAACGCCTCAAAGGCAAAGCCGTCCCCATCCAGATTCCGGTGGGCGCGGAAGACCATTTCTCGGGCGTGATCGACCTGGTCAAGATGAAGGCCATCATCTGGGACGAAGCCAGCCAGGGTGTGCTGTTCAAGTATGAAGACATCCCGCTGGAGCTGGAGGACACCGCACGCCAGTGGCGTGATCACATGGTCGAGCAGGCCGCCGAGGCCAATGAGGAACTGCTGGAGAAATATCTCTCCGGCAATCCCTTGAGCGAAGACGACATCAAGCGCGGCCTGCGCCTGCGCACGGTGGCCAACGAGATCGTGCCGATGCTGGCTGGCAGCGCCTTCAAGAACAAGGGCGTACAGGCCATGCTGGATGCGGTAATCGACTACCTGCCCTCGCCCGTCGACGTGCCGGCCATCGCCGGGCATGGCGAAGATGACAGCGAGATCGAGCGCCATCCCTCGGACGAGGAACCGTTCTCGGCGCTGGCCTTCAAGATCATGACCGATCCCTTCGTGGGGCAGCTGACCTTCTTCCGCGTGTATTCCGGCATCGTCAATTCGGGCGATACGGTCTACAACCCGGTCAAGGGCAAGAAGGAACGCCTGGGTCGCATCTTGCAGATGCACGCCAACGAGCGCAAGGAGATCAAGGAAGTGTTTGCGGGTGACATCGCCGCTGCCGTGGGTCTGAAGGATGTGACCACCGGGGATACGCTGTCGGATCCGGAACATCCCATCATCCTGGAACGCATGATCTTCCCTGAGCCGGTGATCTCGCAGGCAGTGGAACCGAAGACCAAGGCCGACCAGGAAAAGATGGGCATCGCCCTGAATCGCCTGGCGCAGGAAGATCCGTCCTTCCGCGTGCATACCGATGAGGAATCGGGCCAGACCATCATGTCCGGCATGGGCGAGCTGCACCTGGAAATTCTGGTGGACCGGATGAAGCGCGAGTTCAACGTCGAGGCCACGGTGGGCAAGCCGCAGGTGGCTTACCGCGAAGCGATCCGCAAAGGCGTGGAAGATGTCGAGGGCAAGTTCGTCAAGCAGTCCGGTGGACGCGGGCAGTATGGCCACGTGGTGATCAAGCTGGAGCCGCAGCCTGCCGGCAAGGGCTATGAATTCGTCGATGCCATCAAGGGTGGCGTGGTCCCGCGCGAATTCATCCCGGCGGTCGACAAGGGTATCCAGGAGTCGCTCAAGGCGGGCGTGCTGGCCGGTTACCCGGTGGTGGACGTGAAGGCTACGCTGACCTTCGGTTCGTACCACGATGTGGACTCCAACGAAAACGCCTTCCGCATGGCCGGCTCCATGGCCTTCAAGGAAGCGATGAAGCGTGCCGGTCCGATGCTGCTGGAACCGATGATGCAGGTCGAGGTGGAAACGCCCGAGGAATTCATGGGCAACGTGATGGGCGACCTGTCGTCGCGGCGCGGGATGGTGCAGGGCATGGAAGACATCGTGGGCGGCGGCAAGCTGGTGCGTGCTGAAGTCCCGCTGTCGGAAATGTTCGGCTACTCGACCACGCTGCGGTCATTGTCACAGGGGCGGGCGACTTACTCGATGGAGTTCAAGCACTATGCCGAAGCGCCGAGGCAGGTGGTGGAGCAGTTGTCGGGTGGTAAGGCGAAGGGCTAACAGGTCTTGCCTGTCTTGTGAAGAAGCCGATGTATCTTGGGGCTGCATCGGCTTTTTTCAGACTCACGCTGATCGCACGAAGAAAAAAGCGCAAAAACAAAAACGCCCCATTCTTGCGAATGAGGCGTTTTATCTGGCGGAGCGGACGGGGCTCTCCTACACAAGCGCAGGCCGCGGAATCGCTTGCAA
>NZ_JABFMQ010000056.1:0-2321 GCF_013359625.1 Herbaspirillum sp. C9C3
AGGCCAATGCCGCAACTGATCCTGCCGTGGCAACACAGCTCAATGATCAGGCCAGTGCGTTGGAAACCAAGTGGGGGCCAGATGGAAACATGCGGGCTTTGGCGCACACCGTTGTGGGCGGGCTCACAGGTGGTCTTGCCGGTGCAGCTGGTGCGGGAGTGGGTACCTTAGCCGCACCTAATGTGGCTGCAGCCCTGAATAAGGCTGGTGTGGATGCTGATCTGGCGAAGGTGTTGACTGGGTTCTCGAGTACCTTGGTGGGTACGGCAGTGGGTGGGGCGCCGGGTGGGGCTGCGGCTTATAACGAGGTTGTCAATAACTTCCTCGGTCACGCCGACAGAGCGAGATTGAATGCTCTGCGTCAAAAGGTCCAGAGCAAGGTGACGCTGACGAAGGATGAAGCACAACAACTCGCTTTACTGGAGATCGGTGATCAGATCAGTGATGGCCTGCTCAACAAGTACCGTTCTGGGCAACCCTTGGCCAAGCATGATCAGCAGAATCTGGAGATCTATTTAGCTTGGTATGCCAAACAGAATGGCGAAGAAGCTAAGCGGCAGCTTGTTCAGCATGGCAGCAGTCCGACTTATGGCTTCCCTTATGCGGGTTCCAGTTCTGACCGTGGTGACTATGCGAGCAAGAACTTCAAATGGCGGGACTACTGGTACCGAAATAAAAGCACCAACGAACTTATCTTTGATGAAGCGAGAGCGAAGGCGGGAATTTATCCGAACATAACACCTTATGAAAGCCTGACGCCAGTTGGTATGCAGTTGTCGCGCTTCTTCTCGGTTGTTGATTCGATAGCCAATAGTTCTTTCGCCACTGGCACTTATCTGGGATCTGGCGTAGCGGGTGCAGGTGCGGATACCCGGGATGGCCTGACGATTGCGATGGGGCAGTTGGCACAGATTGGGTCGTCGTTCATGTTGCCAAGAGCAGGGATTTCTCCGCTATTTGGCGCAAGTAGCAATTCGTCTGAATCAAGTGCAGTAGCGGTGCAGCCTTATACGGTTGGTGCGGGCGCATCTCCGCCCACCAGAAAAATGAGCGGGACAAATAGTAAAGTCTTTTCTGCAAGCGTGCAAACGGCTGATCCTGGTAGCGAGACTGCAGAAGAGACAGGACTTAAAAAATCCGGGAGCAACTCCACAAGCGCCGCAAATTCTGCTGCGGTAAATTCGGTAGAGTCGAGGTCCGGAAATGGTGCATCCGCCTCCCCTGTTTACAATCCTCAAGGGGCAGCGAGAGCGACAGCGAATAGCGGAAACTGGTCAAGTGGATCGTTGAGTGAAACGGTTCAAAAAATCGCAGGACCTAGTCCGCAAGTGACGTACACCGCCTCAGGAAAAACGATCTATACAAATCCAACTACCGGCAAGTCTGTGGTGTACGATAACGCAGGAAATTACTATCGCATTCAAAATGCTGCCGGCCAGTATCTTGATCAGAGTGGCAAAATTATTCCGAATAACGTACGACTTATTGGTCCGAATAGAACAACGCAAACAGGTGTCCCGTCTGGCGTGCGAAATGGCCTAACTCACTTCAGTAATACTGATCCCGTCAATTAAGGGGAAATGCTATGCGAATGCAGGAATCAATGGTGTCGATGGATGAAGGGGCAATCGCATTGCGCTTGTCAGGACCGTTATCGGAGTGGTTGTTCTCGCTGAGATTCTGGTCAGACTTCAACGCCAAACATGGCACTATGTTTGATCAGTTCGAAGAGGACGAGGCTGACCTCGGGATAGTGAAGGCAGTAATTGAATCTCTCGATGAAAAAGCGAGAGCTTTGCAGAGTCTGGACATAGATAACGTTGAATTCATATATCGGTGGACATCGGAGCACGAGCCCATTAAGGCGAGAGTGTCGCGAGAGTTATTGCTATCAGAGATAACGAAGTTTCGCGACTTCCTCGTTGTCGCGGTGACAGAGAATCGTGAGGTAACTTTCTCGCTTTGAGCGGACAAAATCCTCGCTGTGTCGGGGATTATCCGCTGTTAAGATTTGCGCCGTGTAGCCGATTGTCCGCCCAAAGGCAAAACCAAGACCAGATCATCGTAGGTACGTTCTCGCATGATCTAAGAAATCTCCGTGAAGATATTGAAGATGAAATTGGGCGGGCCGGGATATCGTTCTTCGCAATTCCATCGTCACAGCCGCCAATGCTGCTACCACGGGCAGCAACATCAATCAGGTAGCCAGCGTCAGCGGCAAGGACGTGGTGCTGCTGGCCGGCCGCGATCTGCAAGCCGATGCTGGCGTCATTGCCGCCAGCGGCGACGCCACGCTCTCGGCAGGAAGAGATGTGCGTCTT
>NZ_JABFMQ010000057.1:0-1860 GCF_013359625.1 Herbaspirillum sp. C9C3
TGCCGGCACGATTGTCGAGCTCTGCGCTCTCTGCTTTCAGGTCTTGCCGCGCAAAAAGCACGCCGCGCTGATTGTTGAAACGCCGATTGCGCGCATCAATCACCACCTCGCCGCCGCCAAGCGTACCGTCGCTGTTGTCGATGCCGGTCGCCGTGAGCTCCAGCCGGGTGGCGGCGAGGATCTTGCCTTGGTTGCTGGTTCTTCCGTCTGTCGCCAGCACCAGAGAACTCTCGGCCGAACGGAGTCTGCCGTGGTTTTCCAGCGTGGCCGCATTAACGGTAAGCGTATCGTTGGCGCCGATCTCTCCGGTGTTGCTCAGGCCCTGTTGCAGCGAGAGCTTCATGCTGCCCGCGGCGGTGAATGTTCCTCTGTTGTTAAGGGCCATCGCCTTCAATGAGACGGATTGCTTGGCCTCAACAGTGCCGCTGTTGGTGATGCTCTCTCGGGTCTGTACGTCGACACTCTTGGCAAGGGAGTAGAGCGCGCCGCCATTGGCCAGGGAGGCCGCCCGGAAATCCACCGTGCCGTCCGCACCGATCTTGCCGCTGTTGAGCGCAGCGGCGCCGATGCGCATGAACAAGCTACCGTGCGAGAACAGCTTGCCGCTGTTGTCCAGTGCATCGGCATCGATCTGGAGGGTGCTGCCGGCACCCACGTTCTTTTCGTTGGTGAATTTTCCGGTCACTTTCAGGGCGAGCGATTGGACTGCGCTGAGCGTGCCACGATTGTCGAGGCTGGCGGCCTTGAAGTCGGCATCCCCCCTGCTACCCATGGTTCCGGCATTGGTGAGGGCGGCGCTGGCGCTGGCGTTGAGTGCGGCTTCCCCGATGAAGCGCCCCTGGTTTTCAATCGCTGCCGCCTCGGCATTGAGTGCCCGTTTCGCTTCGATGCTGCCGCTGTTGAAGAGCCGTCCTGCTACCTGCAACTGCACAGATTCCTGTGCGGAATAAATATCTCCCCGATTGGTCAGCGTCGTGGCGCGTAGCTCAAGCCGGGCATTGCTGCCGATCTTGCCGCTGTTGTCCAGCATGTTGCGGATACGCAGTGCGAGCGCACCCGGTGTCACCACACTGCCGGCATTCTCCATCGCTGCCGCAGCCAGCGTGATGCCTGCATCACCGACCATGCTTCCTGCATTGCGCAGCGTGCCGCCAATTTGCACGCTGGTACCGCTGACACTGCCGATGCGACCGCTGGCGGCATTCTCCAGCGCAGCGGCGTTGATCCGCAATGTGCTATCCGATCCGATTACGCCACTGTTGGTCACCGCGCCTGCAGCGGCAATGCGGGTATCGCCATGCGCAGCAAGGGTGCCGGTGTTTTCCAGGCGGCCAGCTGCCGTCACGACCAGCTGTCCTTCGGTGGCCGTGAGCGTGCCACCGTTGTGCACGCCCACGCCGTGTTCGGTGGCGGTCAGGTAGATGTGGCCGGCATACATGCCGCCGAGCGCTGCCACATCGATCGCACGCACCGGTGCACCATCGCTGGCGCTCTGGCCCGGCGTGACCTGCGCGTGATCGGCACTGACCGTATTGAGCCCGGTGGTGAGCCGGATCTGCCTGGCCCGCAGCGCCGCATGCACGCGCACTGCGCGGGCGATGACGTCGGCATACGCGGTGTCATTGGCTTGCAGGCCAAGCCCCTCAAAGCTGATCACGCCGCTGTTGACGCGGTAGCTTTCCAGGTTGCCCTGCCGGATGACGGGCGTGCCGGTGGTCATGGTTGCGCGCTGGGCGTTGATGAAACCGCAGCCGGCGCAGGTGATGCCGGCAGGGTTGGCGATGATCACCTGCGCCTGGTTGCCAGCCACCTCGATGAAGCCACGCAGGTAGCTGGGGTGCGACGAGTTGACCTGGTTGA
>NZ_JABFMQ010000058.1:0-1453 GCF_013359625.1 Herbaspirillum sp. C9C3
GAAGTCCTTGAGCAGTTCTTCGGTCATGGTCAGCGCCTGCGCGGCCAACAGCATTTCCACGCCGACGATGTATTGCGTGTTCTGCACCACCGTCATGGCCTTGCGCGCGCACCAGGTCGAATTGGAAATATGATCTTCGCTATTGCCCTTGGAGGGGATGCTGTCGACGCTGCCCGGCATGCAGAGGGTACGATTTTCCATCACCAGCGAACTCATCGAACATTGCACCACCGGATAACCGGTGTTGACACCACGCACGCCGCTCATCAGGTTGCGGGGCAAACCCCACGACAGCGTGGGATCGATCAGCCGCGCGATACGGCGCTCGCAGATGCTGCCCAGGTCCGTGATGGCCATGGCCAGCAAGTCCATGGCCTGCGCCAGATACTGGCCGTGGAAGTTGCCACCGGAAATGATTTCGAAACCTTCGCCCTCTTCCTTGTTGAAGATCAGCGGATTGTCGGTGGCAGAGTTGATCTCCTTCCCGATGATGGTATCGATGTAGTCCAGTGCATCGAAGACCGGTCCATACACTTGCGGTGCGCAGCGCAGCGAATAGACGTCCTGGATGCGCGCGGTATAAGGGATATCGGTGCGACGCAGTTCATCGGGCAATTGCACCGCACGTGCTTCATGCGTGGTACGGGTGGAGCCTTTGAGCAGAGTGCGGATGACTTCGGCTGTCTTGATCTGCCCCGCATGCGGACGCGCCATCTGAATGCGCGGATCGAAGGCCGACATCTCGGCCCGCATCGCTTCCAGCGTCAGCCCCAGCGACAGGCAGGCGTCGGTGAGCAGGTGGCGTGCATCGTGGGCCGCCAGGATGGCCACGGCCAGCGAGGCGGTGCAACCATTGATGAGGGCCGAAGCATCCTTGGCCTTGAGGTCGAATTTCACCGGAGCGATACCGGCTTGCTCAATCGCTTGCGTGGCCCGCATGCGTTGGCCGCGATACATCACTTCGGCCTCATCGAATCCGGCAATGGCCGCCGCCAGATAAGCCAGCGGCGCGAGATCTCCTGAGGCACCGACTGAACCCTTCTGCGGCATGATCGGATGAATACCGGCATTGAGGAAGGCCAGCAGGCGGTCCACCACTTCCACGCGCGGCGCAGAGTAATTCGACGCGAAGGCATTGGCACGCAAGAGCATGGTGGCGCGGCTGACTTCTTCCGAGAACGGCTCGCCGATGCCTGCGCTGTGCGCGCGGATCAGTTGCGTCTGGAACAGCTCGATGTGCTCGACCTTGATGCGCGTGTCCTTGAGCAAGCCCACACCGGTGTTGAAGCTGTACATCATGGGGGCTTCATCGTGCATCCAGGTGGATTCGATGTAGTCGCGGCTTTGCTTGAGCGCGCTGCGCGAGGAATCGGCCAGTGCAACCTTCAGGTGCGGGGCGCGGGCCACGCTGAGGACTTGCGCGGCGGTGAGGTTGAAGCCGTCGATGGTGATG
>NZ_JABFMQ010000059.1:0-1374 GCF_013359625.1 Herbaspirillum sp. C9C3
CAACAAGGTGATGCGCAAGTACCTGATCAATTCACCGGTGCGGATGACGCATTTTTTGGGTGAGGCGGCGGTGGAATGCATGTACCTGGTCATCATGGCGGAGGGGGCGGTCAGCTTCGCCAGGAAGCCGACGCATGAGAGTTTTCAGCCGGAGGATGCGGGGTTTTATGCGCCCAGGGAACCCGGTTACCTCAAATATCTGTCGGGAAAGCTCGGCAATATCGAGCCCGAAGACGGGCCCAAGTTCAGAGGGCGTGGAATCAAGCAACTGACGGGAAGGGAGAATTACGGGAAGTATTGGGTTTATCGGGGATGGCTATCTCCCAAATCCTTTGCGGCAGATTGGTGGAATCCATCCCGACCTGACAAGGCTCCGAAAATTCCTGATCCGCAGAGACTCTCGATCAATATCTATAACGCTGTGGATTCTGGCGGATGGTACTGGACTGCTGGAGCTAGAGATAACCAATTCAAAACTATCAATTTGAAAATAAGGTCCGCTGTTATCGATGAACCGATAGTCAAAGCGGTGGCAATAGCAATCAATGGGAAAGATCCTCATACAAAAGAGCCCAAAAGTTTAGCTGAACGCTTGAAAGAAACGCAGTTGGTAAAAACTATCACTATGGATGGAACGTAAATGCAAATAATTCAATGTGTCATATTTATATTTCTCATTTTCCTGATGAGATCCGGCAATACCCAAGCCTTACCCCCAAGTGACATGGAGTTGGTAAAAAAAGATCTGAAAATACCCAAGACATGGACCATCTCTAAAAAGCCCTCTCCATGGAACACCAGTTCCGGCGACACTTATTGCACGGTATTCTTGTCCACTGATCGAAAAAAATGGCTTGGAAATTTCTGCATTTCTTCTAGCGAAGAGGCTCGCTTTGACATGGGTGTCTGGGACGAAGTACCTGATGAAGAGCATTGGGGTGACCGTAGCAAAGAAGAAATTGGCTACTGGAGCGTCACCCCCATGTTCATCTATCCGATGACGCCATTTATCCTCCGTCCAATAAAGAACTATGCGGCCAAGGTGGACTGCAGTCTTGGGAATGAGCGCGGATACCGGCCAACCAGCACCTGCCACACCGCCTATTACCAACTGCGTGACGGCGTTTTCCTGCACAGCGTCTTCCATATTTCCGATGACGTGAAGCGCAAACAGAAGGCGCGAATCTCGGACATTAGAAATTTATGGATTCATGTCGGCGAAAAGATCGGGGGGAAATCCAACTCAAAATGAAGAAGCAGACACCGATCCGTCCATCGCGCGACAAGGAGCCGGATCCCCCTGTTGCGCTCTCTGCCGTCCACATCACCGCGAGTGACATGATCCTGGGCGTGCGCTATCCCGGCGCCGAGGGC
>NZ_JABFMQ010000005.1:0-259151 GCF_013359625.1 Herbaspirillum sp. C9C3
AAGTGAGCGGCTGCCGGGCCGCCCCCGGCGCGTCCTCCCGACCGGAGAAAGATAAGCATTAAGCTAGAGCGCAGGAAGAAATTCCGTGCAGACTACCCAAAACAGCAAAAACAAAAATACACCCAGCCAACACAACATCCACCAACACAAAACGGAAAAGATCACCCCCCGGAAGGATACTGCTCCCGCATCGCCCGCTTGTTGAGTTTCCCCACGCTGGTACGCGCCAGTTCAGACACGAAGCGCACCCGATCCGGCACGCCATAGCGAGAAATCGTCCCTGCTTCAGCGGCCGCCATCACATGCTGCCGGATATCCTCTTCGGAAACATTGGCCGCATCCTTCTTCAGCACGACCAGAGCAACGGGCCGCTCTCCCCACTTGCCATCCTGCACCCCGATGACTGCCGTTTCAGCTACGGCAGGATGTCGTGCGATGATGTCCTCGATCTGTAGAGAAGAGACCCATTCGCCTCCGGTCTTGATGACATCCTTGATCCTGTCGGTCACCTGGAGATAGCCCTCGGCATCCAGATGGCCGATATCTTGCGTATGCAGCCACCCACCGCGCCACAACTCTTCCGATGCGTCCGGTTGATGCAGATAGCCCTGAGTCAGCCAGGGGGCGCGCACCACGACTTCGCCGGTGCTCTTGCCATCCCGAGGACAGTCGTTCATCTCGGCGTCCACCGTGCGCAAGGCCACCAGCGGCAAGGGCCGCCCAGTCTTCACCCGCAGCGTGGCTTCGCGCTCACCGCCCAGCTCCGCAGTCGGCACCTGCGCCAGCGTCAACACCGGACAGGTCTCCGACATCCCGTAGCCGGTAAAGACATCAATCCCCCGATCCCGCGCCATCCGCGCCAGACTCCCGGTCATCGCCGAACCGCCAATGATCATCTTCCACCCCGACAGATCCACCTCGCGCGCCTGCTCGGAAGTCAGCACCATCTGCAGAATGGTCGGCACACAATGCGAGAACGTCACCTTCTCCTCACGGATCAGCTTGCAGATGGTATCGGGTACATAACGCCCCGGATATACCTGCTTGACCCCCGCCATCGTCGCCACATAAGGCAGCCCCCACGCATGTACATGGAACATCGGCGTCAAGGGCATATAGACATCGTCCCGATGCAAACGCCCCTGCTGCGGCGCCAATGCCAGCCCGGCCGTGGTGCCCAGCGTATGCAGTACCAGCTGCCGATGGCTGAAATACACCCCCTTGGGCAAGCCCGTCGTACCGGTGGTGTAGAAGGTGGTCGCGCGCGCGTTCTCGTCAAAGTCAGGGAAGTCATACCGGCTGCCAGCCTCGGCCAGCAAGGCTTCGTACTCCCCCGCAAAGCCCGGTCCCTGCGGACAGGGACTGCCATCGTCGGTGAGCAGAACACAGCGCGTCAGCGTGTTCAGCTCGCCCCGGATCTGCTTCAACACCGGCATGAAATCCGAATTGACCAGCAAGATATCCGCCTGGGCATGATTCAAGGTGTAGGCAATCTGCTCCGGCGACAGACGCACATTCACCGTCTGCAACACGCAACCCATCATCGGCACCGCGAAGAAACATTCCAGATAGCGATTGCTGTCCCAGTCCATCACGGCCACCGTATGGCCGGCCTGCACGCCCATTTCCTTGAGCACATTGGCCAGCCGCTGCACCCGCTCGTAAAAGCCGGTATAGCTCAGGCGACGCGCGCCGTAAATGATTTCCTGCTCGGGGGCGGTGGCCAGGGCGCTGTGCAGCAACTGCTTGATCAACAGCGGATAGCCATAGGCCGACGGGGTTTGCTCGATCGCTTGGGGCATGCCGGAGTCTCCTTTGTTGTGCGGCGGCAGGGCCGCCTCTTATGTCTTATGGACAGGATGGATGAAACGAACCCCGATGATACCGCCAAGTCCCCGACAGCATGGTCGTCGGGACGACGAAATTGCGCATCGTCCCGAGCTCGCCCTGGCAGGGTCAGCGCTTTTCTTCCAGCGAGGTCACGGTCAGGGCACCATCGACCCGGTCGGCAGTAAAGCGGATCTTTTCACCTTCGCGCGCCCGCGCCAGGATCTCGGGCGTGGCCTTGAACACCATCGTCATGCCACCCATCTGCAAATTGGGAATCTCGCCATGACGGATGGTCAGCTTGCCATTGCCGGTGTCGACCTTGCGGATTTCACCCTCCACCTGCGGCGCATCACCCTGTGCGTGAGCCGCCCATGCGTCAAGACAAAGGACTACGGTGATGAGGAGCTTGCGTAACATGATCTTTCCTTTCATGAAGTCATCAGCGAAGCGCATTCGCTGATTCAAAAAACAGTCATTCAACAATGAGATTGCCGGGGCCTTCAACGAGTCGAAAATTCAATGATGCCCCTGATGCCCGCCGGGCTTGATGACCTCCAGCGTGGCCGGTCCGGAGGAGCCCGGTCGGTCCGGTGTCGCCCGCCGTGCCTCGGGCATCTCGCCCTGCCATTCGCGCGCCACCGTGCCGGCAGGGGCGCGATACCAGCCCGGGTCCCGATAGTCATCCCGCGCCAGCGTGCGCCTAACCTTGACGGTGCTGAACATGCCACCCATCTCGATGGGTCCGTACGGTCCGCGTCCGGTCATCATGGGCAGAGTGTTGTCCGGCAGAGGCATCTCCATCTCGCCCATCGAGCCGCCCTTGTCGCCCATGACCATGTAGTCGGGAATGAGCCGGCTGATCTTGTTCACTACCTTGGACTGGTCAACCCCGATCATGGTCGGCACGTCATGGCCCATGGCGTTCATGGTGTGGTGCGCCTTGTGACAGTGCAGGGCCCAGTCGCCTTCTTCGGTGGCGTCAAACTCGATGGCGCGCATCTGGCCCACGGCAATGTCGGTGGTGACCTCAGGCCAGCGTGCCGATGGCGGCACCCAGCCGCCATCAGTGCCGGTGACGCTGAACTCGTGACCATGCAGATGCAGCGGATGATTGGTCATGGTGAGATTGCCCACGCGGATGCGCACCCGGTCGTTCTGTCGTACCACCAGCGGGTCGATGCCGGGGAAGGCACGACTGTTCCAGGTCCACAGGTTGAAGTCCAGCATGGTGCTGACCTTGGGGACGGCCGCCCCCGGCGCAATGTCGTAGGCATTCATCAGGAACACGAAATCGCGGTCCACCCGCATGAAGCCGGGGTCTCTGGGATGCGTCACCCAGAAGCCCATCATGCCCATGGCCATCTGCACCATCTCGTCGGCATGGGGGTGATACATGAAGGTGCCGGCCCGTTTGGCCGTGAATTCGTAGACGTAGGTCTTGCCCGGCGGGATGGCCGGCTGCGTCAGGCCCGATACGCCATCCATGCCGTTGGGCAGGCGCTGGCCGTGCCAGTGCACCGACGTTGCCTCAGGCAGCTTGTTGGTGACGAAGATGCGCACCCGGTCGCCTTCCACCACTTCGATGGTCGGGCCGGGGCTCTGGCCGTTGTAGCCCCACAGCCTGGCCTTCATGCCGGGGGCGATTTCACGTTCCACCGCTTCGGCCACCAGATGGAATTCCTTGACGCCGTTCTTCATGCGCCAGGGCAGGGACCAGCCGTTGAGCGTGACCACCGGCTGATAAGGGCGGCCATTGGCAGGTTGCAGTGGCGGCTGCGTCGCGGCGCTGGTTTGCAGTGCGGCTTCGGGCAGGCTGGCGGCGCCCGCGCGGCTGAGGGCGCCGGCGCTCACCGCCAGGGCCGCGCCTTGCAGGAAGTGGCGGCGTTGTTTGTCGGTCGGGTTCATGGTTGCTTTCCTGGTTGGGGATGGCCGCCCAGCGCCTGTTGCAGGCCGGCGTCGGCGATCCAGAAATCACGCTGGGCTTCGATGGCGGCGTTCACGGTGGCAGCCTGTTCGCGGGCGTCGGCCAGCAGGGCGAAGACGCTGATGAGCATGCCGTTGTAGCGCAGTACGTTTTCCTCGGCGATGCGCTGGCGTAGCGGCACCAGTTGATCCTGGAAACGTCGTGCCAGCGCATAGGCATCCTCCCGCTCGCGCCAGGCCAGGCGCGCCTGGGCGCGGGCATCGAGCACGCTGGCGGCCAGTTTTTGCGCGCCTTGCAGATAGATGGCCTCGGCCTTGGCCACGCGCGCCTGGCCCCAATCGAACAAGGGAATCTCCAGCGAGATTTCGTAACCGTTTTCGGGCGGCTTGCCGCTCTCGGTGGTCCGCACTGCGCCCAGGTCCAGCACGTTGATCAGGCGCGTGCTGCGGGTCAGGCCCAGCGAGGCTTGCAGGCCCTCCAGTTCGGTGCGCGCAGCCTGCACGTCCAGGCGCTGTTGCAGGGCTTGCTGTTCGATGTCGTCCACCGTATCAAGCTGCCGGGGCAGTGCCGGCAATTGCGCGGGCAGGGCGAAATCCGGCGCCAGGCCCAGCAGGCGGGCCAGCGCTTCCTTGTGTTGCGCCGCCTGCCGACGGGCCTGTTGCAGGCTGGCCTGGGCCTGTCCATAGAAGAACTGCTCGCGCGCCGCATCAAGCTGGCTGATATTGCCCAGCCGCGCCATCTGCGCGGCCAGTTCATGCGCGGCCTCGGCAGCGTCGGCTACTTGCTCCTGATACTGCAAGCCCTGCTGCGCGGCGACCGCCCGATAGTAGGCTTGTCGGGTCTGTGCTGCGACCGTCAACACGCGCCCGGCCAGCCACAGACGGACCTGCTCGAAGCGCCGTTGCTCGATGCGCGAGGCAGCCGGCAGGGTGAGCAGGCGCATGAGGCCCAACGACAGGCTGCGTTCGATCTTCAGATCGTCACCGGCATGGGTGCGCTTGAAAGAAAACCCCGGATTGGGCAGCCGCCCGGCTTGCACCAGGTCGGCTTCGGCCACGCCGAGTTGGGCGAACTCGGCCTGCAGGTCCGGATTGTGGATGAGCGCAATCTGTACCGCATCGTCGGCGTTGGCCAGGCGCGCTGCACCGTCGGCAGGATCGTGCAGCAACTGGCGCACGCGCTCCTTGCTGGCCTGGGTTTGTTGCGGGGTGCGGTTCCAGGCAGGGGCCTGGCCGAGACGCGCGCTGCTGCTCTGCGCGAGCTGGTCGAAACCGCCGTCGGGCGACAGCTGCGCGCAGCCGGCCAGCAAGGCGCAGGCGGCCACGGCGGCAGCCCGCCAGGGACGTGAAACGTGGGACATCATGGAATCCTCGTCTGATGATGATCGTCATGCCCCGCACGCGCCGGGTTCGGCACGTGCGGGCTCAGACACACGCGAAGGTGTGCAGGGCGATGTCAGGCGAGGGCAGGGGGACGGTCGGGATTTTCCGGCAGATAGCCGACGAAGCCGGAAGCCGGCAGCGCGATGAATTCGCGCGAGGGAAGATCGGGGGCAGGTGGTGCAGTCAAGGCCAGCGGCAGCAGGCCACCGACGGTGCAGGCGGCGCAGAAGCTGCAGGAGCCGTGAGCCTGTGGCTGTTGATGATGTTGGGTCTGTGTATCATCGGCAGCGGCCACTTGCGCTGCTGCCAGATGATCCGCGTGATGTCCTTGATGCGTCTGATGTGCCTGATGTGCCTGATGTGCATGCGGCATCGCCGACGCGTGATGCTGCAGCGACTGCCGTTGCCCGGGCGCGCAGGCTTGAAGCATCGCAGCCAATCCCTGGACGGGAATGGCCAGCATCAGCAACCAGAGCAGGAGGAGTTTTGCGCGCAGCATCATGGGCGGCAGTATAGACCGCCGCTGCGCCGGCGATCAAGCTGTCGCGCCGGACTCAGGTGCCGGCCTTGCGCTGGCGCAAGCCGCGTACCAGGCGCAGTCCGTTGAAGACCACGATCAGGCTGGCTCCCATGTCGGCAAACACCGCCATCCACAACGAACTCATGCCCAGCAGCGCCAGCGCCAGGAACACCGCCTTGATGCCCAGCGCAATGCTGATGTTCTGCACCAGTACCGTATGGGCCTTGCGGCTCAAGCGGATGAAGTCGGGGATTTTGCGCAGGTCGTCATCCATCAGCGCCACATCGGCCGTCTCCAGCGCCGTGTCGGTACCGGCTGCGCCCATGGCGAAACCGATGTCGGCGCGCGCCAGCGCCGGGGCATCATTGATGCCATCGCCCACCATGCCCACGCTGCGCACGCCGTGGCGCGCAGCGAGTTCCTCGATCACCTTGAGCTTGTCCTCCGGCAGTTGCTCGCCACGGGCATCAGCAATCCCGGTCTGCGCGGCGATGGCCTGGGCCGTATGGCCATTGTCGCCGGTCAGCATGATGACCTCCACGCCCAGCGCCCGCAGCCCGGCCACCGCTTCCTTGCTGCCGGGACGCACGGTGTCGGCCACGGCGATCAACAACTGCGGCTGATCTTCGCGGCATAGCAGGGTAGTGGTCTTGCCCTGTTTTTCGAAGGCTTGCAGACGGGCTTCCAGTTCCGGGCTGCATTGGCCCAGCTCATGCACCAGACGGTGATTGCCCAGGTGCAGCATTTGTCCGCCAATGCGTCCCTGTACGCCGCGTCCGGCCAGCGCGGCAAAGTCGCTGACCTCCAGGGTGACGATCCCTTCCTGATCGGCAATGGCGCGCGAGACTGGATGATCCGAGCGCGCCGCCAGTGACACCGCCAGTTGCAGCAGGGCCTGCTGGTCGGCATCGGCATGCAGCGAAACCACGTCGGTCACACGCGGCTTGCCGAAGGTGAGGGTGCCGGTCTTGTCCAGCGCCAGGGCGCGCAGTTGGCGGCCTTGCTCCAGGTAGACGCCGCCCTTGATCAGGATGCCATGGCGCGCCGCCGAGGCCAGGCCGCTGACGATGGTCACGGGGGTGGAGATGACCAGCGCGCAGGGGCAGGCGATCACCAGCAGCACCAGGGCCTTGTACAGCCAGGGCTGGAAGGGTGCGCCGGCCAGCAGCGGCGGCAGTAGCGCCACCAGCACGGCCATCACGACGACGGCCGGGATGTAGTAGCGCGCAAAATGGTCGACGAAGCGTTGCGTAGGCGCGCGCTGGCCCTGTGCCTGCTGCACGCTCTTGACGATGCGCGCCAGCGTCGAATCACCTTGCACGGCTGTCACGCGCATCTCGAAGGCGCCCTGTTCATTGATGGTGCCGGCGAAGACCGGGTCACCTTCCTGCTTCTGTACCGGTATGCTTTCGCCGGTGATGGCGGCCTGGTTGATGCTGGTGCTACCAGACAGTAGTACACCATCCAGCGGTACACGTTCCCCAGGGGCCACCCGTACAGTGTCGTCCACTGTCACGGTACGGGCCGGTACAGTTGACCAGACACCGTCCTCGCCGCGCCGGGTCGCCATGTCGGGCGTCATCGCCATCAGTCCGGCAATGGCATGGCGGGCGCGGTCCAGTGACAGGGCTTCGATCATCTCGGCCAGGGTGAACAGCACGATCACTACGGCAGCTTCCGGCCACTGGCCGATCGCGGCGGCGCCGATGACGGCCAGCGACATCAGGAAATTCATGTTCAGCGAGACATTGCGCAGCGCGATCCAGCCCTTCTTGAGCGTACCCAGTCCGCCCAGCAGGATGGCGGCGATGGCCAGGGCGATCACGGGCAGCGAGCGTTCATCCCCGCTGGTCCAGGCCAGTACTTCGGCGCCCAGAGCGGCCACGCCGGCCAGACCCAGCAGCGCCCAGCGGCGCGCCGGGATGCGATAGGCGGCGGTCTGGTCGGGGGCGTCACGTCCGGCTTCGGCGTCCAGCGAGTCGGACTTCACGGCAGGCAGCATGTCCAGTGCCTTCAAGGTGTCCACCAGCGGGGCGATGGAAGGCAACTGGTGTTGCACGGTCAGCTCGCGCTGGATCAGGTTGAAGGCCAGCGTACCCACGCCGGGCATCTGCGCGAGACGTTCGCGGATGAGCTTTTCTTCGGTCGGGCAATCCATCTTCTGGATGAAGAAGACCGCCTCTTCGGTCGCCCCCTCCAGCTGCGCCGCCACCACCGGGGCAGAGACCGCCTCGTTGCTGGCGCAGCCATGGCCGGCGCAGCAGCCGTGGGCCTGTGTCCGGGGAGCATGCGCGTGGTCGTGGTCATGCTGGTCATGCGAGTGATGGTGATCGTGCTTGTGCGAGTGGGCAGTCATTGAGCGCTCCTTGTGCAGCCAACAGGTTTCAGGGGTATATTAAAAACCCTGAAGTAACTACAAGGTCAAGCGAGGATCATCATGGATACGCTCAAGATCGGCGACCTGGCCACTCAGGCCGATTGCCCGGTGGAAACCATCCGTTATTACGAGAAGCAGGCGCTGTTACCCGCGCCCACGCGCTCGCAGTCCAACTACCGCCTCTATGGTGTGCGGCATGTGGAGCGCTTGCAGTTCATCCGTCATTGCCGCTCGCTGGACATGACGCTCGACGAGGTGCGCGAGCTGCTGCGCCTGCGCGATGCGCCCGAGCAGAATTGCGGGGAAGTCAACGCGCTGCTGGACAAGCACATCGGCCACGTGGCCCAGCGCATTGCGCAGTTGCAGGCGCTGCAGGCGCAGCTGCAGCAGTTGCGCGCCCAGTGCGAGGGGGAGCAGCCGGCGCGCGATTGCGGCATCCTGCAAGGGCTGGCCAGCCTGCCCGATGACCTCAAGCCGGCCAACCTGGGCAGCCATGGCGGCGGCTGCCATTGAGGCCCGTCTTCAGGCCGGGCGTGCCAGCCAGGCCAGCACTTCCTCGATCACTTCATCGGGCTTTTCACGCTGGGGAAAGTGACCTGCGCCGGCGATGAGCACGCGGCGATAGGCGTTGCCGAAATGCTGTTGCTTGTCTTCGGAGGTGGAGGGATCATTGGCGCCGTCGTCGGTCCCGTGCAACACCAGGGTCGGGACCATGATGCGCGGTGTTTCCTGCAACCGGGCTTCCAGCGCCGCATAGGCCGGATCGCCATCGGCGAAGCCCCAGCGGTGACGATAGGAATGCAGGCAGATATCGGCCCAGTCCGGATTGTCGAAGGAGGCGGCCGTATTGGCGAATTCGCTGTCGGCGAACTTCCATGAAGGCGACCAGGTATTCCACATGAAGCGCGTGAGCGCGCGGCGTTCATTGCGCAGCTCGGCCTCGCCGCGCGAGGTGGCCAAGAACCAGTGGTACCAGTAGTTGCGGGCTTGCGGCAGGGACAGTGTCTGGTCCGGGGTATTGGTTCCCCAGCCCACGGAGAGGGCGATGCAGTGGGTGATGCGTGCGGGCGTCTGCGAGGCCGCAATGTAGGCCGCCCGTGCGCCCCAGTCGTGGCCGATGACGCCATAGCGCTCCAGCCCCAGAGCATCGGCAAAGGCCATCAGGTCGCTGCCCAGTGCGGCCAGCTGGCCGCTGCGGGGCGTCGATCCGGACAGAAAGCAGGTCGGCCCGTAGCCGCGCAGGTAGGGCCGGATCACCCGGTAGCCGGCCGCCCGCAAGGGCCGCAGGAAGGAGTCCCAGGTGCGTACGTCATCCGGCCAGCCATGCAGCAGGATCACGGCAGGCGCCTCGGGCGGGCCGCTGGTCTCAAAGCCGATGCGCAGCCTGTCGGTTTCAACGAAACTCAAGTGATTGCTCTGTGGCATCTCGGACATCCCCCCTTTATCTTTATGCGGGTGATCTTGACCCTACCCGGATAACGTAATTTTGAGTGACATATGAAGGGTAATTATCATCGCAAGTCCGGTTGCGCGCTGCAAGCCTGGCATTTTTTGCTCTGGTGAAGGATTTCACCGTTTTGCCAGGATGGCTTGCCTCATCCACGCGGTGATCGTCGGCGGCCAGGGCGGCGTCGTCATGTGCGCGCCTGCGCATCGGTGCAGCACGGTGCTGCGGCCCCGAGCGCATCGAGGATGGGGCAGTCGGGGCGGTTGTCGCCATGGCAGTCCTGCACCAGCCGTTCCAGCGTGGTCTTCATGCCTTGCAGTTCGCGGATGCGTTGCTCCAGTTCGCCGATGTGGGTCTGCGCCAGTTGCTTGACCTTGCGGCTGGAGCGCGACTGGTCCAGCCACAGTCCGATCAGGTCGCTCACCTGGGCCATGGAAAACCCCAGTTGCCGGGCCTGGCGGATGAAGCGCAGCAGGTGCACCTCGCGCTCGCCGTAGACGCGGTAACCGGCATCGGTGCGCCCGGCCTTGGGGATGAGTCCCGTTTCTTCATAATGGCGGATCATCTTGGCCGAGACACCCGAGGCGCTGGCGGCTTGTCCGATATTCATGTTCACTTCTCCGTTGTAGCGGGCCCATGCGGGCGCCAGCGGCGCAGCAGCAGGGCATTGCTGACCACGCTGACGCTGGAAAAGGCCATCGCCGCGCCCGCCAGCATGGGATTGAGCAGACCGAAGGCGGCCAGCGGAATGCCGACCAGATTGTAGATGAAGGCCCAGAACAGGTTCTGGCGGATCTTGCCGTAGGTGCGGCGGGAGATGTCGATGGCATCGGCCGCCAGACCCGGGTCGCCATACATCAGCGTCACGCCGGCGGCCTGCATGGCCACGTCGGTGCCGCTGGACATGGCCATGCCCACATCGGCGGCGGCCAGCGCGGGCGCATCATTGACGCCATCTCCGACCATGGCCACCACGTGCTTGCCGCCTTCCCGCAAGGCCGCTACCGCCTCGGCCTTGTCGCCCGGCAGCACTTCGGCACGTACCTCCCGGATCCCCAGTGCCGCAGCGACCTGTTGCGCCGCGCCCCGGTTGTCGCCACTGAGCATGGCGGTGCGCATGCCCAGGGCGTGCAGGGTGGCGATGGCTTCCCGTGCGCCCGGCTTGATCTCGTCGCCGAAGGCCAGCAGGCCCAGGATACGGACTTCCCCGGCCTGGCGTTCGGCCAGCCAGGACAGGGTGCGGCCCTGTGCCTGCAGCGCGTCGGCCCGTGCTTGCAGGGCTGGCGCGCTGGCCTGCAACTGCTGCATCCAGCCACTGCTGCCCAGACAGAGCATCCGGCCTGCGACTTCGCCTTCGATACCCAGTCCGGCCACGCTGCGCACCTGGCCGGCCGGGGGCACGGACAAGGACTGGCGGGCCGCTGCCGCCTCCAGTACGGCGCGTGCCAGCGGATGTTCGCTGCGTGCCTGCAGGGCGGCGGCCAGGGCCAGCAAGTGGTCTTGCTGATCCTCTGCGGTGGCGGCTGCGGCGTACAGTTCGGTCAGGCGCGGACGGCCCACGGTGAGCGTACCGGTCTTGTCGAAGGCGATCACATCGACCCGATGCGCAATCTCCAGCGCCTGCGCATCCTTGATGAGGATGCCGTGACGCGCCGCCACGCCGGTCCCGGCCATGATGGCCGTGGGCGTGGCCAGGCCCAGCGCGCAAGGGCAGGCGATGACCATCACCGCCACCGCATTGAGCAGGGCCTGTTGCCAGTGGCCTGTGGCCAGGCCCCAGGCGCAGAAGGTGATGGCCGAGATCAGCAGCACGGCAGGGACGAAGACGGCACTGACCTGGTCCACCAGTCGCTGGATCGGCGCCTTGGCTGCCTGGGCCTGTTCCACCATGCGCACGATGCGCGCCAGCATGGTCTCGGCGCCGATGGCGGTGGCCTCGAAGACCAGCACACCGTCGGTATTGATGGCGCCGGCGGCGAGCTGGTCGCCGGCTTGCTTGGCCTGCGGACGACTCTCGCCGGTCAGCAAGGCTTCGTCCAAATGGCTGCGACCCTCTTTGACGATGCCGTCGACCGGGACCCGCTCGCCCGGGCGCAGCACCACCAGGTCCCCCACGCGCACCTGCGCCAGCGGCACGTCGATGTCCTGTCCGTCACGGCGTACCCGGGCACGGTCCGGCCGCAAGGCGTTGAGCGCCGCGATGGCATCGGCGGTCTGCCGCTTGGCGCGGCCTTCCAGCCATTTGCCCAGCAGCACCAGGGTGATGACCACGGCCGAGCTTTCGAAGTAGAGATGCGGCATGGTCATGGCGTGATCGGTCATGGCCGGCAGGCTCAGCCATTGCCACAGCGACAGTCCGTAGGCCGCACTGGTGCCCAGGGCCACCAGCAGGTCCATGTTGCCCGAGCGGGCGCGCAGCGCACCCCAGCCCGCATGATAGAAACGCCAGCCCAGCCAGAACTGTACCGGCGTGGCCAGCAGCCATTGCCACCGCGGGGGCAGGCTCCAGGTGATGCCCAGCGGGGCCAGCAGCATGGGCAAGACCAGCGGCAGCGACAGCGCGGCCGCGACCGCTACCGGCCACCAGCTGGGCAGGCCTCGTGCGGTGCCGGCCGGTGCGGCAGTCTCTTCGGGAATGTGTTGGCGGGCCTGATAACCGGCCTTTTCGATGGCGGCAATCAGGATGGCCGGGGCCACGGTATCGGCCGTGGCGATGCTGGCGCGTTCGGTGGCCAGGTTGACGCTGACGTCGGTTACGCCAGGGACTTTCTTGAGCGCCTTCTCCACGCGCATCACGCAGGAGGCACAGCTCATGCCTTCGATGTCGAGGCTGATCTCGGCGGCAGCTGGGGTGGAAGTGGACATGGCGACAACTCCGGAAGGATGGATCGAAGCCTGTATCATCATCCTTCCCATGATGGTAAGGTCAAGCCCGATTCTCGCATGGATGCCTGTTCTTGCGCTTGACCTTGCCATGGCAGGAAGGTTTAAGCTTCCGTCACTGACTTCATTTCATGAAAGGAAACGCCATGAGCACCACCTTCACCGTCAACGACATGACCTGCAACCACTGTGCAGGCGTCATCACCAAGGCTGTCAAGGATGTGGATGCCAATGCCAGGGTCGACATTGCAGTGGCCGACAAGCGCGTGGTCATCGACAGCAGCCTGCCGGCGCAGCAGTTTGCCGAGGCCATCGAGGAAGCAGGCTATACCCCGGTCGCGGCCTGAGGACTTACTTGCTGAGCAATCGCATCGCTCCCTCCAGCCCATCCATGGTCAGCGGGAACATGCGGTTGTTCATGAGCTGGCGGATCAGCGCGATCGATTGTCGGTATTGCCACAGGCCTTCCGGCTCGGGATTGAGCCAGACGAAGTGCGGGAAGGTGCTGGTGAAGCGCTGCAGCCATTCGGCGCCCGCTTCCGCATTGTTGTATTCCACCGAGCCGCCCGGCTGCACGATTTCGTAAGGGCTCATGGTGGCATCGCCCACGAAGATGAGCTTGGTATCCGGCGTGTACTTGCGCAGCACATCCCAGGTCGGGAAGCGCTCGGCGTGACGGCGGCGGTTGTTCTTCCACAGATAGTCATACACGCAGTTGTGGAAGTAGAAGAACTCCATGTTCTTGAACTCGGTCCGGGCCGCCGAGAACAGTTCTTCGGTGCGGGCGATGTGGTCATCCATCGATCCGCCCACATCGAAGAGCATCAACACCTTGATCTTGTTCTTGCGCTCGGGCTGCATGCGGATGTCGAGGTAGCCGGCATTGCTGGCAGTGGCGCGGATGGTGTCGTCCAGCGCCAGTTCTTCCTCCAGTCCTTCCCGGGCAAAGCGGCGCAGGCGGCGCAGCGCTACCTTGATGTTGCGCGTGCCCAGTTGGCGTTCGCCATCGTAGTCCTTGTATTCGCGTTCTTCCCATACCTTCACCGCGCTGCGCTGGCCGCCCTTGCCGCCGATGCGGATGCCTTCCGGGTTGAAACCGCCATGGCCGAAGGGCGATACCCCGCCGGTGCCGATCCATTTGCTGCCGCCTTCGTGGCGCTCCTTCTGTTCTTCCAATAATTGCTTCAAGCGATCCATCAGCTTGTCGTAGCCGAACTTCTCGAGGGCGGCCTTCTGCTCGGGCGTGAGATCGCGCTGCAATTGCTTGACCAGCCATTCCAGCGGAATCTCCGGCCGCTTCTCGAAGATCGTTTCTATCCCCTTGAAGTAGGCTCCGAAGGCGCGGTCGAACTTGTCGAAGTGGGCCTCGTCCTTGACCAGCGTCAGGCGCGAGAGAAAATAGAACTCATCCAGCGAAGGTGAAATGACCTGCTTGTCCATCGCCTCCAGCAAGGTGAGGAATTCCTTGATCGAGGCCGGTACGCCAGCCTGTTTCACGGTGTAGAAGAAGTCGATCAGCATGGCACCCGTCTGGCCGCCGTCTCAGCGGCCCAGCTTGAATTGAAGATGACGACGCACCGTCGGCCACTCCGATTCGATGATGGAAAACACTACCGTGTCGCGGTAGGAACCGTCCGGCATGCGCTGGTGATTGCGCAGGATGCCATCCTGCTTTGCCCCCAGTCGCGCGATGGCCGCACGTGATTGCTGGTTCATCCAGTGGGTGCGGAATTCGACGGCGATGCAGTGCATGTCCTCGAAGGCGTGCGTCAACAGCATCAGCTTGCACTCGGTATTGATGCCGGTGCGCTGGGCGCTGGCGGCATACCAGGTGGAGCCGATCTCCACGCGCCGGTTGGCCACGTCGGCGTTCATGTAGGTGGTCATGCCGCACAGCGCGCCGGTGTCATTGCGGCGGATCACGAAGGGCAGCATGCTGCCCTGCTGCTGCAGGTGCAGGCGGCGTTCGATCTCGGCGCGCATGGTTTCCGGCTTGGGGATGGCGGTGTACCAGAGCTTCCACAGCTTGCCGTCCGAGACGGCGGCGATGAGCGCATCGTGATGCTCGGCATGCAGCGGCTCGACAGTGGCAAACTGGCCCTTCAGGGTGATCGGCGAAAGGAATTGCATGACGGCTCCCGAAAATGGAGACAGCTTCAGCGATTGTTGCGCGACATGAAGACCAGCCGCTCGAACAGATGCACGTCCTGCTCGTTCTTGAGCAGGGCCCCATGCAGGGGCGGCACCACGGCCTTGTTGTCGGGATTGTGCAGGGTCTCGGGCGCGATATCCTCGGCCATGAGCAGCTTGAGCCAGTCGATCAGTTCCGAGGTCGAGGGCTTCTTCTTGATGCCCGGTACCTCGCGCACCTGATAGAACGCCTCCAGCGCGCGCGCCAGCAGATCGCGCTTGATGTGCGGGAAGTGCACATCGACAATCTGCTGCATGGTCTGTTTGTCGGGGAACTTGATGTAGTGGAAGAAGCAGCGGCGCAGGAAGGCGTCCGGCAATTCCTTCTCGTTGTTGGAGGTGATGACCACCAGCGGGCGGTGCTTCGCGCGCACCAGTTCACGCGTCTCGTAGACGTAGAACTCCATGCGGTCGATTTCACGCAACAGGTCGTTGGGGAACTCGATATCGGCCTTGTCGATCTCGTCGATCAGCAGCACCACCGGTTCCTCGGCGGTGAAGGCCTGCCACAGCACGCCCTTGACGATGTAATTGTGGATGTCCTTGACGCGCTCGTCGCCCAGTTGCGAATCGCGCAGGCGCGACACGGCATCGTATTCGTAGAGGCCCTGCTGGGCCTTGGTGGTGGACTTGATGTGCCACTGCAGCAGCGGGCGGCCCAGGGCGGCCGCCACTTCCTCGGCCAGCATGGTCTTGCCGGTGCCGGGTTCGCCCTTGATGAGCAGCGGACGTTGCAGGGTGAGGGCAGCATTGACGGCCAGCTTGAGGTCATCAGTGGCGACATAATGCTCGCTGCCGGTGAATTTACCCGGCTTGGCGGAAGCGGTGGAATGATCTGGCATGGATGCTGTCCTTGTCAGGTTGCAGTGGTCGGCGTGCCGACAGGATGCGGCATTGCAGCAGCCGTGCCGGACGTTTCCATGAGTATAAGGGAAAAGCTGCGCACCTCCGCGACCGCTTGAAATTGGTGAAAACGTTCCTATATCAAGGGCTACGCATGCAACAAACTGACAGCGCCCCAGGCGCTCACTGCCCATGAAATTTCTTTTCTTCAAGATGCTGGTGGTGTGGAGACGAATGCGTCACGGCATGCAGGCGCGTTACATGGATCGCCACGATGTCGGCCGGCAACTGGAGGTCTTGATGCGCCGCATCGATCCCGCCGCCAGCTGGCATGAGCGGGCCAACTGGATGATCGACGTGGCCGAATGGCTGCGCCATCGTCCGGCCGTCTCGCTGCTGGATCGCCAGGCCTGGCACCAGGTGCGGCGCCAACGTCTGGCCATCATGCTGGACTGGCTGGACCAGCACCGCGACGTGCGGCGCGCGGTCCAGAACGCGTTGCAAAAGACCCTGCGCGAAGCCACCGGCCCCGAACTGTTTTCCACCACCGGCCTGCCGCACGAGCCCGGCTTCTTCGGCGAACTGAGCGAACGCCTGGCCCGGCTGGTCCTGCCGCGCCACCTCTCGCCGACCGATCTGTCCTCGCTCTTCACGGCCATGTTCCCCGATCCGGACGACGCCGCCTGGTTGCTGGAGCTGGACAATGACCTGCTGCAACGGCTGTGGAAACTGATGGCCGATGATGGCATTTCCCACATGTACTGGCAGCAGATCGAGGAAGCCATCACCTACCTGACCACGACCGTGGTGGCCGACGGTATCAGCCCGGCCTTCCGCCAGCGCCTGGAACCCAAGATGCCGATGCGCGCCACGCCCTTCCTGGCGCTGCGGCGCGAGATGGAAACCTGGTTGCGCGCCCAGCCGGGCGATCTGGGTGCCTTGCGCAGTGTGCGCATGCTGGTGGCGGTATGTCATGCCCAGACCGATCGTATCTATGCGCACCTGGATGAGTACGGGGTCTCGGTCAGCCTGGTGTATCGGGTCGAGCGCATGCGCGCGCACCTGCAGCGCATCGGGCGGCTCATCGACGTGCGTTCCGGCGTGCCCGGCCCGGTCATCAGCCCGGCCATCCCCGGCATGGTGGCCAGGCCGACTGCATTGGCCGGGGCAGGGCGCATGCAGTTGCTGCTGTGCGACCTGATCTCCGCCCATCACCATCGCGATTCGGTACGCGGCCTGATGCGACGCAGCTTTGCCCTGCTGGCGCGCAAGATGGTGGAGCGCAATGCCGATCATCGCGAGCAGGCCATTGCCCGTGACGGTGCCGGTTACCGCCGCGTGATGCGCGCGGGCCTGCTGGGCGGGGCGGTCATCGCCGCCACCGCGCTGCTCAAGCAGAGCCTGTCCACGCTGGGCGTGGTGCACTTCGTCGATGGCGCTCTGGCTTCACTCAACTACGCCGCCAGCTTCCTGCTCATTGCCGCGCTGGGCGGTGTGCTGGCCACCCGCCAGCCGGCCGTGACGGCCCCCGCGCTGGCCTCCCGGATGGGGGACCTCGATAGCGAGGGCATGCGCGATCTCATCGCCGAATCCGGCCAGCTGCTGCGCTCGCAGTCGGCGGGCATCTTCGGCAACCTGCTGGCCGTGATTCCGGTGACGGCCGCCTTGTGCGCGCTGGGCTGGTTTGCGCTGGGCGCCAGGCCCATGCCGCTTGACCAGGCGCGCCAGGCCATCAGCGCGCTTTCGCTGGTGGGGCCTACCCCGTTGTATGCCGCATTGACCGGTGTGTTGCTCTGGCTGGCCAGCCTGGCGGCGGGGTTTGCCGACAACTGGTTCGCCCTGCGCCGGGTACGCGAGGTGGTGTCCAACCATCGCCGCCTGGTGCACGCACTGGGTGCCTTGCGTGCCCAGCGCTGCGCCGCCTGGCTGGAGCGCAATGTCGCCACCATCGCCGGTAGCCTGGCGTTGGCCCTGCTGCTGGGGATGGCGCCGGTCGTGGCCGCTTTCTTCAGTCTGCCGCTGGATATCCGCCATGTGACGCTGGCCGCCGGTACGCTGACGGCGGCGGTCTTCAGCCTGGGCTGGGATGCGCTGATGACGCCGGCCTTCTGGTTGGCGGCCGGTGGCGTGGTTGTCACGGCCTTGTTGTCGGTGGCGGTCGCCTTCGCCTGTGCCCTGGCGCTGGCGCTGCGCTCGCGCGATCTGCCGCGTCGGGCCCGCAACATCGCCATGCGGGCGGTGTTGCGCCGATTCGTCGCGCGGCCCTTGTTCTTCATCCTTCCGCAAAAGACCGATGCGGCAGTGCAGGATGACTCCGCAGACGACGAGGAAGGCGACGATGACGGCGAGGGCGGGTCCGCCGAGGATGAGCCGCAGCCGCGCCTGGCTTCACTTGAGCACAAGCAAGATATGCAGGTTCAGACCACACAACATGTCGCCTAGGCTTGGCATCAGCCAGATGCCATAGCGTTAATATTGCAGCGCATATAATCCGTGAATCGCCCGCCCGGCCTTGCCTGGCGGGCGATTGCGTCTGATGGTGCGGGTTTGCAGGCAGGGATGACGCTGCCGGTTTTATTGGTTAGAATCGGAAGCGTTTTTTGCGCAAGGCAGGGGGAGTGGAGAGACAAGCTTGATCCGAAACATCGGTTCAGCCATAGCAGAACAGCCAAACCTGCAGTACCAGGGCAATCGAACAAGCACGATAAAGTTTGCCGCTGGCAGCAAAAAAGATGCGTTTCGTCGGGTGTCCGTCGCGCCGTCGTTGAGGCGGGGCGGATGGCAAGTTCACTCACTTACCCTGCTCACATGAAAAAACACCTCGTGTTTCTTGCCCTGGCCGGCATGCTTGGCAGTGCGTCTGCGGCCGACATTGTCGGCAATGCCAAGGCTGCTGAAAACAAAGTCTCCATGTGCATCGGTTGCCATGGCATCCCCGGCTACAAAGCCAGCTATCCCGAGGTCTACCAGGTGCCGATGCTGGGCGGGCAGTCTGCCAAGTACCTCGAGAATGCGCTGCGCGCCTACCAGAAGGGGGAGCGCAAGCATCCGACCATGATGGGCGTGGCCGCCAGCCTGTCGGACCAGGACATTGCCGACCTGGCCGCCTACTATTCGCAGCAGAAGTGAGGGGGAGCCACGAGATGAAGAACAATCTGATTGCCCTGATGCTGCTGGCCGCCACGGCCCTGCTGTCGCAAGCGGCCAGCGCTGCCGACGTGGCCCATGGCCGCGCGCTGGTGGAGAAGTACAATTGCGCCTCCTGCCACGGCAAGGACTACAACTCGCCCATCGACCCGGGCTATCCCAAGCTGGCCGGCCAGCATGCGGACTACCTCAAGCATGCGCTGACGGCCTACCGCCGTGGCGACACCGCCATGAACGGTCGCACCAACGCCATCATGTCGGCCCAGGCCAAGCCGCTGACCGACCGAGACATCAACGACATCGCCGCGTATCTGCACAGCCTGCCTGGGAGCCTGGTGCTGCGCAAATAAGAAGGGCCCGTTCTGCAGGGAAAAAAACCACGCCGGCAGGGTGTTGCAGCGTGGTTTTTTGTTGTCTTGCGCGCTTCTATCCCTGTGCTCGCCGTTTGATATTGTCGATATAAGCCGCCCCGTCCGGCGGCAAGCCGCTGCGCTGGGCGTTCCAGATCATCTCGCCCAGGGCTTCCATGATCTCGTGATGGGCCTCATGCTCCGAGCCGCGGCGCTGCGCCAGCAACTGAAAGGCGCCGCGGATGCCGGGGGGCTGGTCGATGGAAATCTGCTCGGTGATCGACAGGTGCATTGACAGATGCAGGAAGGGATTGCTGTGGCCGCGCTCGATGGAATAGTCGGCCGCCAGTGCTTCGTCCACGTCGCGCAGGGCTTCATGGTATTCCGGATGCTGGACGATCCAGTCGCGGGCGATGGCTTCCAGGGGCGTGAGCACCTGATTGCCCTGGTGCTTGCGGTAGGCTTCGCAGAAGAAGCGGCGGACATCGTGCTGGGACGGCGTGAACATGGCGGTGCATCAATCGGAGATAAAGCGCTATTCTACGCCGGTCTGTCCGCCGCATCAGGAGCCGCCTCCGGAGCGGCGACATGGCAGGCGGATATGAAGTAATATTCTTTCCCTAAGACAAGCATCAAAATAATCCATCCAAGGCAGTACCCGGCCGCATCGCCGTGACGCGATGGGGGGAAACGCAAGGCCGGGCAGCGAGAAGGGATAAGGCATGCGTTTTGGTGAAGGCCGGATTCGGCCTGTGCGCCGTTCAATGTCGTGGTCATGGACAAGACCGTTGTTGTGCGTGGCGCTGGTTGCCGCGGGCTGGTTGGCGCAGGGTGCGCTGGCGGCGCCTTCGGCCGCCGGCAAGGCGGCCATGACCAGCGACGAGCCGTCGGGCGATGAAGCAACGCTGGCCATCGGCTTTGCCGGCCCCCTGAGCGGGCCGTCGCTGGGCGTTGGTCGCAGCATGCGCAATGGCGTGCAACTGGCGCTGGACGAGGCCAACCGGCGCGGTGTGGTCATCGGTGGCACGCGCTACCGTCTCAAGCTGATCGCGCAGGACGATCGCGCCGACCCCGGTACGGCGCAATATGTGGCGCGCTATCTGGTGAGCCAGCACGTCATCGGTGTGGTCGGCCACTGGACCAGCGGCACCAGCCTGGCCGCTGCTCCGGTCTACCATGCGGCAGGCGTGATCCAGGTCACGCCCTCGGCGATGAGCCGCACGCTCACGGCGCTGTCCTATCCGCGCATCTTCCGTACCATTCCCAACAACGAGAGCATCGGCCGCTGGTCGGCCCGCTACGCGGTCGAGAAGCTCGGTGTGCGCACCGTGGTCACCCTGGACGACCGCACGCCCTTCGGCCAGGGCCTGGCCGAACAGTTCGCCCGCGAAGTACAGGCGCAGGGCGGCAAGGTGCTGGCCCGGTACGACGTCAGTGACAAGACCTCCGACTTCAACGCCCCGCTGCTGCAGGCCCGCAGCCTGAAGCCGGACCTGATTTTCTTCGGCGGACTGGACTGGCAGGCAGGCGTGCTGGCCAAATCCATCCGTCGATTGAAACTGGAGGCGCGCCTGATGACCTCGCCCGGTACGCTGGGCTTGCCCTTCCTCATGCGCGCCGGACCCGATGCCAACGGGGCGCTGGTGCTGGAACCCGGTCCGCCGCAGGACAAGATGCCGGGCTGGCGGCATTTCCGCCAGCGCTACATCGATGCCTTCGATTCGGAAATCGACCTCTATGCGGTCTTTGCCTATGAGGCGGCGCAATCCATCATCCTCGGTCTGCGCCATGCCGGCAGCACCGATCCGGAGGTGATTGCCCGCGCCATGCACCGCCTGCGCTTTGAGGGCGTGAGCGGACCGGTCGCCTTCAACGAGGAAGGCGACCTGCTCAACCCGACTTTTACCCTCTATGAAGTTCAGGACCAGCGCTGGGTGCCCATCGCCCGTCTGAACGGGCTTCCTCGCTAGGGCCCGTTCACACGCCCTTGGCTGGAAGTGGCGTTTTCTGCTTGAATTCGCACAGGTCGGCGATCAGACAATTCCAGCACTGGGGCTTGCGCGCGATGCAGGTGTAGCGGCCATGCAGGATCAACCAGTGGTGCGCATCCTGGCGGAATTCGGGCGCGACGAACTTGATGAGCTTGCGTTCGACTTCGTCCACGTCCTTGCCTGGTGCAATGCCGGTACGGTTGGAGACCCGGAAGATGTGCGTGTCCACCGCGATGGTGGGATGGCCGAAGGCCGTGTTCAGGACCACGTTGGCGGTCTTGCGGCCCACGCCGGGCAAGGCTTCCAGTGCCTCGCGCGACTCCGGTACCGCGCCGCCGTGCTGCTCGATCAGGATGCGGCAGGTCTCGATGACGTTCTTGGCCTTGGTGCGGTACAGCCCGATGGTCTGGATGTAGGGCATGAGCTGCTCCACCCCCAGGCGGTAGATCGCCTCGGGCGTGTTGGCCACCGGATAGAGCTTGCGCGTGGCCTTGTTGACCGAGACGTCGGTGGCCTGGGCCGAGAGCAGCACGGCGATCAGCAGTTCGAACGGGGTGGTGTATTCCAGTTCGGTGGTGGGGGTGGGATTGGCCTGGCGCAGGCGCTCGAAGATCTCGCGGCGTTTGGTCGGGTTCATGGCTGTTCGCGTCCGGTCGGGGGGCTGGCTTGTTCGGCTTGCAGTTTCTTCAGGCGCGCGCGCTCCATGGCGGCCTGAATGATGGCTTTCTTGCGGGCCAGTTCGGCTTGTTCCTCGGGCGTGCCGGCCGCGGCCGCTTCCACTTCCTTCAACTTGGCGGCGGCCTTGGCAGCCAGGCGGGCGTCGTTTTCTTCCTTCTCGCGCTTCAGGCGCAAGGTGCGCCAGTCGTGGCGCGCACGGGCGGCGTCGGCTTGCTCCTGGCTCCATGCCTGCCAGCCGGTGCGACCGGGCGTGGCCTCGACCATGTTGATGCAGTCGACCGGGCAGGGCGCCACGCACAGATCACAGCCGGTGCACAGCGATTCGATGACGGTGTGCATCTGCTTGGCCGCACCGGCAATCGCATCGACCGGGCAGGCCTGGATGCAGAGCGTGCAGCCGATGCAGATGGCTTCATCGATCACCGCGACACGGCGTGGCTGCTCGCTGCCGTGGGCGGGATTCAAGGGGATCACCGGCTGGCCCAGCAATTGCGCCAGCCGCGCTACGCCTTCGGCACCGCCCGGCGGGCACTGGTTGTACGCAGCGCGGCCTTCGGCCATGGCTTCGGCATAGGGACGGCAAGCCGGATAACCGCACTTGGTGCATTGGGTTTGCGGCAGCAGGTCTTCGAGGCGGTCGGCCAGGGTGGCGGACGCGGTGGTGGCGGATGGCGGCACGGCGGTCAGGCAGTTCAACGGAATAAGGGCGCTATTATCCGGCCAAACCGCCGCCAAGTCATGCCGGCAGCTCAAAGCAAAACGGCGCCACCGTCGGGACGGGGCGCCGTTCTTGCCGTGATGGCGGTACTTACGCGTTGGCGCGGATGAATTCGCCGATCTTGGGGCAGACGATCTCGCGCCAGCGACGGCCCGAGAAGATCCCGTAGTGGCCGGCCTTGGGCACGGTGAAGTGCTGCTTGCGCGACTTCGGGATGCTGCTGCACAGTTCCTGGGCCGCCTGGGTCTGGCCGGAGCCGGAGATGTCGTCCAACTCGCCTTCGATGGTGAACAGGGCGACCGACTTGATGTCCTGCGGACGTACCAGCTGGCCTTCGATTTCCCAGGTGCCACGGGCCAGATTGAAGTCCTGGAACACTACCTTGATGGTTTCCAGGTAGAACTCGGCCGGCATGTCCAGCACGGCGTTGTACTCATCGTAGAACTTGCGGTGTTCCTCGGCCGAGGCATCGTCGCCATCGCGCAGGTGCATGTAGAAATCCCAGTGGCTCTGGGCGTGACGGCGCGGGTTCATGGCCACGAAGCCGGCATGTTGCAGGAAGCCGGGGTAGACCTTGCGGCCAAAGCCGGGGTAGTTGGCCGGTACGCTGTAGATCACCGTGTTTTCGAACCAGGAGAAGGGCTTTTCGGTGGCCAGGTCGTTGACCGCCGTGGGCGACTTGCGGGCATCGATGGGGCCGCCCATCATGGTCATGCTCTTGGGCAGCTTGGGATCGTTGGCGCTGGCCATGAGCGAAATGGCCGCCAGTACCGGTACGGTGGGCTGGCAGACCGAGATCACGTGCACGTCCGGACCGAGGGTGCGGATGAAGTCCTGCACGTAATAAACATAATCGTGCAGGTGGAAGTCACCCTGTTCGACCGGAACCATGCGCGCATCGGTCCAGTCGGTGATGAAGACGTCATGTTCCTGCAGCAGCGCCCTGACGGTCTCGCGCAGCAGGGTGGAATGGTGGCCGGACAGGGGCGCTACCACCAGCACGGTGGGCTGTTTCAACGCGGCGCTCTGGCGGGCCGACAGGTCCTTCTTGAAGTGGATCAGGCGGCAGAAGGGTTTGGTTTCGACCACTTCCTCGGTGATGCCGACCGGCTTGTCATCGACAGCGACTTCGCCGATGTTGAATTGCGGCTTTTCGTATTCCTTGGACAGGCGATACAACAGCTCATAGCCGGCGGCAATGCGTTGCGAGAAGGGGGTGTGAGCGAGCGGGGAAACCGGGTCCGAGAACAGTTTGGCCGAGGTTTCGGCCCATTGCATCATGGGGTTCAGGAACGCGCGATTGAGTTCATGCAGTTGATAAAGCATAGCTGACCTTTATACAAGCACCGGCTGGCTTTCCCGTCCGGGCGGATAACCCGGACCAGGTGCGCAGCAAGCATGTGCCACAAACGTTTGGCGACGATCATCGGCTGACAAAGTTCATATTGTGTTTAACTTGTCAACTTCTTCCTTGTTGCGACGCAGTAGCATAGCATGCTTTGCCTTACGCCCCGCTTGCTGGTCAGACCAGTGGTGCCAGTCCCACAGGTTTCTGCAAAAACCTTCATAAATGAAAAGCCCCCGTACCGGACGGGGGCTCTGCAAGCCGCTTGCAGCGGCGCTGATGATGTTACGACCAATAAATCAGTCGAACACCGGGCTTTCCACGCCCAGGATCTTGTGCAGCTTGGGCGAGGTGGTGGTGTACTGCATGTGGATCTTCTTTTCCGGGAAGATGTAGGGCGCAGCGCCGAAGGCAGCCAGCGCGGCTTCGTGGAAGCCCGACAGGATCAGCTTCTTCTTGCCCGGATAGGTGTTGATGTCGCCCACGGCGAAGATGCCCGGGACGTTGGTCTCGAACTTCTCGGTATCCATCACCTTGAGCTGCTTGCGCTCGATTTCCAGGCCCCACTCGGCGATCGGGCCCAGCTTGGGCGACAGGCCGAAGAAGACCAGCAGCATGTCCAGCGGCAGACGGCGGGTGACGCCGTCGGCGCCGGTGACCTTGACTTCGGCCAGCTTGCCATCCTTGATCTCGGTGCCGGTGACCTGGCCGATCAGGAGCTGCATTTCATACTGTTCGCACAGTTCCTTCATCTTGGCCACCGAAGCCGGGGCGGCGCGGAATTCTTCACGACGGTGCAGCAGGATCACCGATTCAGCCTTGCCCACGAAGTTCAGCGCCCAGTCCAGCGCGGAGTCGCCGCCGCCGCAGATGACGATGTTCTTGCCTTCGAACAGGGCCGGGTCCTTGACGCGGTAGAACACCTGCGAACCTTCGAACTGTTCGATGCCTTCGACCTTCAGGGTGCGCGGCTGGAACGAGCCCACGCCGGCGGCGATGAAGATGGTCTTGGTGATGAACTTGGTACCGGTGGAGGTTTCGACGTCGAAACGGCCATCTTCGCGCTTGTTCACCAGGGTCACTTCCTGGCCCAGGTGGAAGGTCGGCGAGAAGGGCTCGATCTGTTTCAACAGGTTGTCGGTCAGTTCCTGGCCGGTGCAGACGGGCACGGCCGGGATGTCATAGATGGGCTTGTCCGGATACAGCTCCACGCACTGGCCGCCGACCACGGGCAGCGAATCGATCACGTGCGCCTTGATTTCCAGCAGGCCGAGTTCGAATACCTGGAACAGGCCCACCGGGCCGGCGCCGATGATGACGGCATCGGCATCGATGACACCGTTGACTGCCGCAGTCTGGACATTGTTTTCCATGATTTCTTGATATTCCTGTTTCAGTAGATCAGATCAGTAGGGCGGCTTTTCCCCGAAGCGCTGCGCGCGGGCTGGCGGCGGAGCCGCTGGCAGGGGGAGAGGCCAGGTAAAGAGATGCTGCAAGCTGCCGCAAGGTGCTGAACCGAGCGCAACGGGTCGACCAAGCGTGGGGCAGGCCCGACCATGCGGCTCTCAGGGTTGTTGCCGGCGGCCAAATGCAAACGGCTGCGCATCTGGCGTGGGCGATGAAGCTGCCGGGCTGGATGCGCAACCGCCATTGTGGACCGGGTCAGGCCCGGTCCGCTTGATTCTCCGCAGGAATCAGCGCTGCAGGTATTGCAGCTTGTCGGTCTTGTCCTTCCACTCCTCGGCTTCCGGCAGCGGTGCCTTGGTCTTGGTGATGGAGGGCCAGTTGCGGGACAGATCGGCGTTCAGGGCGATGTACTGCTGCTGGTCAGCCGGCACGTCTTCTTCCGCGTAGATCGCATTGACCGGGCACTCGGCCACGCAGACGGCGCAGTCGATGCACTCATCGGGGTCAATCGCGAGGAAATTGGGGCCTTCGCGGAAACAATCCACCGGGCAAACATCCACACAATCCGTATAGCGGCAACGGACGCAGGAATCGGTGACAACGTGGGTCATAACTGTCCTATCTGTAAAATTTCTTCAAACCGATGGCTAACTGCGCCGCAATTGATGGCAATATGGCACGGTTAAAATCATGTTGCGGCTGGTCAACCTTTGTTGAGGTGCTTTTGCCGGTATCTGGCGTCTTGTGGACGCCTGGAGGAGGCCCTTGAAGGCTTTCGAGATGCCGCTGCGCAACCCGCCGCAAAGCCTTGTATTTTAAGGTAATTCGATTTTTCCCACAAATGAGGCTTATACAGATTACGTATAAGTAAATAAACAAGCGCGCGATAAGCCCAGCCGTCGCCAGGGTCCCGTGGCCTGCCGCTCCAGCCCATGGAGCAGGTCCGCCGACAGGACGCGGCTTACCGCACATCAATACAAGGAAGTTCCGGCGTGAACGCTGCAGGCCCCCAGTCCTCCCCCCGATTCCGTCTTTCCCTGCTGCCGGCCCTGCTGGGCAGGCTGGCGGTGACCGTTGCGCTGGCGCTGCCACTGGCCGCCGGTGCTGCCGAGCCTATCCTCATCGGCGAGATCAACAGCCAGGCACACGCCGCGGCTGCCGCACAAGCCTACCGCAACGGCCTGGCACTGGCGCTGGAGCAGATCAACGAGTCCGGCGGCATCCACGGTCATCCCTTGCAGATGATCAGCCGTGACGATGAGGGCGATGCCGACCAGGCTGCCCGCAATGCACGCGAACTGGTCAGCAAGGAGCATGTGCAAGTGCTGACCGGCACCATGCCCTCGGACGTGGCCCTGGCGGTGGCGCGCCAGGCCGCCCGCAGCAAGACCGTGCTGGTGGTGGGTGATGCACTCTCCGATGCCGTGACCCTGGACAAGGGCAATCGCTACACCTTCCGCGTACGTCCCTCCACCTACATGCTGGCCGCGATGCTGGCCGAACAAGCCGCGCGCATGCCGGGCCGACGCTGGGCCATGGTGGCGCCCAACTATGAATACGGCCAGAGCGCGGTGGCCAGTTTCAAGATGCTGTTGAAGCAGGCGCGTCCGGATGTGGAATTCGTCAGCGACCAGTGGCCGGCGCTGGGCAAGATCAAGGCCGATGACGTCGTACGGGCGATCCGTCAATCGCGTCCGGATGGCATCTTCAACGCCACCTTCGGCGAAGACCTGCAAAAATTCGTGCAGGCAGGTAATGACCAGCAGTTGTTCAAGGGCGTGCAGGTCGTGTCGATGACCTCGCCCGTTGGGCAAATCGTGGAGCCCGGGCAGAGTGAAGCGATCCACGACTGGGTCGCCGTCGGCTACCCCTGGGACCAGATCAATACGCCCGAGCACCAGCGCTTCCTGGATGCCTATCTGAAGAAATTCAGCGAGCCGCCGCAATTGTCGGCGCTCATTGGCTACAGCACCATGATGGCCATTGCAGGCGGTCTGAAGAAAAGCGAGGGCGCGCCAGGAGACGCGCTGCTGGACGCGTTGCGCGGCCTGCGCTGGTCTTCGCCGCTGGGTGAGCTGAGCTTGCGCGCACTGGACCAGCAAGCCTCGATGGGGGCCTTCATCGGTCTGGTCTCGCAGAAGGACGGTCGCAGCACGATGCGCCAATGGCGCTACCTGGACGGTACGCCCTACCTGCCGCCACCGACCTACGTACGCACACGGCGTCCGGCTTCGGCGGGCAGGTAAGTCGCGCTTTCGCACCGCATCCACACCGCAAAGCCCCCTCAGGGCAGGGGGCTTTGCCTTGGCGATCTCGGTTAAGATAGCGGTCGCGACGCTTCAGGGCGTGGCCAACGCATCGTGCGGACCGCTCCGGGGCGGCCCGCCATGCACGTGGACCATCAACATGGCAGCATGCGGCCTGTCCGCATCCGGACTTCATGATCATCACATCCCTACTCGACACCGACCTGTACAAATTCACGATGATGCAGGTGGTTCTGCATCACTTCCCCGGCGCCCAGGTCGAATACAAGTTCAAATGCCGCAACGAGCACATCGATCTGACCCCTTACGTCGACGAGATCCGTGCGGAGATCGCCGCACTCTGCCGGCTGCGCTTCAAGGAAGAGGAACTGAACTATCTGCGCGGCCTGCGCTTCATCAAGAGCGACTTCGTCGATTTCCTCGACCTGTTCCACCTGAACGAAAAGTACATCACCGTCCAGCCTGATCCGGCCGGCAATGGCGAGATCGACATCCAGGTCAAGGGGCCGTGGCTGCACACCATCATGTTCGAGGTGCCGGTGCTGGCCATCGTCAATGAAGTGTATTTCCGCGCCACCCAGCGTTCGCCGGACCTGGAAGAGGGCAGGGCGCGCCTGCGCAAGAAGATGTCGGTCATCACCGATGACCCCGAGCTGGCCGGCTGCAAGATTGCCGACTATGGCACCCGCCGCCGTTTCTCGCGCAGCTGGCATGCCGAAGTCATCGACGAGATGAAGCAGCACATGGGGAGCCACTTCGCTGGCACCTCCAACGTGATGTACGCCATGCAGCACGACCTGACCCCGCTGGGCACCATGGCCCACGAATACCTGCAGGCCTGCCAGGCGCTGGGGCCGCGCCTGCGCGATTCGCAGACCTTCGCCTTCGAGATGTGGGCGCGCGAGTATCGCGGCGACCTCGGCATTACGCTCTCGGACGTTTATGGCATGGATGCCTTCCTGCGCGACTACGACATGTACTTTTGCAAGCTCTTCGATGGTGCGCGCCATGATTCGGGCGATCCCTTCGAGTGGGGCGAGCGCCTGATCCAGCACTATCGCGACAATCGCGTCGACCCTTCCAGCAAGGTGCTGGTGTTCTCTGACAGCCTGGATTTCGACAAGGTGCGCGCGCTCTACCTGCGCTTCAAGGATCGCGCCAAGGTGGCCTTCGGCGTGGGGACCAATCTGACCAATGACCTCGGTTATACGCCCTTGCAGGTCGTCATGAAGATGGTTCGCTGCAACGGTCAGCCGGTGGCCAAGTTGTCCGATACGCCGTCCAAGAACATGTGTGACGACCCGGCCTATGTGAATTATCTGCGCCAGGTGTTCCAGATCAAGGCTTGACCGGATTTGAACGATACCTGAAAGTTTTTCCACTCGGGCGTTTTTGCGTGCGCGCGGCAGGTCGGCTGCTATAGTGTGACCCCTCGGGATGGCCTGCGCCGGCAGCTGTCCCGAAGAGTTTATTCATCTGCATCCCATCAGGACCACATTTGCTGACACGACCGACTGCCCCCGCCCTCTTTGCCATCGTGGCTGCGCTGCTTCCCCTGCCGGGATGGAGTGCCGAGCTGGATGGTGCCGTTCTCTCGCTGGCCTGGGCCTTGCCCTTTGCCGGTGTCCTGCTGTCCATTGCCGTGCTGCCGCTGCTGGCACCGCGTTTGTGGCATCACCATTTCGGCAAGGTCGCCGCAGCCTGGGCGCTGGCCTTCCTGCTGCCCTTTGCCGCCGCGCACGGTGCGCATGCGGCGCTGGCCATCAGCGTGCATGCACTGGTGGCGGAATATCTGCCCTTCATCATCCTGTTGACGGCGCTGTTCACCGTGGCCGGTGGCATCTGCGTGCGCGGCAACCTGCATGGCACGCCCGCCTTGAATACGGGATTGCTGGCGCTGGGCACGCTGCTGGCCAGCATCATGGGGACCACGGGCGCGGCCATGCTGCTCATCCGCCCGCTCATCCGCGCCAATGACGATCGCAAGCACACGGTCCACGTGGTGGTGTTCTTCATCTTCCTGGTCGCCAATGCCGGCGGCTCGCTCACGCCGCTGGGTGATCCGCCGTTGTTCCTGGGCTTCCTCAAGGGGGTCGATTTCTTCTGGACCGCGCGCCACCTGCTGGGGCCGATGGCCTTCCTGTGCGGCGCGCTGCTGCTGGTGTTCTACCTGCTGGACCGCCATTTCTACCTCAACCGCGAAGAGCGTCGCCCGTTCGATCCCACGCCCGACTCGGCGCTGCAGCTGGAGGGCAAGCTCAATTTCCTGCTGCTGGGGGCCGTGGTCGGCCTGGTGCTCATGAGCGGCCTGTGGAAACCGGGCGTGGCCACCGAATTGCTGGGCACGCCGCTGGAATGGCAGAACCTGCTGCGCGATGGCGCCTTGCTGGTGGTGATTCTGCTTTCGCTATGGCTGACGCCGAAGACGGCACGCAGCGGCAATGAATTCGGCTGGGGACCGATGCTGGAAGTGGGCAAGCTCTTTGCCGCCATCTTTCTGACCATCGCCCCGGTGATCGCCATGCTGCGCGCAGGCGAGCACGGCGCCTTTGCCGCCGTGGTACGCGCCGTCACGGGGCCTGATGGCAAGCCGGACGATGTGATGTACTTCTGGATGACAGGCTTGCTGTCGTCTTTCCTGGACAATGCGCCGACCTACCTGGTGTTCTTCAACACTGCCTCCGGCGATGCACGGGAACTGATGGGGCCGCTGGCCTCGACGCTGGCGGCCATCTCCGCCGGCGCGGTCTTCATGGGGGCCAACAGCTACATCGGCAATGCGCCCAACATGATGGTCAAGGCCATCGCCGAGGAGCGCGGCATCCGCATGCCCAGCTTCTTCGGCTACATGGCGTGGTCGGCGGGCATCCTGGTGCCGCTGTTCATCGTCATGAGCTTCCTGTTCTTCTGAGTGTTTCACCCCTTCCGATAACGAAAACCAGACCACGAGACCCCGCATGAAACCCAAGATCTTCGTCGCCCGCGCCGTCTTCCCTGAAGTCCTGGCCCGCCTGGAACAGCACTTCGAGGTCGAATCCAACCAGGATGACCGCATCTACACTGCCGATGAGCTGCTGGCCAAGGCCCGCGGCAAGGATGGCCTCTTCACCACTCCCAGCGAACCGGTGACGGCTGCGCTCTTCGCTGCCAATCCACAACTCAAGGCGGTCTGCAACATGGCCGTGGGTTACAACAATATCGATGTGGCTGCCGCCACCCAGGCCGGCGTCATGGCCACCAATACGCCCGATGTATTGAATGAAACCACTGCCGACTTCGGCTGGGCGCTGATGATGGCGGCGGCGCGCCGCATCACCGAATCCGAGCACTTCCTGCGCGCCGGCCAGTGGAAGAAGTGGAGCTATGACAGCTTCGTCGGCCCCGACATCCACGGCGCCACGCTGGGCATCATCGGCATGGGCCGTATCGGCCAGGCCATCGCCCGCCGTTCGCTGGGCTTCGACATGCAGGTGTTGTACCACAACCGTTCCCGCCTGACCCCCGAGCTGGAAGCGCGCGCCAACAACGCCCGCTACGTCAGCAAGGAAGAATTGCTGCAACAGGCGGACCACGTGGTGCTGGTGCTGCCCTACTCGAAGCAGACGCATCACACCATCGCCGCCCCCGAGCTGGCCTTGATGAAACCGACCGCCACGCTCACCAACATCGCGCGCGGCGGCATCGTCGATGACGCGGCACTGATCGCCGCCCTGCGCGAAGGCCGCATCGCGGCGGCCGGGGTGGATGTGTTCGAGAATGAACCGGCGTTCAAGCCCGAATTCCTCACCCTGAGCAACGTCGTGCTGACTCCCCACATTGCCAGCGCCTCCACGCCCACGCGCCTGGCCATGGCCAATTGTGCGGCCGATAACCTGATTGCGGCGCTGTCGGGCCAGCGTCCGCCCAATCTGCTCAATCCCGACGTGGCTGCGCGCTGATGCGGCCAGCAAGCCCGGCCCTGAAGCAAAACGGGCGCACCTGATCCCAGGTGCGCCCGTTTCTTCTTCGGCAGACGGAGCCTCTGGATGAGGCCGCCGTCGTGGCCGCATCAACCCTTCAGTTCATTGAAGATGTCGATGTATTCCTGCTGCGCCTGGGCCTGTGGCTTGCCCTTGAGCGCGGCCCAGGCGTCGAACTTGGCGCGGGCCACAAAGTCGGTCATGCCGGGGCGTTCGCCCTGGACGTCGCCATTGCTGCCCTGCTTGTAGAGACCGTACATCTTCAGCAGGGTCATGTTGTCGGGACGCTCGGGCAGGGTCTTGGATTCTGCGACGGCGGCTTCGAACTGTTCTTGCAGGGTGCTCATGTCTCTCCTCCCTCAGGCTCAGACGGCCAGCAGTTCGACTTCGAAGATCAGGGTAGCATTCGGGGGAATCACGCCACCTGCGCCACGGGCGCCATAGCCCAGGCCGGCCGGAATGATGAGCTTGCGGATACCGCCAACCTTCATGCCCTGAACGCCTTCATCCCAGCCCTTGATGACGTGGCCGGCACCCAGCGGGAACGCGAACGGGTCATTGCGGTCCTTGCTGGAGTCAAACTTGCTGCCGGCACTGCCGTCTGCATTTTGCAGCCAGCCGGTGTAGTGCACGCTGACGTGGCTGCCGGCCTTGGCTTCATCGCCAGCGCCAACGTTGATTTCTTCATATTGCAGCCCGGAAGCTGTCGTGATCGTGGACATCGGTTTCCTTTCGGTGAGGGGATGGGTTGGCAGCCGGATCGTCCGTATCCTGACCGAAGCTGAGGACGCAGGATGTCCACCGGAAACATCTTGCGCACCAGCTCGTGCATCAGGTGCCGCAGGCGTGCTGCGACTGGCTTTCAGGCCGCCCCGGCGCGTCATGCGACCGGATCGGCAGGCAGTGTAAACCAAAAATCTAGAAATTTTTCATATTGCCTCAGTGGGCTGTCAGCGGGAACGTGTCAGCCAGCGTTAAGAGCCGAGGACGTGCCCTGTGGCCTGTTCACACTTGATCTGCGAGATGTGCAGATCAAGTGTGAACAGGCCCTATCACGATAGATCAGGCATTTTTGAGTAAAGTTCGTCATGTTGCGTCGATTCAGCCAACTTTTATCCCTTTCCTTCCGCGCAGCATGCGTCTCGGCGATCTTGGCCGTGTCGGCCCATGCCAACGTGGTGGTGGTGCTCAATTCCGGTGACGCATCGGTGTCGCTGCTGGACGAAACCGGCGAGAAGGAGTTGTCGACCTTCTCTGTGGGCAAGGAACCGCACCACTTGATGGCCACCCCGGACAACAAGTCGCTGATCGTGGCCAGCGCCACCGGCAACCAGCTCTTGTTCCTCGATCCCAGGACCGGTGCCGTGCAGCGCAAGCTGCGCGACATCATCGATCCCTACCAGATCGGCTTCAGCCCCGACCAGAAGTGGTTCGTCGCCACCGGCCTGCGCCTGGACCGTGTCGATGTCTACAGCTATGACGGCCACGACCTGAAGCTGTCCAGGCGCATCCCGCTGGCCCGGACCCCCAGCCACATCGCCTTTGACAATGCCAGCACTACCGCCTTCGTGACCCAGCAGGGCAGCGACCAGATCAGCGCCATCGACCTGGCCACCCAGCAGGTCAAGTGGACCATGCCGGTAGGCAAGCTACCGGCCGGCATCATCATGACCCCCGACAACAAGTACCTGATGGTGGGCATCATGGGCAGCGACTATGTCGAGGTGATCGACTGGCGCACCCAGAAGATGGTCAAGAAGATCAAGACCGGCGTCGGCGCCCACAACTTCCGTGGCCAGGGTGACAAGCGCTACGTCTATGTTTCCAACCGCGTGGCCAATACCATCAGCGTGGTCGACATGACGACGCTGGAAAACGTCGGCACCATCAAGGTCCCCGGGGGGCCGGACTGCATGGAAGTGACCGCCGATGGCAAGACCATGTGGACCACCCTGCGCTGGAGCAAGAAGGTCGCCGTGATCGACCTGGCCAGCCGCTCGGTGACCAAGGTGATTCCGGTGGGCCGCTCGCCGCATGGCATCTACCTCTACAACCGCGCCCCGGACCTGTAATGCCTTGCTCAGCCAGGAGGACCGACCGATGACGCTGCGTCCTGTCAATCCCTCCCTGCGCGGCCTGTTCCTCTTCGCCATCCTGGCGGCAGGGCAGGCCGTTGCGCAACCGGCAAGCCCGCAAGTGCCCGCCTGCAAGGGCAGGATCTATCTCACCTTCGATACCGGCAGCCAGTCCCAGGCCGAGCTGATCGAGCAGACCCTGCTGCGCCACCATATCAAGGCCACCTTCTTCCTCGCCAACGAGAAGACCATCCACGGCGACTATTCCCTCGACCCTGCCTGGGCGCCCTTGTGGAAGCGGTTGGTGGCCGAGGGAAACGCTTTCGGTACACATACCTTCGACCATGTCTACGTGCTGCGCGACCTGCCCGAAGGCCGCATCGAGGTGCGGCCGCAATTCGGTGCCCAGGCCGGCAAGAAGCTACAGTGGACGCCGGCCCAGTATTGCGAGGAAATGAAGCGCGTCGACCAGCGTTTCCAGCAACTGACCGGCCACAAGCTCGATCCGCTCTGGCGGGCGCCCGGGGGACGGCTGACGCCCAACCTGCTCAAGGCCGGACAGGCCTGCGGCTATGCCCACGTGGCCTGGGCCCCGGCCGGTTTTTCGGGCGATGAACTGCCCAGCGACAGGTTTCCCAACGAGATGCTGTTGAAGAAAGCGCTCGCCGGACTCAAGGATGGTGATATCTTCCTGGCCCATATGGGCATCTGGTCGCGCCAGGATCCGTGGGCGCCAGCCGTGCTGGAGCCGCTCATCAGCGGGCTGGAGCAGAAGGGGTTCTGCTTTGCCACCCTGCGCGATCATCCGTCCTACCGACACCTGTTTGCCGCCGCCAAGGAACACTGAGCCCGCACGTCAGTCCAAGCCGGCGCCGGCCCAGGGGAGGGGAGCTGCTGCCGGCACCGTCTTACCGAATCCATGCTATCCATGATCCAGACCATTTCCGACCTCTTTGCCACCGTCCAGGGCTGGCTCTTCGAGACCCTGGTACAACCGCTGGTGTTCTTCACCGGCATGGGCGAATTCGTCGAGGAAGCCTTCACCGGCACCGAATTCGTCCTGGTGGGCCTCTGTGAACTGGTGATCCTGTTCCTGATTCTGCGCCCGCTGGAGTCCATGATCCCGGTCCATCCCATCACCGACCCGCGCGCGCGCTGGAACGATTTCATCTACACCGTGCTGCAGCGCCTGGGCATCATTCCCATCCTCGCCTTCCTGCTGCTGGATCCGACGCTGTCCTATCTTCAGGACGCCCTGCACCTGGAAGGCTGGGGCACTTTCAATCTCGACCAGATCTGGCCTGGCGTAACCGATCGCGCCCTGGTCAGCTTCCTGCTCTACATGGTGGTGCTGGACCTGTTTGAATACCTCTACCACCGGGCCCAGCACAATGTGCGCTGGATGTGGGCGCTGCATAGCCTGCACCACAGCCAGCAGAACATGAACCTGTGGAGCGACGACCGCAACCATATGCTGGACAACCTGGTGCACGACATCATCTTCGGTCTCATCGCCCTGGTGATTGGTGTGGAACCCTCGCAGTACATCCTGCTCATCTCGCTCTCGCGCATGCTGCAAAGCCTGCAGCATGCCAACGTGCGCATCCACTTCGGCCGCCTGGGCGAATACCTGCTGGTGTCGCCGCGCTTCCATCGCACCCATCACGCCATCGGTGTGGGGCATGAAAGCCGGGGCCGCAACTCCTTGGGCGGACACAACTTCGGGGTGCTGCTATCGATCTGGGACCTGCTCTTCCGTACCGCCCATTTCAGCCAGAGCTTCGCCATGACCGGCGTGCGCGACCAGCTGCCGCCACCGGCCGGCAAGGGCCGCGACTACGGACGCGGCTTCTGGGCACAGCAGTGGCTGGGCTTGAAACGCCTGGTCGAACTGACCCGCAGGAAGCCCCGCTGATGCGTCTTTTCATCGCCTCCTTCGGGCGCGCCCTGCTGGCGCAGCTGCATATCCGCATGCTCTGGCTGACGGCGCTCCCCTTCGTGGTTTCGCTGGGTCTGTGGGCGGTGTGCCTGTGGCTGGGGCTGCAACCCATCATCGACTGGCTGCAGGGCTACTTCGTCTCGCATGGCATGTTCGGCGAGATCGGCGGCATGCTGGCCTGGTTCGGCATGGGGGCGCTCAAGACGGTGCTGGTGCCATTGCTTGCCATGTGGACGCTGCTGCCCCTGATGATCCTTACCGCCCTGGTATTCGTGGGCCTGTTCACCATCCCGGCCATCGCCCGCCATATCGGTACCCGCCACTATCCCATGCTGGACAAGCGCCATGGCGGCAGCGTAGCCGGCAGTCTCTGGACTTCGCTGTGGTGCTTCGCCGTCTTCACGGTGCTGTGGCTGGCCACGATCTGGGTATTCCTGATCCCGCCGCTGGCCTTCGTGATCCATTCCCTGCTGTGGGGCTGGCTGACCTATCGGGTGATGGCCTATGACACCCTGGCCGACTACGCCAGCACCGAAGAACGGCGTGCCGTGCTGCACCTGCATCGCTGGCCGCTGCTGGCCGTGGGCACCATCGCCGGTGCGCTCGGCGCGGCGCCCACGCTACTGTGGCTGGGCGGGGTGCTGTCGGTGATTTTGCTGCCCGCGCTGGCGGCGGTGGCGATCTGGCTGTATGTGGTGGTGTTCGTCTTCACCGGCTTGTGGTTCCAGTTCTACTGCCTGGAAGCGCTGCTGCGCTACCGCAGCGGCCAGGCGCCCGATGCTCCAGCGCAGGTGGACGTCATCGATGTGACGCCACGTTGACGCCACCTTGACCCTGGTTTGATGGCGTCTGCCTGAGACGAAGGCGGGGCAGGGCGATCCGTCCGCGGCCTGAATCGGGCATAATCGCCGCAGTGTTTCATCAACCTTTCGGGCAGACAGACTCATGGCATTCGGACTCATCATCATCGGCGACGAGATCCTCTCGGGCCGCCGTATTGACAAGCATTTTCCCAAGGTCCTGGAGTTGCTCGGCCAGCGCGGACTGCAACTGTCCTGGGCCGAGTACCTCGGCGACGACCCCGAGCGCATCACCGCCACCTTGAAGCGCACCCTGGCCAGTGGCGATGTGGTGTTCTGCACCGGCGGCATCGGTGCCACGCCCGACGACCATACCCGCCAGTGTGCCGCGGCGGCGCTGGGCGTACCGGTGGTCCTGCACCCCGAGGCCAGGGAGAAGATCCAGGAGCGCATCGCCGACATGGGCCGCGAAGCCGGCACCACGCCCGACTTCAATGCCCCCGACAACCTGCATCGTCTCAAGATGGGTGAATTCCCGCAGGGCGCCTCCATCATTCCCAACCCCTACAACAAGATCCCCGGTTTCTGGCTCAACAACACCAGCGGCACCGGCGCGCACTATTTTGCACCGGGCTTCCCGGTGATGGCCTGGCCGATGTTCGAATGGGTACTGGAAACCTATTACGCCGACCAGTTCCACCGCCAGGCCTGGGCCGAGCGCTCCATGCTGGTGTTCGAGGCGATGGAGTCGACCCTGACGCCACTGATGGAAGCCATCGAGGCGCAATTCCCGCTGGTGAAGGTGTTCAGCCTGCCGCACGTGGGCGACAACCAGACCCGCCGCCACATCGACCTGGGCGTCAAGGGGGACCCGTCCCAGGTGGAGCCGGCTTTCGAGACGATGCAGGAAGGCTTGCGCGCGCTGCGTGCCGAATTCCAGATCAGCAACTGAGGCGACGGCAAGCGCGGGTGAAGACGCAGGTCAAAAAAATGCCCCGGCCAGACCGGGGCATTGCTTTCTGCGGGCGAACCCGAAGATTACTTCTTGGCAGCGCGGGTCACCTTGGCACCGGCCTGGGACATCTGTTCCACGGCATTGGTGACGTTGGCTTCCATCACTTCGGCTGCCTGCTTGGCGTTCTTGGTGAACTGTTCGTAGCCGGCGCTCATGTTGCCGATGGCCGACTTGAACATGGAGATGGCCTGCTCGGAACCAGCCGGGGCGTTCTTGGCCACTTCGTCGATCATCGCCACGACCTTGCGGTTGACTTCGGCGATCTGGGCTTCGGCAGCCTTGGTCAGTTCAGCCTGGGTGCTGGAGAAGATACCGCTGAGGTGACGGCCATAGGCGACCGACTTTTCCAGCGTCGGCTGGGCGTGCGAGCTGGTCAGAGTGAAAAATTCCTGCGGATCCTTGGCCGAAAACAGCTTCTGGGCTGCGGCCTGGCTTTCTTCGAGCGAGGACTTGGCCGCCTTCAGGTTCAGGTCCACCAGTTTTTCCATGCCTTCAAAGGTCTTGCTTGCCAGCTGGCTGAACAAAGCGATTTGAGCTTCAGCGTTGGCTTTGGCAGCAGCGGAAAATTGCTCGGTGTAGGTCGTCATGTTGAAACATCCTTCTCGTTGATGGGTTGATGACAAGGCAGCGGCAGTGATTGCTTACGGACCGATCAGTGTTGAAAGGTGGATCTCCGATGTAATTTCTTGTTTGAATATGATGCGATGCACAAACGGATTCTAGTTCAATCGTGCATAAAGTCAAACGTTTCATCGCGCGGGAATCACGAAAAGCGCTTCAAAATTGATCCAAGTCTAATCAAGGACTTAGCGCATTTTTGAGGATTTTCTGAAAAGAGATGCCATTCCGGACTACCTTTTGCGTTGCAGCATCAAAAGCGGTTATCGTTCCGCGTCGCGCAATCGTTTGCGCTGCGCAGCAAGCGTTCTTGTTGCGGTGCGGCAAGCATGAAAACAAGATGGGAAAAAATTGTGAAGGCTTACTACAGTGATCACTTCGTTTTGCCCTTGCCACCGGGGCACCGCTTCCCGATGGTGAAGTATCGGATGATCCGTGAGGGCGCGGCGGCAGCCGTACCGGATCTGGATTTTCACGAAGCCCAGCCTGCCAGTGATGGCGAACTGGCGTTGGCGCACCATCCTGACTATATCGCCCGTGCCAGTGCTGGCCAACTCACATCTGCCGAGCAGCGCGAGATTGGCTTCCCCTGGTCACCGCAGATGGTGGAACGCTCGCGCCGGTCTTCCGGCGCCACCATCGCCGCCTGCCGCGCCGCCTTCAGCGAGGGCCTGGCCGTCAACCTGGCTGGCGGCACCCATCATGCCTATGCCGATCATGGCGCCGGTTTCTGCGTCTTCAACGACGCTGCCATCGCGGCCCGACTGATGCAGGCTGAACGTCGTGCCGCGCGCGTAGCCATTGTCGATCTGGACGTGCACCAGGGTAATGGCACCGCCTCGATACTCGCGCGCGATGAATCCGTATTCACCTTGTCGCTGCACGGACAGAACAATTATCCATTCGAGAAAGAGCAGAGCGATCTCGACGTGGCCCTGCCCGATGGCGTGGGCGACGCCGATTACCTGCAAGCCCTGCGCCTGGCCCTGCATACGCTGCAACAGCGCTTCGCGCCGCAGTTGCTGATCTACCTGGCCGGCGCGGACCCGCACGAGGGGGATCGTCTGGGCAAGATGAAACTGAGCCTGGCGGGCCTGGCGGCGCGGGACGAAACTGTCTTCGGCTACGCCCACGAGCACAAAATCCCGGTTGCGGTTACGATGGCGGGCGGTTACGGAAGAGATATCGAACAGACCGTGGCTGTCCATATACAAACGATAAGACTCGCCAGCCTCCATGCCGCCCGCTGGAGCGAACGATGAGATGACCCGGGCGCACCGGCGTGCGCCCGCTGATGGAAAAGAAATGATGCAATCCGCCGCCGGTGCCCGCCGGCCTCGCCAGCTCCTGATGAGCCTGGTGCCCTTGTTGTTCGTGCTGATCTGGAGTACCGGCTTCATCGTGGCCAAGTTCGGCCTGCCGTATGCGCCACCGCTGACCTTCCTGCTGCTGCGCTTTACCGGTGTGCTGGTCGTGCTGTTGCCGCTGGTACTGCTGTTTCGCGCCCCCTGGCCGCATGGTCGTATCCGCCATGTCGCCGTGGCCGGCGTGCTGCTGCAGGCCGGTTACCTGGCCGGTGTCTGGTGTGCCATCAAGATCGGCATGCCGGCCGGCCTGTCGGCTCTGATCGTCGGCCTGCAACCCATCCTGACCGCGTTCGCCGCCCCCTTGCTGGGTGAATCGGTGCGCGGTCGGCAGTGGGTCGGCCTGGCCCTCGGGCTGTGCGGGGTGGGGCTGGTGGTGGCCAACAAGATTTCCCTGATCGGCCTGTCCACCGCCAGCATTGCGCTGTGCGTGTTCGCCTTGCTGTGCATCACCGCCGGTACGCTGTACCAGAAACGCTATTGCTCGCACTTCGATCTGCGCACCGGCACCGTGATCCAGTTCATGGCCTCCATCGTGGTGGTGCTGCCCTTTGCCGTGGCCATCGAAGGGTTGGACTGGCACCTCGGCAACGTCCACTGGACCCCGCAATTCATCGGCGCACTGCTGTGGTCGATCCTGGCGCTGTCCATTGGCGCCATCTTCCTGCTGTTCGCGTTGATCCGTCGCAGTGCCGCCACCAGCGTCACCAGCCTGCTGTACCTGACGCCGCCGACCACGGCCATCATGGCCTGGCTGATGTTTGGCGAAGCCTTCAGCCTCATCGGTGCGCTGGGCATGCTGGTGGGCGTGATCGGCGTGGCCTTCGTGGTCCGCAAGTAGGCAGCTCGGGCCTGCTTCAGTCGGCGCTGGCCGGCATCAGCGTCACCAGCTTCAACTCCGGTCGGTTGGCGACGCGGAAATTGACCTGGTGATAGCGTAGCTCCCCCAGTTGCGGATGCTGGAAGTGGCGCTCGCCGCCTTCGCGCTCGACCACATCCTGCAGATGCCAGGCCCGCTGGAAGAGCGGGCTGGTCGCCGACAACTCCGTCACCAGCGCCAGCAGTTCCGGATCATCCAGCAGGCTGGCGCTGTCGGCCCGAAATTCCGCCACCAGGCGTCGCGCCCGCTGTTCCCATTGCACCGTCAAGCTACGTGCGGCCGGGCTTGAGAACATGAAGCGCAGCAGATTGGGCGGCTTTTCCCGGCCATCCAGCCAGCCCGTGAAGAGCTTGCGGGCGGCCGGATTCCAGGCCACCGCATTGCAGTAGCGATCCAGCAGATAGGCGGGGGTGCGGAACTGGCTGACCACCTCCAGGATTTCCGGCGCTACCACCGTGGCCGCCTGCTGCTCCGGCAAGGCCGGATCTTTCTTGCCCGCCAGTTCAAACAGATAGGCACGCTTGGCGCGTGGCAGGTGCAGTGCATCGGCGATGCGCGCCAGTGCCTGGGGCGAGACCGAATCGGTGCGTCCCTGCTCGATCCAGGTGTACCAGGTCACGCTGATGCCGCACAGTTGCGCCACTTCCTCGCGCCGCAGACCCGGTGTGCGGCGGCGGCCATGGGCCAGGTGCGGCAGGCCGGCCTGGGCCGGAGCGGTCTGTTCGCGCTGGGATTTGAGAAAGTCGCCGAGGGCGCGGCGGGCGAGATCGGGTTCCATGAGGCGGATAGGGTGGTGGTCGGGGTAATAGTATAAATGCTTCACTTGTAACAGGATAAGAAATCGCTAGACTGGCGATTCCTCCACAGCACAGCTGTGTTTTCCTTCATATCGCCCCGGAGCCCCGCCATGCGCAGCCATCAGCAAGTCGTCACCGAACAGTTCGGCACTACCGCCGCCGCCTATCTCACCAGCAGCGTCCACGCCCAGGGCGCGGACCTGCAGGAACTGGCGCAGATCGCCGCTTCCCTGCCGGGCGCACGGGTGCTGGATTTGGGTTGCGGTGGCGGCCACGCCAGTTTTGCCGTGGCGCCGGTGGTGGAGAAGGTGATTGCCTATGACCTGTCCGAAGAGATGCTGGCCGTCGTCGCCACCGCGGCCGCCGAGCGCGGCCTGGACAATCTGGCGGTACGCCAGGGCAGCGCCGACCGCCTGGATTTTCCCGATGCCAGTTTCGACCTGGTTTGCACCCGCTTCTCGGCCCACCATTGGCGTCAGTTGCCGCAGGCCCTGGATGAAGTGCTGCGCGTGCTCAAGCCGGGCGGACGCTTCATCGTCATCGATACCGCCGCCCCGGCCGATGTCCTGGCCGATACCTATGTGCAGGCCATCGAGCTGCTGCGCGATACCTCCCACGTCCGCAATATCAGCCTCCACTCCTGGCGCAAGCTGCTGGTGGCCGCCGGTTTTGCCGTCACCAGCGACAAGACCTGGAAGCTGCGCCTGGAATTCGACTCCTGGGTGGCCCGCATGCGCACTCCGCAAGACCATATCACCGCCATCCGCGCGCTCTGGCAGGCCGCTCCGGCTGAAGTGAAGGACTATTTCGCGCTGGACCAGGCCTGTTCCTTCTCCATCGACGTGGCCATGCTGGATGTGCGCAAGCCCTGATCAACCGACCTCTGCCGACGCTCCACCCGGCCCCTGGCCGATGCAGGCGGGGCGTCAACGTCAGGTGACATTCCCCCGTTATCCGTTCACTCCAGAACATCGTAAAGCGAATATCTGGGACAGCTATTGCCGTCTGTTATCGCGATTGTGACAAGCAGCTGACAGCTACACTGGCGGCCAATTCGTTTCGTTGGCCTGGGAATTGCTTGATAAAAATCGAAAAATATCGAGCACCAACCCGGCAAAATTGCAGGAAAATCCCGAAAAAGTGTGGGGCACCGTATCGGTCGCGGAGATAGAAACGCGTTTAAAAAAACGCGCTAACGTCTTAATTCTCTTGCGAAAAATCTGCATTTTGCTACACTGCCAACGTTTCTCTTGTGTACTTTCAGGGTAAATTGGGGGGAGTTCCACCTATGATCAAATCAGCGCTGGCCATTTTCACATCACTACTGTTCATCCACGCTGGTTTGGCACCTGCCGCCGCCCAGACGGTCAACAATGCCGCCCGGAAAGCGCCGGCCAAGAAAGTCGTCGCCAAGCGCCCGGCCCAGGCCGTCAGCAAGACGGTGGCCAAGGGCTCCCTGAACAGCCGCGAAAAACTGGTTCGCAAGGTCAGTGTGGTCAAGGGCAAGCGTCATATCAGCTACCAGCGTGTCTCGGCCGCGCCTTCGGTGCCGGTGGTGCCGCCGGTGATGACGGCGGGCGACCTGGCCGGGCTGAACCTCACCCCTGATCCCTTGGCCCTGCGCTCCAATGTCGCTCTGGTGATCGACGAGGCGAGTTCGCAAGTCCTGTTCGAGAAGAATTCTTCAGTCGCCCTGCCTATCGCCTCGGTCACCAAGCTGATGACGGCACTGGTGGTGGTGGAAGCGCGCCAGAACATGGAAGAAGTGCTCACCGTCACCGATGACGATGTCGACCGTGAGAAGCACAGCAGCTCGCGCCTGCGCGTGGGGGCTACCCTCAGCCGCGACGACATGCTGCACATTGCCCTGATGAGTTCCGAAAACCGTGCCGCCTCGGCCCTGGGACGCAACTATCCGGGCGGCCTGCCGGCCTTCGTGGCGGCGATGAACGCCAAGGCCCGTTCGCTGGGCATGATGGATACCCATTACGTCGATTCGACCGGCCTGTCCAGCCAGAACGTGGCCAGCGCCCGCGACCTGGCCAAGCTGGTGGTGGCGGCGTATCACTATCCGATCATCCGCCAGTACTCCACCGATCCCAGGTACATGGTCGAGCCCAGCGGTCATGCCATGCAGTACAACAGCTCCAACCGCCTGACCTCCAACAAGGAGTGGGACATCGGCCTGCAAAAGACCGGTTTCATCAACGAAGCCGGTCACTGCCTGGTGATGTACACCCGTATCGAGGGACGTCCCATCGTGATGGTATTCCTGGACTCCAAGGGCCGCCTGTCTCACGTGGGCGATGCCACGCGCATGCGCAAGTGGCTGGTGGAAGACCAGCCCAACCTGACCCGCGTAAAAATGGTACGGGCCGACGAGGGTTAATTTCTGCTTCCGTTTTCCCAATAAAAAAGCGAACCCGCGGGTTCGCTTTTTTTATACTCTTTCATTCTCTTCATTCTCTTCCATTAGCTGCAGCATGAAGCTTCAGTCGCGCTCCTGGCGATACCCCAGCGCCGACGAAATCTGGCTGGCCGTGCTCACCAGGTCATCCACCCATTCATCCTGCAGGCGGTCGGCCGGTGCCGAGATCGACAGGCCCGCCACCAGCTTGCCGCTGTCGTCACAGATGCCGGCGGCCATGCAGCGCACGCCCAGCTCCAGTTCCTCGTTGTCACGTGCGTAGCCGAGCGCGCGCACCATCGACAGTTCGCGCTCCAGCTTGCTCAGATCGGTGATGGAATTCTTGTTGTGCCCGGCCAGCCCGGTACGGGTGGCATAGGCGCGCACGTTCTTGGGATCATCCACCGATAGAAACAGCTTGCCGGTCGAGGTCAGGTGCAGCGGCGCCCGGCCGCCGATGGCGCGCACCACCTGCATGCCGGAACGTTCAGAAAAGGAGCGATCGATATATACGATTTCGTCCGCCTGGCGCACCGACAGGTTGATCGTCTGGTGCGTCTTGCGATGCAGCGCGCGCATGAAGTCCAGCGCCGCCTCGCGCACCGACAGCCTGCTCTTGACGATATTGCCCAGCTCCAGCAGACGCATGCCCAGCCGATAGGTACCCGGCTCGACGCGATCAACGAAACGCTTGACCACCAGATCGTTGAGGATGCGGTGCGCCGTCGACGGATGCAGATCGGTCGCCGCCGACAATTCCTTCAGACTGACCGGGTCGGGATACTCCGCCAGCGCGTCGAGCAGCGAGACCATGCGCTCGATGACCTGGATGGAAATGTGTTCTGTCTCGCCTGCAGCTTCTTTTTTCATGGCGCGGCCTGGTGCGTTGCAATATGACGGTTATACCACAATGTGAAAAGAACAAAAAGTCCGAGCGTGCTTTTCTTGAATGACGGGAGCTTCACCCGGAACATCGATCCCCCCGCAAAGTGGCGCCGGACGGGGAGGGTGGGATGGTGGTATTTCCGCACGCTCGTCCCGGTACGCAAGGCTTGGGCGAGATGGATCGGTGGTCTTGTTGCTGCGCCCTGATCTTTCATATCTGTTTTGTGCATATCGAGAGAAGAAAGTATTCGTTCTTTTTGGTCAGCCGGCTCATTAACCTGTGTTCTCCAAAACAACAGAACATGCGGGAACGGATATGCTCAAGAAGATCATCAAATCGGTCGCCGCCGCCTTGGTGCTGGCACAAGCCGCACACGTGGCACAGGCGGCCGATATTTCGCTGCTCAATGTCTCCTACGACCCGACGCGCGAACTCTATGCCGACTACAACAAGGCTTTCGCCAAGTACTGGAAGCAAAAGACCGGTGACAACGTCACCATCAAGGCTTCCCACGGGGGCTCGGGCAAGCAGGGCCGTTCGGTGATCGACGGCATCGATGCCGACGTGGTGACGCTGGCGCTGGCCTACGACATCGACGAAATCTCGGAAAAGGCCAAGCTGCTGCCGGCCGACTGGCAAAAGCGCCTGCCGCACAACAGCTCGCCCTATACCTCCACCATCGTGTTCCTGGTGCGCAAGGGCAACCCCAAGGGCATCAAGGACTGGGACGACCTGATCAAGCCAGGTGTGTCCGTCATCACCCCCAACCCCAAGACCTCGGGCGGCGCCCGCTGGAATTATCTGGCGGCCTGGGCCTATGCCAAGCGCAAGGGCGGTAGCGACGACGCTGCCCGCGACTACATCGCCAAGCTCTTCAAGAATGTGCCGGTGCTGGATTCGGGCGCTCGCGGCGCCACCATCACCTTTGTCGAACGCGGCATCGGCGACGTGCTGCTGGCCTGGGAAAACGAAGCCCTGATCTCCCTGAAGCAATGGGGGCCCGACAAGTTCGATATCGTCGCGCCCTCCCTTTCCATCCTGACCGAGCCGCCGGTGGCGGTGGTGGACAAGGTGGCCGACCGGCGCGGTACCCGCAAGGTAGCCGAAGAATACCTGAAGTACCTGTACTCGGACGCGGGCCAGGAGATCATCGCCCGGAACTACTACCGTCCCATCGATCCCAAGATCGCTGCCAAGTACGCTGCGCAATTCCCGAAGCTGAATCTGGTGACCATCGACAAGGAGTTCGGCGGCTGGCAGAAGGCGCAGAAGACGCACTTCGCCGATGGCGGCACCTTCGACCAGCTCTACGCGCCCAACAAGAAGTGACCTGAACCTGCAAGAGGGACCGGCCTGGCCGGTTCCATCTACCCCTCAGCACAAGCACACGACATGAGCATCCTGTTACTGGCCGGCAGCCCCTCGGCCCCCTCCCGTTCCACCCGTCTGCTGCACCACGTCGGCGACAAGCTGGCCCGGCGCGGCCACCGCTACGCCCGCCTGGACGTGCGCGATCTGCCGGGGCAGGCCATCCTGCGCGCCGACTGGAACGATGCCGATATCCAGGCCGCGCTGGCCACTGTCGAAGAAGCTTCCGCCGTCGTGGTGGCCACCCCGGTCTACAAGGCGGCCTACAGCGGCATCCTGAAAGCCTTCCTGGATTTGCTGCCGCAGTTCGGGCTGACCAACAAGCTGGTATTGCCCCTGGCCACCGGCGGCAGCCAGTCGCACATGCTGGCGCTGGATTATGCGCTGCGCCCGGTGCTGTCGTCGCTGAACCCCCGGCACGTGCTGCCCAGCATCTACGCTACCGAGGCGCAACTGAGCTGGAGTGAAGAAAAAGGTCTGGTGCTGGACGCTCCCATCGAAGCCCGCGTCAATGAGGGCGTGGAGCAGTTGTCGGCCAGCCTGTCGGCCCTGGACGCCAGCCCGCTCAAGGTCAGTGATGCCGTCCTCAAATGATCAGCAGTTTTAAATTATTTAAATAATGTAAATAATTTAAATAATTAAAATAATTTTTATCACACCGGTTGAATTGTCGAAGCACAGGAGTCTTCCATGAACGTTTTCTGGTTTATCCCCACCCACGGCGACAGCCGCTATCTTGGTACTGCCGAAGGGGCGCGCCCGGTTACCCATGACTACATGAAACAGGTCGCCGTGGCCGCCGACACGCTGGGCTACGACGGCGTGCTGCTGCCCACCGGCCGCTCCTGCGAAGACGCCTGGGTGGCCGCGGCCAGCCTGATCGATGCCACCCGGCGCCTGAAATTCCTGGTGGCGGTGCGCCCCGGCCTGACTGCACCTGCGCTGTCGGCGCGCATGGCCGCCACCTTCGACCGCCTCTCCAATGGCCGCCTGTTGATCAACGTGGTCACCGGCGGCGATCCGGTGGAGCAGGAGAGTGATGGTGTCTTCGGTAGCCACGCCGAGCGTTATGAAATCTCCGATGAATTTCTCAAGATCTGGCGTGAGGTCCTGAGCAAGACCCATACCGGCGAAGAGACCCATTTCACGGGCAAGCACCTCAGCGTCAAGGGCGCCAAGGCGCTCTATCCGCCGGTGCAGCAACCCTATCCGCCACTGTACTTTGGTGGCTCCTCGGAAGAGGCCATCGACCTGGCCGCCGAGCAGGTTGATGTCTACCTGACCTGGGGCGAACCGCCCGCCGCGGTGGCCGAGAAGATCGCCCGCCTGCGCGAACGCGCCGCCCGGGCAGGGCGCACGCTGCGTTTCGGCATCCGCCTGCACGTCATCGTGCGCGACACCAATGAAGCCGCCTGGCGCGCCGCCGATGAACTCATCAGCCGTCTCGATGACGAGACCATCGCCAAGGCCCAGGCCAACTTTGCCCGCATGGATTCGGAAGGGCAGCGGCGCATGACCGCTCTGCACGGCGGCAGACGCGACAAGCTGGAAGTGAGCCCCAACCTGTGGGCTGGCGTCGGCCTGGTACGCGGCGGTGCCGGCACGGCACTGGTGGGAGACGGCCCGACGGTGGCTGCACGCATGAAGGAATATGCGGATCTCGGTATCGATACCTTCATCCTGTCCGGTTATCCGCACCTGGAAGAATCCTACCGTTTCGCCGAACTGGTGTTCCCGCTGTTGCCGCGTGCCCGGCGCGGGACCCCGACCGGCTACAACCTGACCGGTCCCTTCGGCGAGATCGTCGGCAATACCGAACTGCCCAAGGCCGCGCCGGTGCGCGTGTCGGCCAGCTGAGGTCAGCATGACGAGTGCCTCCGATACCGTACTGCCGGGCGCTGCCAGCGCCGCGCAGCCATCGGCCAAGACCAAGGCCGTCGCCAAGAAATCGCGCCCGCAGCGCGATGCCTGGATTGGCTGGATCCTGCCGCTGCTCTTGCTGGTGGGGTGGGAAATCGCCGCCCAGGGCGGCTGGCTCTCCAGCCGCATCCTGCCCGAACCGTTCGCGGTGCTCAAGGCTGCCTGGCAGCTCTCGGCCACCGGTGAACTGTGGCACCACCTGGCCGTCTCCAGCGCGCGTGCAGCCTCCGGCTTTGCCGTCGGTGCCGGGCTGGGGCTGATCCTGGGACTGCTCTCGGGCAGCCTGCGTTGGGCGCAATTGCTGCTCGATACCACCTTGCAGATGGTGCGCAACATCCCGGCGCTGGCCTTGATTCCGCTGGTGATCCTGTGGTTCGGCATCGATGAAACGGCCAAGCTGTTCCTGGTCGCCGTGGGCGTGTTCTTCCCGGTCTATCTCAATACCTTCCACGGCATCCGCGCGGTGGACCGGGGGTTGATCGAGATGGCGCGCAGCTATGGTCTGTCGGGCTGGCCGCTGTACCGCGACGTGATCCTGCCGGGCGCCTTGCCCTCCATTCTGGTGGGCCTGCGCTTTGCGCTGGGGCTGGTGTGGGTGCTGCTGATCGTGGCCGAGACCATTTCGGCGCAGGCCGGCATCGGCTACATGACCATGAATGCCCGCGAATTCCTGCAGACCGATGTGGTGCTGGTGGGCATCCTGTTGTACGCCCTGCTGGGCAAGCTGGCCGATACCGCGGCGCGGGTGCTGGAGCGCTACTGGCTGCGCTGGCATCCCGGCTACCAATGACATCCCCCATGAACGCATCAGGAACCCATCATGCGCAATGACCTCCAGGAACACCAGCAGTTGAGCCGCACCGCCGCCCGGGGCGTGGGCCTGAGACTGCGCGCCGTGTCCAAGGTATTCAGCGGCCGCAGCGTGCTGCACGACATCGATCTGGATATCGAACCCGGCGAATTCGTCGCCATCGTCGGTCGCAGCGGCTGCGGCAAGAGCACCTTGCTGCGCCTGGTGTCCCGGCTCGATGGCGCCAGCGGCGGCGAAGTCCGCTATGAACACGCCGGCAGCGGCCCGGCCGAGGTTCGCATCATGTTCCAGGATGCGCGCCTGCTGCCGTGGAAGCGGGTCCAGGCCAACGTGGCGCTGGGCCTGCCGGCGCAGGCGGCGCCACAAGCGCTCAAGGCGCTGCGCCAGGTCGGCCTGGAGCAACGCGCCGGCGAATGGCCGGCGGTGCTTTCCGGTGGCCAGCGTCAGCGTGTGGCGCTGGCGCGCGCGCTGGTGCACGACCCGCAATTGCTGCTGCTGGATGAACCGCTGGGCGCCCTCGATGCGCTCACCCGCATCGAGATGCAGACCCTGATCGAATCGCTCTGGCGCGAACGTGGTTTCACCGCCTTGCTGGTGACCCACGACGTACAGGAAGCCATCGCCCTGGCCGACCGCGTGCTGCTGATCGAGGACGGACGCGTGGCGCTGGACCAGCGCATCGACCTGGCGCGCCCGCGTTCACGCGGTCAGGCCCAGTTTGCCGCGCTGGAAGAAGCCATCCTGGCGCGGGTGCTGCGGCACCCCGGTAGCGAGGCGGTGACAGAGCCATCTGAAGCTTTCTTCACGCCACGTGGCGTACAGCAGGTGCAGTGGGCGGTGTGAATTTGAGCGCATGAAGGTTTGACCCGATTTTCGGTTTTGTAGTCGTATCCCATTTCAACCCCTGCGGCGCGGCAGGTACCGACGCCGTTTCATCAAGGAGCAAAGCATGACCATTCAAGCAATCAACGTCCGTAACCAGTTCAAGGGCAAGGTCAAGGCCATCATCGAAGGCTCGGTGGTATCCGAAGTGGATGTAGAAACCCCGGCCGGCATCGTGACCTCGGTCATCACCACCCGCTCCGTGAAGGACCTGGGCCTGACCATCGGCAGCGAAGTGGTGGCGCTGGTCAAGGCCACCGAGGTGTCGATCGCCAAGTTGTGATCGCATGAGCTCCCCGCCGGTGCGCATCGTCAGCGGCGCGGGATCTTTGCCCGCAGCCCCATGGCCTCAGGCATACTGCATGAATCATCACTCGCTGTGGAGCCTGCATGAGTCTGACCTCTCCTTCTTCCTCCATCACGCCGGCGCGGCTGGCGGATTTTCGTGTGCTGGTGGCACCGGGCCTCTCCGACAGCGGCCCGGAACACTGGCAGTCGCGCTGGCAGCGGCTGTATCCCGCCTTCGAACGGGTGCAGCAGGAGGATTGGGAAACCCCCGACCTGCCGCGCTGGTCGGCCCGCCTGGGCGAAGTGCTGGCGCGCGATGGCCGACCTACGGTGATCGTGGCGCACAGCTTCGGCTGCCTGACCACCGTGCATCGCACGGCGGCCCTGCAAGCGGCCTCCGAGGGCTCTGCGCATCCTATCGTGGCGGCCTTGCTGGTGGCGCCCGCTGACCCGGTCAAATTCAGCCTGAGCGCAGCGGTGCGGCACAAGCTGCCGTATCCCGCCTTGGTGGTGAGCAGCGAGAACGACCCGTGGATGAGCGCCGAGCGCGCCCGCCACTGGGCTGAGGCCTGGGGCGCGCAGTTCCGCTCGGTGGGCGCACGCGGCCACATCAATTCCGAATCCGGACTGGGCGACTGGACCGAAGGGCAACAGTGGCTGCTGGAGTTGCTCGAACGCATCAATTGAGCGTTTGCTGTCGCCGTTCTCAAGCGCATCAGGCCCGGTGAAGACCGCGGTTTATGCGCTTTTCTTCTAAAGACATGCAAAAAGCTTCGTTCTCTTTATAACCAGCGGGTGCGAATATCGCGCATCCATAGTCGCATTGGTAATAACAAGAGAACGACATGTCTTCTTCCCCTGTATCCCTTGCCGCCCCCGGGGCGGTGCCGGCCAAGGCCGCTGCCGGCACCAGTGGACGTGTGCTGCCCGGTTTCCGGCTGTCGCTGGGCTTCACCATCTTCTACCTGGCGCTGATCGTATTGATCCCGCTGTCGGCCTTGTTCCTGAAGACCTTCACCCTGACCTGGAGCGGCTTCATCGACGCGGTGACCTCGCCGCGCGTGATGGCTTCCTATCGCTTGAGCTTCGGCGCTTCGCTGATCGGCGCCTTCCTCAACGTGATCTTCGGCGGCATCGTGGCCTGGGTGCTGGTGCGTTATCGCTTCCCCGGCAAGCGCATCATCGATGCCCTGGTGGACCTGCCTTTCGCCTTGCCCACTGCGGTGGCCGGCATCGCCCTGACCACGCTGTATTCGCAGAACGGCTGGCTGGGCAAGCTGCTGGTGCCGCTGGGCATCAAGGTCGCTTTCACGCCGCTGGGCGTGCTGGTGGCGCTGACCTTCATCGGTCTGCCCTTCGTGGTGCGCACCGTGCAACCGGTGCTGGAAGAAGCCGAGCGCGAGCTGGAAGAAGCTGCCGCCAGCCTCGGTGCCAGCCGCTGGCAAACCTTTGTCCGGGTGATCTTCCCGACCATTCTGCCGGCGCTCTTGACCGGGTTTGCACTGGCGTTTGCGCGCGCCTCCGGTGAATACGGCTCGGTGGTCTTCATCGCCGGCAACATGCCGATGGTGTCGGAAATCACGCCCCTGTTCATCGTCACCAAGCTGGAACAATACGACTACGCCGGTGCCACGGCCATCGCCATGGTGATGCTGGTGGTGTCCTTCCTGCTGCTGTTGACCATCAATCTGCTGCAAGCCTGGACCCGCAAGCGCGGCCAGTCGGAAAGGAACTGAGATGAGCGCCACCCCCGGTTCCGCCCTCCACCAGGCCCAGGCGATTGCGCGTGGCGAACCGCCCTTGACGCCGGCTGCCACCACCGAACCGTTTTGGGTCCGGGCGCTGCTGATCGGCATCGCGCTGGTGTTCCTGACCCTGTTCCTGTTCGTGCCACTGGTGGCCGTGTTCTACGAAGCCCTGCGCAAGGGATGGGATGTCTATGTTGCGTCCATCACCGAAGCCGATGCCTGGTCTGCCATCAAGCTGACCCTCATCACCGCCGCCATCGCGGTACCGCTGAACCTGGTCTTCGGGGTGGCTGCCGCCTGGGCCATCGCCAAGTTCGAGTTCCGTGGCAAGAACGTGCTGCTGACGCTGATCGATTTGCCGTTCTCGGTCTCGCCGGTGATCTCGGGCCTGATCTACGTGCTGCTGTTCGGCCTGCAAGGTTATCTCGGCCCCTGGCTGCGCGAGCATGACATCAAGATCCTCTTCGCCGTGCCGGGCATCGTGCTGGCCACGCTCTTCGTGACCTTCCCGTTCGTGGCGCGCGAGCTGATCCCGCTGATGCAGTCGCAGGGCAGCGAGGAAGAAGAAGCCGCGCTGGTGCTGGGCGCCTCCGGCTGGCGCACCTTCTGGCACGTCACGCTGCCCAACATCAAGTGGGGCCTGCTGTATGGCGTGATCCTCTGCAATGCCCGCGCCATGGGCGAGTTCGGCGCCGTCTCGGTGGTCTCCGGTCATATTCGCGGCGAGACCAATACCATCCCGCTGCAGGTCGAGATCCTCTACAACGAATTCAACATCACCGGCGCCTTCGCCGTGGCGTCCCTGCTGGCCTTCCTGGCCCTGGTCACGCTGGTGATCAAGAGTGTCATCGAGTGGCGGCTGCACCAGCAGCATAGCGCCAGCGAACAAGTCTAAGGAGTCACCATGAGCATCGCAGTCCATCACATCCAGAAGCGTTTCGGCAGCTTCACCGCGCTCAACGACGTCTCGCTCGATTTTCCGACGGGCGAACTGACGGCCCTGCTGGGGCCGTCCGGCTGCGGCAAGACCACGCTCTTGCGCATCATCGCCGGTCTCGAATCGCCCGATTCCGGCCAGGTGCTGCTCGATGGCGAAGACGCCTCGGCACGCCACGTGCGTGAGCGCCAGGTCGGGTTCGTGTTCCAGCACTATGCGCTGTTCAAGCACATGACCGTGTTCGAGAACATCGCCTTCGGCCTGCGCGTCAAGCCGCGTGCGCAACGTCCCTCGGAGGCCATCATCGGCGAGAAGGTCAAGCGTCTGCTGGAACTGGTGCAACTGGACTGGCTGGCCGAGCGCTATCCGCCGCAGCTTTCGGGCGGCCAGCGCCAGCGCATTGCCTTGGCCCGTGCACTGGCGGTGGAGCCGCGCGTGCTGCTGCTGGACGAACCCTTTGGTGCCCTCGATGCCAAGGTGCGCAAGGAACTGCGCCGCTGGCTGCGGCGCCTGCATGATGAACTGCACGTCACCAGCATCTTCGTCACCCACGACCAGGAAGAAGCGCTGGAAGTGGCCGACCAGGTAGTGCTGATGAACAAGGGGCAGGTCGAGCAGATCGGCACGCCCGAGACGGTCTACAACCATCCGGCCTCACCCTTCGTCTACGGCTTTCTGGGCAATGTGAACCTGTTCCATGGCCGCCTGCATGAAGGCGTGCTTGACGCCGGTGGTGCGCGCTTCGAGGCCCCCGGCCACGACGATATCCGCGATGCGGCCGGGGTCGGTTTCGTGCGTCCGCATGACCTCGATGTGGAGCGCTACTCACCCGGCGCCGAAGGCATCGTGGTGCAACTGCGCCGCGCGCATGCCATCGGTCCGCTGGCGCAGCTGGAACTGGAACGCGACGACAATGCCGAGCTGATCGAAGCGGTCATCCCCAATGAACGTTTCGCCCAACTGGGCTTGAAGAACGGCGAGACGCTGGTGGTGCGTCCGCGCCGCCTGCAGGTCTTTGCACAGCAGGAAGGAGGGCAGGCACGATGAATTTCCAGCAGCTGCGTTCCATCCGCGAAGCCGCGCGTTGCGGCTTCAACCTGACCGAAGTGGCCAATGTGCTCTTCACCTCGCAACCCGGCGTGAGCCGCCAGATCCGTGAGCTGGAGGAAGAGCTGGGCGTGGAGATCTTCGAGCGCAACGGCAAGCGCCTGACCGGCCTGACCGAACCCGGCAAGGGCATCCTCGGCATCGTCGAGCGGCTCCTGCTGGAAGCCGAGAACCTGCGCCGTGCCAGCAAGGAATACGCCGGTGAGCAGAGCGGTACGCTCTCCATTGCCACCACCCACACCCAGGCGCGCTACGTGCTGCCGCGCGTGGTGCAGGCTTTTCGCGATGCCTTCCCGCAGGTGCGCATCGCCCTGCAGCAGAGCGCGCCGGAACACATCGCCGAATGGGTCATCTCGGGCAAGGCCGACATCGGCATCGCCACCGAAGGCCTGTCGCAGTTCAAGGAACTGGTGTCCTTCCCCTGCTATACCTGGAGCCACGTGATCGTGGTGCCGCAAGGCCATCCTTTGCTGGGGCTGGAGCAGGTCACGCTGGACGATCTCGGCACCTGGCCGCTCATCACCTACGACGTCGGCTTTACGGGCCGGGGCCACATCGATGAAGCCTTCCGCCAGGCCGGCATCGAACCGGACATCGTGCTCACGGCCATGGATTCCGACGTGATTCAGCAATACGTCTCGCTGGGCATGGGTGTGGGGCTGGTGGCCTCGATGGCGGTGGATCAGGGCAAGCATCAGGAGATGGTGGCCATCCATGCCTCGCACCTGTTCAAGGCCAATATCGCGCGGCTCGCAGTGCGGCGGGGAGCGTATCTGCGCGGCTATGCCTTCGATTTCATCCAGCAGTTCGCGCCGGAGCTCAAGCGCGCCGACATCGTCAATGCGCTCAATGAGGCCAATGCGCAATCCTGAAGGGACGGCCGGGCAGGGGAGACTGGCCAGATGGTGTGGCATGTCGCGGGGGAGTGGAACTGTACCGGGCCACTTCCCCGAAGTGACAGAACAAAGGCCGGGCAGTGTTTGCGCACTGTCCGGCCTTTGTCATTGCGGGCGGGGTGGTGCCGCTTACACCGTGCGGGTCGGTGTCGTGGTGAAGGTGCTGGTATCCGTACTGCTGGGCTGGGCGGTAGTGGACTGGGCCACTTGGGTGGACTGTCCGGTGGCTTTCAGGATGTCGTTGAAATTGATGGCTGGCTTCTTCTGCGCCTGCTGGCCGCCGGCTGGTGCGTTGCCGTGATAAATGGCGGAAATGGAATTGATCGACATGCGTACACTCCTCAAGTAAGGCTGTCCCCCGGGCAGCGCCCAGACCGGTATTGCCGGGGCAGTATAGGGGGGGACTTGGTGTCTGCTGCGGCGGTTTACCGAAACTTGCGCATCTTTACCTGTCCTGCATGGACGGCGTGCGCTGCTTACTTGCGCAGGCGCGCGGCGCACTGATCGCGCAGGCGGGTATCTTCGGGTGCATCGTCATCGGCCTGTGCCCCGTCCGGATGTGCGCACCGCCGGTAGCGGGCGACGTAGCGTTCAAACTCGGCGCGTGCCTGGGCCTTGGGCAGGCTGGCCAGTTTCAGGATGAAGCTGCGGCTGCCGATCTCGAAGTGCTGGTAATCGATGGGTTGTTTCCACTGGCCGCCCCAGACCAGGAATCCGTGTTCATAAAAGACGCTCACCACCTCCTCGGCCATGCCCGGTTGCAGCGGCATGCGTTGCAGATAGGCTGCGCCCTTCGGCGGCAGGACCTCCTGTTCGGTGCTGCCCGCCTTGCTGACATACGGGTTTTGCAGCGGGTTGATGTCGATGGCCGCGCCATAGGCATGCTTGGACCAGCCACCACCGCCCGTCATGGGCCGGCCATTGAAGGCCGAACTGTTGTTGGCGGCCATGGAGCGCTGGTCGTCGCCTTCATAGGCTTCCAGCGGCTGGGCACCGGCCAGCGGGAAGGAGCGCAGCAGCAGCTCGCCGAACAGCGCTTCCACCTGGGGCGCCAGGGCATCGAGTACCACCACGCTGCCGTGGCGGGTGGCGCCGTCGAAATCGGTGTAGTCGAAGCTGACCGTGGCCAGTTGCGTGCAGCGCACCGGATTGCCCGAGGTGATGACCTTGTTGTTGCGCATCTGGGCGCATTGGGCGGGCGAGACCGGCGTGATGTCGGCATGGGCGGCCAGCGGCAGGCACGTGGCCAGGACGCTGGCGGCAAGGGCCAGCAAGCGGCAGACAGGCAAGCGGGCGAGGGCAGGGAAGCGGGCGGTCGGAGTCGTCATGGAAGGCGATGATACGGGTTTTTCGCTGGGAAAGTGTTGACATGGATGCCACACTGCCTGTGATGGCTGACATCAAGATGCGCTGTTTTCTGACAGCCTCGGCGGGCCGGAGCGGGAATAATCGGGGTCCAGAAGCTGTCGAATTTCGGCAAGCGGGCGCTCTGTGCCTGGCGGGCCGCCATTTCGGCAAATCCCTTCAACAACCTTAGGAGGCATCACATGCAGATTCGTCACACCCTCTTGGCTGCCGCCGTATTCACCGCTGTTCTGGCGGGTTGCAACAAGCGCGACGAAGCGCCGGCCGCTCCTGCTGCCGCCCCGCCGGCCGCATCGGAACCGGCACCGGCAAGCACCGCCCCGACCACGCCGGCGCCGGCGGATTCCGGTACCGCTGCGGGCTCGACCGCCATGCCGGCCGCTCCGACCCCGACCACGCCTTCGGATTCCGCGGCCACCAGCCCGAGCACGCCGCCGGCCACCACTGGCGACAGCGGTACGCAAAAGTAAGCGCCACATCATAAGAGCCAACAAGAACGGCAATAGCCGCACCCTCTCCCGCAGTGGGAACAGCACTGCATACGCCGCGACGGGCGACTGTCGCGGCGTTTTCTTGTTTGGCGGGGGGCAGGGTGGATTGCGGCTTTTTCAGGGAAATGTGAAGCTTCTTGCTGATGACCTGACTTGCAGGCCGGATCTGTATCAGTGCGCGAAAAATCTTTCCGAACTTTTTTTTGCGGCCTGTAGTCGTACAGGTGGTTGAACTGTTCCTTCAACCTCCCTCTTGATAGGGAACTTGCCCGCAGTGTATTGGCTGCGGGCTTTTTTTTGTCTTGTGGGAGCCTTACGTGGTCATCCAAGTCCTCAAATTAACCTATGTTGCTACGCAAGTCAGTGATCTCGTAAAGATCTCGATGTAGGTTGAAAAGATGCCGAGTACCGAGATAGCTCGCTGCGCTCAAGATCCTGGTGCTTACCCCTGCAAGGTAATTCTTCCAGAAGCTGGCTGGTCAAGATCTAAGTTCAGTACTGCCATTCAAGTAGCGGTTTTCGCCGCTACTTCCCCCCATCCCCTTTCACCACCGCAATCATGGCCCCGAACGCCGGCCCCATATTGGCTTCCAGCGTCGGATACATGCGCGAGATGCTGCCATCCAGGTACAAGGCGTCACTGCATTTGAGTTCATCCCGAAGGAAACTGGCGAAATCGTAAAAGCTGATCGGATTGCGCGCAATGGCCAGCGTGACCATGCCGCCCGCGTCCAGGCAGACCGCATTGCGCACCACCTTGTTGGCCGAATCGGGATCGAAGCGCGGATTGATCTGGCCGTCCACAATCATCAAGGGCCCTGATTGCGTGGCATAGCGCGTCACGGCATTCCACAGGCCCAGCTCGGCTTGATAGTCGGAGGTCTCGACGATGTAAGCCTGACGCTCGCTCAACACGAACACCCCATTGGGTTGCAGATAGAAATTGCCATACGCGTTCTTGCGCGTATTGAGGCGGCGCAGCTGGTTGCCGCCTTCCACATACAAGCCCAGCGGCTGCAACTGCTTGTCATAGATGCCGGCATTGGTGGCACACACCATCTGCTGACCCTGATCGCGTAAATGCGCGTCGAGCCGGCTGAAATTGCCCAGCGGCGTGCCGTTGGCATCCTTCCAGTACATGCGGATGCTGTCGCTGCGCGGATCGGCGCGGCAGGTGCTGATGAAGACCCGGTGATACTGGTACTGGCGCACCTCGGCCGCCTGCGCCCGCGGGCTGTTGCCTCCCAGGAGCAGTCCCGGTACCAGGCTTGCTGTGGCCAGCAGTCGCAGGAGGGCAGGGTGCAGGTGGCGGGAGGGAAAAAGAGGGAAGCGAAGCATCGAAACCAGGTCTTGTTCTGCGGGAATGCGGAGGGCGAGGCGGTATTGTAAATGGCGCAAGCCGGGCTTGCCACGGGAAATCCGGATCAGGCCGCAAAGCCAGTCCCATCAAGCCTTTCAGGACAATGCACCGAATTGGATCTTGTTGCAGTGCGGTTCTGCACCGAATGTGGGAAAATGAAGAAAAACAGCATGAAATGTGCGCAAAATCGAAGTGGGCAGCGCATAAATGATGGGGTTTGACGAAATTTCAAAAAAAATTTGCCCCAAATGACGGCAGTGTTACACTCTGCCCCCATGTTGCGGCCAGCCTCCCGTAAAACGGGGTCAGGTATCCACAACCCTACGCGCGCCGGCCTGCTGGCCAGGTTACGGCGCCTCTTGAATCCATTCCATCCCGGAGGAAACGACAATGAAGTTTGCAAGCCGTCTGACCAAGATCGCCCTGGCCGCCGCCACCTTCGCCGGCTGTGCCGCCTCGGCCGGCCTGGCCCACGCCGAAACCGTCAAGATCGCCATCGCCGGTCCCCTGACCGGTGCCGTGGCCCAGTACGGCGACATGGTCAAGGCCGGTGCCCTCACCGCCATCGAACAGATCAACGCCGCCGGCGGCGCCAACGGCAACAAGTTCGAAGCCGTCATGATGGATGACGCCTGCGAACCCAAGCAGGCCGTGGCCGTGGCCAACAAGATCGTCAGCCAGAATATCAAGTACGTGATTGGTCACGTCTGCTCCGGCTCTACCATTCCGGCTTCCGATATCTACGAGAACGAAGGCGTGGTCATGATCACCCCCTCGGCCACTGCACCGCAGCTGACCGAAGCCAAGCCGCACAAGTTCATCTTCCGCACCATCGGCCGCGACGACCAGCAAGGTCCTGCCGCCGCCCGCTACGTGATCGAGAAGCTCAAGCCCAAGAAGGTCGCCGTGCTGCACGACAAGCAGTCCTACGGCCAGGGCGTGGCCTCCTCGGTGAAGGCGGCGCTGGATGCGGCCAAGGTGCCGGTGGTGGTGTTCGAAGGCATCAACGCCGGTGACAGCGACTACTCGGCCATCGTCACCAAGTTGAAGTCGCAGGGGGTGGACTTCGTCTATTTCGGCGGCTACCACCCGGAGATGGGCCTGATCATGCGCCAGGCGCGTGAGCAGGGCGTCAAGGCCGTCTTCATGGGCCCCGAAGGCGTGGGCAACAAGGACATCACCGCCATCGCCGGCCCGGCCTCCGAAGGCATGCTGGTGACCTTGCCGGCCGACTTCGCCGCCGACCCGGCCAATGCCGCCCTGGTCAAGGCCTTCGCTGCCGCCAAGCGTGACGCCAACGGTCCGTTCCAGATGCCGGCCTACTCGGCCGTGAAGATCATCGCCGACGCCATCACCGGCAGCAAGTCCACCGATCCCGAAAAGGTCGCGGCCTACATCCATGCCAACAGCTTCAAGACCCCCATCGGCAACGTCGAATACGACAAGAAGGGTGACCTGAAGGCCTTCAAGTTCGTGGTCTTCACCTGGCACAAGGATGCCACCAAGACCGAAGCCAAGTGATTCTCTTCGAATCGCTGGCCTGACTGTCTGACCTGACGTCAAACCGCGAAATGCCCCATTGCTTCGGAATGGGGCATTTCCACTTTCCGGGTTCCCTCATGAATGAATTGCTCCCTCAACTGACCCAGCAGCTCGTCAACGGGCTCTCGCTGGGTGCGATCTATGCCCTGATCGCCATCGGCTACACCATGGTCTACGGCATCATCGGCATGATCAACTTCGCCCACGGCGAAATCTACATGATCGCCTCCTACGTCGGCCTGGTGACGCTCACAGCCATCGGCGTGCAGTCCGGTTATCCCTTGCCGCTGCTCTTGGGCGGTGCGCTCATCGTCTCGGTGCTGGTGACGGGCCTCTATGGCTGGACCGTCGAACGCGTGGCCTATCGTCCCTTGCGCGGCGGGCCGCGCCTGGTGCCGCTGATCTCGGCCATCGGCATGTCCATCTTCCTGCAGAACTATGTGCAGATCGGCCAGGGCGCACGCGACATGTCGGTGCCGGTGCTGATCTCGGGCGCGCTGGAGTTCCAGATGGGCAGCGACTTCACCGTCACCGTGCCGTATTCGCGCATGGTCATCGTGGGCGTGACGCTGGTGCTGATGGTGGCCCTGACGCTGTTCATCGCACGCTCGCGCATGGGCCGTGCCTGCCGCGCCTGCGCTGAAGACATGGGCATGGCCAACCTCCTGGGCATCGATACCAACAAGGTGATTTCCTTCACCTTCGTCCTGGGCGCGATGCTGGCGGCGGTGGGCGGCGTGTTGATTGCGCTGACCATCGGCAAGCTCAATCCCTACATCGGCTTCATCGCCGGCATCAAGGCCTTCACGGCGGCGGTGCTGGGCGGCATCGGCAGCATTCCCGGCGCCATGCTGGGCGGCGTACTGCTGGGTCTGGCCGAGACCTTCGCGGCCGGCTATCTGCCTTCCGAATACAAGGACGTGGTGTCCTTCGGTCTGCTGGTGCTGATCCTGCTGTTCCGTCCCACGGGCCTGTTGGGCAAGCCCGACATCGAAAAGGTCTGAGCCTGCTGCGCTCGACGGACAACGACAAATTCAAGGAGGCGTGATGCCTGAGACTTTCAAGAATGCCGTGGCGGCGGCGCTGGTGACCGCCGTACTGACCATCCCGCTGCTGGGCATGCAGCTGCAGCTGGAGGGCTACCGCGTGGTCCTCAATACCCACTGGACCCCGGTGCTGGTGGCGGTGCTGGCCGTGTTCCTGTTCCAGCTGGCCAAGCCGGCGCTCTTGCGCACCCGCGCCGGCATCAAGCTGCCGACGCTGCCGCGCATGCAGCCGGGCCAGCAGCGCGCGGCCATGATGATCCTGCTGATGGCCGCGCTGGTGTGGCCCTTCTTCGGTTCGCGCGGCTATGTGGACGTGATGACTCTGGCGCTGATCTACGTGGTGCTGGGCCTGGGCCTGAACATCGTGGTCGGTTTCGCCGGCCTGCTCGACCTGGGTTACGTCGGCTTCTATGCCGTGGGTGCCTACACCTATGCGCTGTGCAACCAGTACTTCGGCCTCTCGTTCTGGGAGTGCGTGCCGCTGTCGGCGGCTGCCGCCGCACTGTTCGGCTTCCTGCTGGGCTTCCCGGTGCTGCGCCTGCGCGGTGACTACCTGGCCATCGTCACCTTGGGCTTCGGTGAAATCATCCGTCTCTTGCTCAACAACATGACCAGCCTGACCGGCGGACCGGATGGCATCTCCGGCATCCCCAAGCCGACCGTGTTCGGCGTGGTGATGGCGCGCAATCCGCTGACCGAAGGCGGCACCACCTTCCACCAGATGTTCGGCCTGAGCTATCAGGGCGCGCATATGGTGATCTTCCTGTACTTCCTGGCCTTGCTGATGGTGCTCTTTACTTGGTTCGTCACCAGCCGCCTGCTGCGCATGCCCATGGGCCGCGCCTGGGAAGCGCTGCGTGAAGACGAGATCGCCTGCCGCTCGCTGGGCATCAATCCAACCCGCGTGAAGCTTTCCGCCTTCACGCTCGGTGCCGCCTTCGCTGGCCTGGCCGGTTCCTTCTTCGCCGCCCGCCAGGGTCTGGTGACGCCGGAATCCTTTACCTTCATCGAGTCCGCCCTGATCCTGGCCATCGTTGTGCTGGGGGGGATGGGCTCGCAGCTGGGCGTGATTCTGGCCGCCATCCTGCTGACCGTATTGCCGGAACTGGCGCGCAGCTTTGCCGAATACCGCATGCTGATCTTCGGCCTGGTGATGGTGCTGATGATGATGTGGCGTCCGCAAGGATTGCTCCCTGCAACCCGTCCGCACGTGGAGTTGCCGCAATGAATTCGTCCATGAAAACCATGCTGGAAGTGTCCAACCTGTCGATGCGCTTCGGTGGCCTCCTGGCCGTGGATGGCGTCTCGCTGGCCGTGCAGGAGCGCGAAGTCTTCGCCATCATCGGTCCCAACGGGGCCGGCAAGACTACCGTCTTCAACTGCATCAGCGGCTTCTATCAGCCGACCTCGGGCGAGATCGCTCTCGATGGCGTCTCGATTGCCCGCCAGCCCAGCCACCAGGTGGCGCAGCAGGGGCTGGTGCGGACCTTCCAGAATATCCGCCTCTTCAAGTCCATGACCGTGGTGGAAAACCTGCTGGTGGCACAACACCAGCAGGTCAACACCAACCTGCTGTCGGGCCTGCTCAAGACCGCGGCCTATCGCCGCTCCGAGCAGGAGGCGCTGCAACGCGCGGCTTACTGGCTGGATCAGCTCGGCCTGACCGCACTGGCCAATCGTGAGGCGGGCACGCTCTCGTATGGTCTGCAACGCCGCGTCGAGATTGCCCGCTGCATGATCACCAGGCCGCGCCTGCTGCTGCTGGATGAACCGGCCGCCGGCCTGAACCCGCAGGAGAAGCAGGAGCTGTCGCAACTGATCGACCGCCTGCGCCGCGAGCACGGCGTGGCCGTGCTGCTGATCGAACACGACATGAGCCTCATCATGGGCATCTCCGACCGCATCCTGGTCATGGAGCACGGCAAGCCCATCGTCACCGGCACCCCCGAACAGGTGCGTAGCGACGAGCGCGTGATCAAGGCTTATCTGGGAGAAGAATGATGCTGCAGTTTGACAAGGTGCATACCCACTATGGCGCCATCGAGGCCCTGCACGGCGTATCGCTGAAGGTGGAAAAGGGTGAGATCGTCACCCTCATCGGTGCCAACGGTGCCGGCAAGACCACCCTCTTGATGACGCTGTGCGGACGTCCGCGTGCCTCCGGCGGTCGTGTGATCTTCGAGGGCCAGGACATCACCCAGCTGCCGACCCACGAGATCATGCGCCGCGGATTTGCCATCTCGCCGGAAGGTCGACGCGTCTTCCCCAGTCTGACCGTGCTGGAGAACCTCCAGATGGGCGCCTTCTTCGCCAGCAATGACGAGATCGAGCAGGGCATCGCGTACGTTTTCGGCCTTTTCCCGCGCCTCAAGGAGCGAGCGGCCCAGCGGGCCGGGACCATGTCCGGCGGCGAGCAGCAGATGCTGGCCATTGGCCGCGCCCTCATGAGCAAGCCGCGCCTGCTGTTGCTGGACGAACCCACGCTGGGCCTGGCCCCGCTGGTGATTGCGCAGATCTTCGAGATCATCCGCACCATCCGCGACAGCGGCGTGACGGTGTTCCTGGTCGAGCAGAACGCCAACAAGGCCCTGGGCGTGGCCGACCGTGGCTATGTGCTGGAAAACGGCCATGTGGTCATGTCCGATACCGGTGCCAACCTGCTGGCCAACAGCGACGTGCGCAAGGCTTATCTGGGCCACGGCTGAATTGTCCGTTGACTGTCCGTTGACTGTCTGATCGCTGTCCGATGACGGCCCGGTCCTCACCCGACCGGGCCGTTGTCTTGTGGACCGGCCAGATGAAGCGGCGGGGCAGGGTGAACAGGTCATGTCAGGTGATGTGTACCGAAAACTGTCAGGGTACTGTATTGGTGCGTAGAGAGATTTGTTTGTAAAGTGTATGGGAGTGTCTGCTGCGAGTGACATCCGGGATTGTTTCGGGCTATCCTCGACGCTCGATGAGGAAAAGCATGAAAAAGATTTCGCAGCAACTCAAGCAACTGGGCATGGGCAGCCTGCTGTTGGCCGGGGCCTGGCTGGTTCCCGCTGCGGCGCACGCAGACCGCCTGGGGCAGATAGAGGCGCGTGGCGTGCTGATCTGCGCCACGCTGTCCAAGAATGAGCCGCTGGGATTTTCCGATCCGCTGACCGGCCAGATCGTCGGGTTTGATGTTGACATGTGCAGCGCGGTCGCTCGCAAGCTGGGCGTACAGATGCAGCACCGCAGTGTGACGGTGGAGGGGCGTTTGCCGGCGCTCATGAAGGGGGAGGTGGACCTGGTCTCGGCGGCCTTGGGCTATACCCGCGAACGCGCGCGCCTGATCGATTTCACGGCCTCGCATTACCAGAACCCGATCAAGCTGATCGTACAGAGTGATTCCGGCCTGAATCTGGTCTCCGACCTGGACGGCAAGCGCATCAGCGCCAATCGCGATTCCACCCCGGAGCAGGCGGTGCGGCGCGTGCTGCGCAAGGCCAGCTTGCTGACCTTCACCGACACGCCACAATCCTTCCTGGCGCTGGCGCAGGGTCAGGTCGATGCGCTGGCCATTTCGATGCCCTCGGGCATTCGTTTCGTCAATGAGTCGGGCGGACGGTTCCGCTTCGTCGAAGGCGCACTGGCCTGGGAGCCCACTGCACTGGGCGTCAAGAAGGGAGAGCACCGGCTGCTCGATGCCGTCAACCAGGCCCTGGCCGCACTGGAAAAGGAGGGCGAGATCGATGCCCTGTGGACCAAGTGGTATGGTCTCAAGACCAAGTTCAATATTCCCCGCGACAAGAAGTTGACGCCCATTTCGGCGTTCCGCTAAACGCCCTTTTCTTCCCTGTCTTCCCGGCTCCCCCGCGCAGAGTCATGTCTGTTACTCCCGTTCTTCCTTGCGTTTCTCCCGATCATGACGGCCTGCCGCCGCGCCAGCGCCTGCTGGCCATCGCCACGGTGGTGTTGGGCCTGACCGTCGCCGTGCTCGACGGCTCCATCGCCAACCTGGCCTTGCCGGCCATGGCGGCCGATCTCAAGGCCAGCGATGCCGATGCGATCTGGGTCATCAACAGCTATCAGATCGCCATGGCGGTGTGCCTGCTGCCGCTGGCGTCGCTGGGAGAAGTGATCGGCTACCGGCGCGTCTACCTGGGCGGGCTGTTTCTCTTCACGCTGGCCTCGCTGGCCTGCGCGGCCAGCGGCGACATGCTGCAATTGAGCCTGGCGCGGGTACTGCAGGGACTGGGCGCAGCCGGGATCCTCTCGGTCAATACCGCACTGATCCGCTTCATCTATCCGGCCCGCCTGCTGGGCCGTGCCATCGGCTACAACGCCCTGGTAGCCGGCACCGGCAATGCCCTGGGGCCGACCGTGGCCGGCCTGATCCTGCATCTGGCCTCGTGGCACTGGCTGTTCCTCATCAACATCCCGCTCGGCCTGGTAGCGCTGGTCGTGGGCAGCCGCGCCTTGCCGGCCAATCCGCTCTCGGAACGCCGTTTTGATCGCCAGAGCGCCTTGCTTTGCATGGGCTTCATCGGCTTGCTGCTCTATACCATCGATGCCGTCGGTCATCTGCAAGGCGGCTGGGTGGTGGCACTGTGCGCGCTGCTGACTGCCATCAGCCTGGTGCTGCTGTTGAAGCTGCAATCGCCCAGTGCGCCCATGTTGCCGCTGGACCTGTTGCGCATTCCCCTGTTTGCGCTCTCCATCGGTACTTCGTTCTGCTCCTTCGCGGCGCAGATGTCGGTCTTCGTGATGCTGCCCTTCCTGCTGCAGAATCAACTCGGCATGAGCGCAGCGCGCGCCGGTCTGTTGCTGACGGCCTGGCCGATTGCGGTGGCGCTCACCGGCGTGGTGGCGGGCAAGCTCTCGGATCGCATCTCGGCAGGCTTGCTGGGCGGGGTGGGGCTGGCGGTGATGTGCCTGGGCTTGCTGGCCCTGCTGACGGTGGACCGCAGCACGCCCGATGGCGTGATGCTGGCCATGTTTGCGGTGTGCGGGGTTGGCTTCGGGCTGTTCCAGTCACCCAACAATCGCACCATGATCAGCGCCGCGCCACGTGAGCGTACGGGCGGTGCCAGCGGCATGCTGGGAACGGCACGCCTGACCGGGCAGACTGTGGGTGCCTCGGTGGTGGCCATGCTCATGGGCATATCGGCCACGCCCTATGCGCCGGTGCTGTGCTTTGCCGCCGCCCTGGCGGGTGCGGCTTGTCTGGTGAGCCTGTCGCGGCTGCGTTATTGAGCCGGCAGAATCTTCAAGGAAGCGGAACCGGCCTCAAAGCACCGCTGCCGCCAGCTCGCCACGGGCATGCTGGTGTGCGGCATGGGCGGCCACCGACAGGGCCATGCTGAGATAGTTTTCGCCGCGCCTGCGCTGTCGCGCCTGCTGCTGTTCCAGCACGAACAACTGCTGGTAGAGCGTGCGGATCTGCTGCTGCAGCAACTGACGCTGCTGCTTGCCGTCGCGGTTGGCCGGGAAGCGGGCCAGGGATTGGGTCTGCTGTTGCAGCAGCAGGATACGATGACTCAATTGCGCCACCAGTTCGGCGGGGTCATGGTCCAGCGTGTCTGCCATGGCCGGTTCAGCTGGGGCGTGGGCAGGTTTTTCTTGTTCATACGCGACGTTCATGCGGACTCCGGCCCGTTGGGCGCAAGGGATTGCAAGGGGACAGCGGTGTTGCCTTTGCATGGATTTACGGCGCTCCCGGCGCGATCTTGAGTCTCGGAAAGTAAAAAAACGAAAAGACGCAGGCCCGGCCAGGGCGCTGCGTCTTTTTCATGGCGGCTGCAGGAGCGCGTTCGCCCGGCGGTCAGATCACGCCACGGCGCATCTGGTCCAGCTCGATGGATTCGAACAGGGCCTTGAAATTGCCCTCGCCAAAACCGTCATTGCCCTTGCGCTGGATGATTTCATAGAACACCGGGCCGATCAGGTTCTGGGTGAAGATCTGCAGCAGCAGACCCTGGCCCGCCGTGGGCGCGCCGTCGATGAGGATCTTCAGCTCGCGCAGGGCATCGAGGTCTTCGCCATGACCGGGGATGCGCCGCTCCACCAGGTCATAGTAGGTGGCGATGGTGTCCTGCAGCGGCACCCCCCGTGCATACAGGGCGCGCACGGTCTGGTAGATGTCGTCGGTGCCCAGGGCAATGTGCTGGATGCCTTCGCCGTTGTACTGCTTGATGAATTCCTCGATCTGCGACTTGTCGTCGGCGCTCTCGTTGATGGGAATGCGGATCTTGCCGCAGGGGCTGGTCATGGCGCGCGAACGCAGGCCCGTGACCTTGCCCTCGATGTCGAAATACTTGATCTCGCGGAAGTTGAACAGGCGCGTGTAGAACGAAGACCAGGTATCCATCGCGCCGCGCATGACGTTGTGGGTCAGGTGGTCGATGTAGGTCAGGCCGACGCCCTTGGGGTTGCGCTCCACGTCGGGGAAGAACTGAAAATCGACGTCATAGATGGAGCCGTTGTCGCCATAGCGATCCACCAGATACAGCAGCGAACCGCCGATGCCACGAATGGCAGGAATGTTCAGTTCCATCGGACCGAGCTTGGCTTCCACGCCTTCAGCGCCCAGTTCCAGTGCACGTTTGTACACATGGGCTGCATCCCGCACCCGGAAGGCCATGGCGTTGACCGAGGCGCCGTGCACCTGGGCAAAGGCGGCGGCATTGCTGTGGGGTTCGCCGTTGAGGATGAAGTTGATCTGGCCCTGGCGATACAGGGTGACATTCTTGGAACGGTGGCGCGCCACAGCCGTAAAGCCCATCAGCTCCAGCACGGCGGCAATGCCGGCCGGATCGGCGGCAGTGTACTCGACGAACTCGAAGCCGTCGGTGCCCATGGGGTTGTCGAACAGGTCGCCACTGACGGTGGTGGCGGTATTGGCGGTATTGACGGCTGCGGTGGCGAACTGGGTGTCTGCGTGGCCCATCTGGTGTCTCCTCGAATAGGGAGGGCCGACAAGCGCGGCCCATGCGAGGAGTTTATTGCGTCAAGACTGCAATTTGTGATTGTTTTTTGCGCGATATATTAGATAATATGCACAAATAATTCTTAAATATGAACTTTGGAGAGACAAATGAGCATCATCAACGTGGATCGCTACGACCTGGCCTTGCTGACCGAATTGCAGCGAGACGGCCATATTACCAATAGCGCGCTGGGTCTGAAAGTGCATCTGTCCACTTCGCAGATCAGCCGTCGCGTACAACGGCTGGAAGAAGCCCACGTCATCGAGCGCTATACCGCCGTGCTGGACCCGGCCGTGGTCGGCCTGGGCGTGACCGCCTTCACCACCGTGACCCTGGACCGCCAGGGCGAAACCCGTGGCGAACTCTTCGAGAAAGCCGTGGAATCCATGCCGGAAGTGACCGAGTGCTTTTCCGTCACCGGCGAGGGCGACTACATCCTGCGCATCGTCGCCCCCGACCTGGCGGCGTTTTCCGAATTCATGATGACCCGGCTGCTGCGCCTGCCGGGCGTGACCAACGTCAAGTCCAACATCACCTTGAAGAAGGTCAAGCAATCGCACGAGCTGCCGCTGGAACACGTGATGCAGCCGGTGAAGTCGCGCCAGCGCATCCGTTTCTCGCAATGAGCTGAACCACATGATGTGAAAATTCAATGATGGACGGCTGCCATCATTGAATTGTCCGATGATGCGTTTCATCCACGCAGCAATTCAAAAGCAATGATCGGAGTGCATCGTCGGTAGCACGCGCCTAGAATCAGTGCCATCTGATTCCGGGAGCACTCCATGCTGACCATGACTTCTACCCCCATGCCGGGCCCGGCCACCGATGCTGCGCTCCTCGACCCGCAAACCTGCTGGCAAGCCGTGCAGCAGCGCGATGCCGGCTTCGATGGTCGGTTCTGGTATTCGGTGCGCAGCACCGGTGTCTATTGCCGGCCCTCCTGTGGCGCACGTACGCCCTTGCGCAGGAATGTGGACTTCCATGCCAGCTGTGCGGCGGCCGAAGCGGCTGGTTTTCGTCCCTGCCAGCGCTGCAAGCCGGACCAGCCCCCCCTGCACGAACGCCAGGCCCGCGCCATCGCGCAGGCCTGCCGCCTGATCGAGCAGGCCGGTGAACCGCCTGACACCGCCACCCTGGCCCAGGCCGCAGGTCTGAGTCGCTATCACTTCCATCGTCTGTTCAAGCAACAGACGGGGCTCACCCCCAAGGGCTATGCCGAGGCCTACCGCGCCGCACGCCTGCGCGCGCAACTGGGCGGCAGTGCCAGCGTGACCGAGACGCTCTACGAAGTCGGCTTTGCTTCCAGCGGAGGCTTCTATGCCCGCAGTACCGCGCAGTTGGGCATGCAGCCTGACGTCTACCGGCGCGGCGGCCAGGGCGAGAAAATCCGCTTCGCGGTGGCGCAATGCTGGCTGGGGGCCTTGCTGGTGGCAGCGACCGAACAGGGCATCTGCGCTGTCGCCCTGGGCAGCGAGCCCGAGCCCCTGTTGCAGCAACTGCAGGACCGCTTTCCCCACGCCGATCTCGCCCCCGGTGATGCCGCCTTCGAGCAGACTCTCGCGCAGGTACTGGCAGCGCTGGACGACCCTCGCCAGGGCACTGCCTTGCCGCTGGACATCCGTGGCACGGCCTTCCAGCAGCGCGTCTGGCAAGCCCTGCGTGCGGTGCCGCCAGGCATCACGCTGACCTACGCCGAACTGGCCGCGCGCATCGGCCAGCCCAATGCCGTGCGCGCCGTAGCCAATGCCTGTGCCCGCAACGAGATCGCCTTGCTGATTCCCTGCCATCGCATCGTGCGCCTGGATGGCACGCCCTCGGGCTATCGCTGGGGTATCGCGCGCAAGGCCGCCTTGCTCGCGCATGAAGCAGGGAGCCGGGACGACGCCCCCTCCTGAAGGCTTTGTCGTGCGCGGCTACAATAGGCCTTTCTTCATGGCTGGAGTTGCGCATGCACGTACTTGGCAAGGCCGGTCTCGCGTTCGCTGGCGCGGTACTGATCCTGGGTGGCGTCGTCGCCTGTTCACCGCTGACGGCCATCAATGCCCTCACGCCCACTTCCTCCTACGTCAAGACCGAAGGCGTGGCGTATGCCAACACCGATAACCCGCGTCAAAAGCTCGACATCTATCGCCCGGTCGGCGCCCCGCAAGCCGGTTCCGGTCCGGGCTTGCCGGTGGTGGTCTTCTTCTATGGCGGCAGCTGGAACGAGGGCAGCCGCAAGGACTACGCCTTCGTCGGCGAGGCCTTGAGTTCGCGTGGCTACATCGCGGTGCTGCCGGACTACCGCGTCTATCCCGAAGTCCGCTATCCGGATTTCGTCAAGGACAGTGCCCAGGCCGTGGCCTGGACCCTGCGTTCGGTGCGCGAGCTGGGTGGCGATCCACAGCGCGTCTTTGTCATGGGACATAGTGCCGGTGCCTACAACGCCGCCATGGTGGCGCTGGACCCACGCTGGCTGCACGCAGCGGGTGCCTCGCCGGATGCTCTGCGCGGCTGGATCGGACTGGCCGGACCGTATGATTTCCTGCCCATCGAAAACGCGGACGTGAAACCGGTTTTCTTCGCCCCCGATTCCCCGCCGGATTCGCAACCGGTGCGCCACGTGCAGGCGGGTGCGCCCCCCGCGCTGCTGATCGCCTCGCACAAGGACCGGCTGGTCTCGGCCGAACGCAACACCGCTGGCCTGGCCAGGCTGCTGCGCGCCCGGCAGGTGCCGGTGGTGGAGCGCTACTTCGACAACACCTCGCATGCCTCGCTGGTCGGCAGTCTGGCCAGGCCGCTGCGCTTCATCGCGCCGACATTGGATGAAGTGAGCCACTTCATCGACAATCCCCCACCACGTCCGGAGCCCGCGCGGTGAGCGGCGATCTCTTCGCCGGCCTGGCGCGTGATCCTTCGATGGAGACCCTCACCGAGGGCGCGCTGCTGCTGCGCGCCTTTGTCGATGAGGACGAAGCGATCCGGCTGATGGCCGCCATCGACACCGTGCTGGAAGCTTCGCCCCTGCGCCACATGCAGACACCGGGAGGTTTTCGCATGTCGGTAGCGATGAGCAATTGCGGTCGGTATGGCTGGGTGACGGATCGTCGCGGCTATCGCTATCAGTCACGCGATCCGCTGGTCGAGCGCGACTGGCCTGCCATGCCCTCCCTCTTCGCGGCATTGGCCGGGCGGGCGGCGGCGGCGGCGGGTTTCGCCGGATTCGATCCTGACGCCTGTCTCATCAATCGCTATGAACCTGCTGCCCGCATGTCGCTGCACCAGGACAAGAATGAACTGGACATGACCCAACCGATTGTCTCGGTCTCGCTGGGCTTGCCTGCGACTTTCCTCTTCGGGGGCATGGCACGCACCGACAAGCCGCAGCGCATGCGCCTGGAAAGTGGCGATGTGGTGGTGTGGGGCGGCCCGGCGCGCCTGGCCTTCCACGGCATCGATCCGTTGCGCGAGGGCGAGCATGCGCTCACCGGACGCTGCCGCTACAACCTTACTTTCCGCCGCGCCCGTTGAGCGCTCCCCATCGTGCAGCATGTCTTGTCGGCAGAGAACTCGCCTCAGAATGTCCATTGCAGGTTGACGCCTCCCGTCACGGCGGCGGTCTGGAAACCTTGCGGCTTGGATAGCGGCGTGCCCACGAACATCTCATAGCTCAGCCTGGTTACGCTGCCGCGCAAGCCCAGTGCGGCGCCCGTCAAGCGCTGGCCGGTGAGGAACTGTGCCGTCGGGCCTGCTACCGCGCCGGTATCGACGGCGGCAAACACTTCCTGCCCGCTCTCTCCCATTTCCAGCGCCAACTCATCGCGCAGGAACCAGCCGCGTTCGGCCTGCAGGGTCAGCTCGCCGTCGAAACCACGGACCGTGTAACGTCCGCCGATGGAGAACTGATCCTGCGGCGGCAATCGGCCACGGTTCCACTGCGCGCGCAGCGTCCCGTCGTAGCGCAGCCTTGCACCGCCCAGCCGGAACGGCGCATTGAGCGAGGCATCCAGCAGCCACAGACCATAGCGGGTACCGATCTGCGGCAGGTCGAAGGAGGAGGCCGGTTCGGCCCCTTGCGTATCGAGCGAACGGCGATAGGCCAGAGTGGCGTCGGCAATCACATCGCCCAGGAACTGCCGGTGATTCAGGCCCGCCTCCCAGGCCGTGGTGCGGCGTTGCTGGGCGCCTATCTCGAGGTCATCGACGGCGTTGTAGGCCTTGCGCAGCAAGGCTTTGCCAAAGATCACGCTCTTGCTGCCGGCATCGCGGGAGAGCAGGCGTGACAGCTTGAACTCGGTGGTTTCGGCGCGCCCGCTGTAGACGAAATTCTCGAAGGCACCGGCGACCGTCTGGTGATAGCGGTTGCCCGACATGGTGAGGGCGGCCATCCAGTTGCCCCAGGGCAGGGAGTAATGCAGCGTGTAGGCCTGGCTGCCGTGATCGCCATCGTGATGCAGGCTGCGGCTCACGCTTGCGTAGAAGAGGTCATTGAGGGTCCACCAATTGTCATAGGACAAAGTAATCCCGGCCAGGTATTTGCCGGTGGCCTTGCTGCCGCCATCATCGAGCGATGCCGTGAGACGGAAGGGGAAGGACTGCCGGTAATGGATCACCAGGTCACTGTCACCTGCCTGGGCGCCCTCATCCTCGGAGGGCGTGATCTTGATATCGGCCTGGACGGTCGGCAGACGCTTGAAGTTTTCCAGTCCCTGCTCGATATCGCGCAGGTTGAGGATATCGCCAGGAATCGGTTGTCGATGTGACATTCGACTCCAACCTACAGTTACTAACTTTTCAGTTATTTACGAAAAATTATTTGCTTTTGCAAGCATGAAGTTGGTCTGATTTTTGTTATTATCTGGCGGGATTTTTGGTCACGTATCTTTATAAAAAACGTATCAATTTCGCAATTTAAATATATCTTAAATCCTACGTATATGACGTAGACCTAACTCGTGCCATTGCTAAGTGTTGCACATGCTCGTGGGGCACGATAGGGATAAGAAAAAAACAGGGGTGTTCTATGCGTGACTTTCGACTGCGCAGTTTCCTCGCGCGTATTTTTTTTGCAAGTACAATACTTTCGCCCCTCTCTTACGGGCAAATGGTTGTGCCAGCTAGTTTCCAGGTAAGCGAAACCGGCGCAGCCACTTATAGCATCCCCATTCAGACTCCACCAGGAATCGCTGGGATGGAGCCAAAACTCAGCTTTAACTACAGTAGCCAAGGTGGTAATGGTTTGCTCGGTTTCGGCTGGAGTCTCGGAGGCTTGGGAACTATCTCTCGATGCCCACGTACCGTAGCACAGGATGGGTTTAGAGGCAGTATTGGATACGACACCAATGATCGGTATTGCCTAGACGGACAGCGCTTGATTGCAATCAACGGCGTGGAAGGTGGCGACGGCACGGAATATCGTACAGAACGTGAAAATTTTGCAAAAATTGTTTCCTATGGCACCGCTGGCAATGGGCCGGCCTGGTTCAAAGTGTGGACGAAATCTGGCCAGGTAATGGCTTACGGATCTACCACCGACTCCCGCATCGAGGCGCAGGGGCGCTCCACCGTAGCCATCTGGGCGCTCAACCGTATTGAAGACACGAAACAAAACAGTATCGTCATTTCTTATATCAAGGAAAGTGATAGCGTTGATTTCTACCCCAATCGAGTCGACTATTCGGGGAAAAGTGCTGGCGATTCCGGCTCTAACGCAGCCATCCTGTTTCAATACGAGTCACGTCCTGATATATCTCAGTATTTCCAGGTCGGATCGCTTGTGCGTAACACAAAGCGTTTGAAGTCGCTCACTACCCAGGTCGGCACTCAAACGGTCACGTCTTATCAGCTTTCATATGGGGCGGGACCGTTTTCGATGTTGTCGCGCTTGGAATCAATAGAGGTGTGTTCTGGCATTGCAGATGTCTGCTTGCCCAAGACGACATTCGATTGGACGACGAATGTCGGCATTACAGGTTTCAATGCCGCTGGAAGCGCAACCTGGATTGCAAATATTGGAGTCAGTGCTGGCGAAACAAAAATTCTGGATATCAATGGCGATGGCCGTTCAGATATCGCCATTCCGGTTACCAGTGGTGCTTGGGACGGTAGTTGGAATATCTGTCTGGCAACCGATACAGGATTTAATTGTTCGACAGTTTCTACCAATCTGGCGACCTACGCTTACAACATTCATGTTGTCGATCTGAACGGCGATGGGAAGTCTGATTTGATGGGGCCTGTTGGCGGCGGGTCTTGGAACGTGTGCTTATCTAATGGCGCCGGATTTTCCTGTAATACCTGGACCAGTAACAACGCCGCAACTGTTGCCAATACCTTGATCGCAGACGTGAATGGTGATGGTCGGTCGGATATGCTGACGCCGGTTGGTAATGGCAATTGGAACGTCTGTGTCTCTGGGGGAGACCATTTCGGCTGTGCGACCTGGCCGACCAATAATGCCGCATCTGTTGCCAACACGGTGATGGTCGATCTCAATGGCGATGGGATGTCCGACATGATGACCCCCGTTGGAAATGGAAATTGGAACGTTTGTCTTTCAACTGGGGGAGGCTTCAACTGCGCCACTTGGTACAGCAGCAATGCTGCTGTAGTCGCCGATACCCTGTTCCTCGACCTCAACGGCGATGGAAAAACTGACATGATGACTTATGTCGGCAGCGGGAACTGGAATGTTTGTCTGTCCACGGGAATTGGATTTTCTTGCGGAACTTGGTACACGGCGATTGGCGTGGGGGCGCAAAGTGTACGCACTGGCGACTTCAACGGTGATGGTAAAGCGGACATCATGACGCCCGTAGGTAATGGCAATTGGAACGTTTGCTTATCGACTGGATTTTCTTTCAATTGCGCGACCTGGGGCAGCAATAATGGCGCGTCAGTTGCAGCAACTATGGTGGGAGATTTCAACGGCGATGGCAAAACTGACATGGCCACATCCCTAGGCAACGGGGGCTGGAATGTTTCATTGGCCGACGCCAATGAGCCAGGACAGATACAGACCATCAGTCAGGGGGTGCGATCAATGACAATCAGTTATACCAAGCTCAATGGTGGCAGTATTTATACTAAGGATACGGGGGCAGTATATCCCTTGGTCGATGTGCAAGGCGCCATGAGCGTGGTGGCGTCGATCAAGAGCACCAACGGTGTCGGTGGAACGACTTCGACCGCCTATACATATGGCGGGCTCAGAGTTGAGTCAGGCACAGGCCGCGGCATGCTCGGCTTCCGGTGGATGCAATCTCGTCAAGTTGAAACTGGTCTAGCTTCCTACACTGAATATCGCCAAGACTATCCCTATATTGGCTTGCCCAGCCTGAGCAAAAAGACGGTATCTGGCGGTGGTAACAGTGGAGTGCTAAGTCAGACTGTAACTACTTACGGTTGTAGCGATCCCGCGGCTACAACCGTGACCGCTTGCACGTTCGCGACAGGCAAGCGTTACTTTGTATATGGCAAACAAAGCGTAGAGAGCAGTTGGGATTACAACGGTACGGCCTTGCCGGTGATCACGACGAGCAGCGAGTACGACAATTGGGGCAATGCCACGAAGGTCGAAGTGACAACGGATGACGGCTTCAAGAAGAGCACGGTAAACACCTACGCCAATGACAGCGTGAATTGGTATCTGGGTCGTCTGCTGAAATCGAGCGTGACGAGTACTTCACCGTAAGCCGAAGTAAAAATAAAGAGATTCAGGGGGAGTGGTGCAGGGCGCCGCTCATCAAGCTAAGCTAAAAAAGAAATACAAAGGGGTAGTACTGTGCGCAAACGACCATGGCATGGCGTATTGGGTAAGACTTTGTTGGGCAGTTTGCTGGTATTGGGCCAGGCGCAAGCGGGCACGATGACGCGTACGTCGTCCTTCGAATATGACGCGGCGACGGGCCTGCTGACCAAGGAGGTCATCGAGCCGGACAACGCGCAATTGCGTCTGGAGACCAGCTATACCTATGATGCGTATGGCAACAAGGTCAGCGCGACGACGAGTTCGGCGGCCAGCGGGGCAGCAGCGGTTGCGCCAAGGACGAGCGGTACCACATACGATGCCAACGGACAGTTTCCCGTCACGAGCACGAATGCATTAGGCCAGAGCGAAAGCCGCACCTATGATGCACGCTTCGGCAAGGTCACCAGTCTGACGGGTCCCAACGGCCTGACGACGCAATGGCAATACGACAGCTTCGGTCGTAAGACCCGGGAGATCCGCGCCGATGGTACGCAGACCAAATGGGAGTACCTGTACTGTTCGGGCGTGAATGGTGGAACGACGCCTTGTCCCAGCTATGGTGCTTATGTGGTGGTGTCTACTCCGCTGGCATCGGACGGTACTACTGCTAACGGCCCGTGGTCGAAGGTGTATTTCGACAGCCTGGATCGGGAAATCAAAACGGAGACGGTGGGCTTTGATGGCAGCAGCATCGTCGCCAAGGACACGCAATACGACAGCCTGGGCCGTGTATCTCGAACGAGCCTGCCGTATTACGCGAACCAGACCCAGCAATGGAGCACGGTGACCTATGACGCGCTGAGCCGGGTGGTGCTGACGACCGCCCCCGATGGAAGCCAGTCGCAGACGACCTACAATGGCCTGACGATCACGGTCACCAATGCGCTGAACCAGACGCAGACGAAGGTCAAAAATAGCCAGGGCCAGGTGGTCAAGGTCATCGATGCCCAGAACAACAGCCTGACCTACCAATACGATGCCATCGGCAACATGATCGCCACCAAGGACCCGAATGGGAACGTGGTGCAACTGAGCTACGACTTGCGCGGCCGCAAGATCGGCATGGTCGATCCCGACATGGGGACATGGAGCTACGAGTACAACGGCTTTGGAGAACTGATCCGCCAGACCGACGCCAAGGGTCAGGTCAGCACGATCAGCTACGACAAGCTGGGCCGGATGACCAGCCGCTCGGAGCCGGATCTGGTAAGCACCTGGACCTATGACAATTGCGCCAAGGGGGTAGGCAAGCTGTGCAGCGTGAGTTCGGACAATGGCTACCAGAAGACGAACAGCTACGACAACCTGGGCCGCAACGTCAGCACCAGCACGACCATCGATACCGCCTATGCTGAAGGGGTGAGCTACGACGCGAACGGCCGCATCGCCACCCAGACGTATCCGACGGGCCTGGTGGTGAAATACGTCTACACCAGCCTGGGCTACCTGAAGGAAGTGCGCAACAACCAGACCAATGCGCTGCTGTGGCGAGGGGACACCCAGAACGCCATGGGCCAGTTGCTGCAGCAGACGTATGGCAACAACGTGGTGACACAGCAGGTGTTTGAGGCGACCACAGGGCGCTTGAAGAACATCTATGCCGGCGCCGGTAACAGCGTACAGAACTTCAGCTACCAGTACGATTCGCTGGGCAACATGGTATCGCGCGCGGATGGCAACCAGAACCTGACGGAGACCTTCCTGTACGACAGCCTGAACCGCTTGACCAATGCGGTGGTGAATTCGCCGCAGGCGGGGTTGTCGAGCACGAACTACAGCTATGACGCGCTGGGTAACATCACCAACCGCAGTGACATGGGCAGCTATGTCTACGGAGCGGTGAATGGCCGTCCGCATGCGCTGAAGGAGTTGAACTTCATTCACGGTGGCAAGCTGCAATACACGTATGACGCCAATGGTGCCTTGATTGCAGAGGTGGCCGTAGACAGCACCGGTGCGGTGATTGCGGACCGGGGCCGTACGGAGAGCTATACCAGCTACGGCATGTTGAAGACGGTGAGCTCGCCTAGTGTGGCCCTATCCTTCGTGTATGGTCCGGATCATCAGCGGATCAAGCAGGTAGCCCCGAGTGCGACGACGATCTACCTGAACCCGGACAACACGGGTGGTCTGTTCTACGAGAAGGACATCAAGGCGGACGGTACGGTCGAGCACAAGCACTACATCACGGCGGGTGGTAGTGTGATTGCGCTGATCAAGCAGACAGGCACGACGCAAACCATCAATTACATGCACCGTGACCAGCTGGGCTCGACGACGACGATCACGGATGAGTCGGGCAATGTGATTGAGCGACTGGCGTATGAGCCCTTCGGCAAGCGTCGTCAGGCGGGTGGTGCGACCGATAGCGAGGGGACAGTTGTTGGGATCAATACCGACCGAGGATTTACGAACCATGAGCACCTGGAGGAGCTGGGCCTGATCCATATGAATGGACGGGTTTATGATCCTGCGCTGGGGCGGTTCATGAGTGCGGATCCGTATATCCAGGCACCGGATAATATCCAGAGCTATAACCGATATGCATACGTACTGAATCAGCCGCTGGTGTTAACAGATCCAAGCGGATATTTATTTGGCGGTTTGTTTAGAGTCCCGTTTATTGATAACGCATGGAATAACCACATTAAACCCGTTGCTGCTCAAATAGCAACGGTCGTAGCAGTTGCCGCGTGTACTTACTATACGGGTTACGCGACGGCATGTGCTGGCGGCATTACGACTGCTTCGGCGAAAGCGCAAGGGGCGAGTTGGAATGATGCGTTGAAGTCGGGTGCAATTGCGGGGGCAACGGCTTTTGCGTTTCAACAAGTTGCGAAAATTCCTGGTTCCGATAGCTTTGGTCGCTACGCGGGTCATATGGCGGTGGGTTGCGCAAACGGTACGCTCACGGGAGGAGGGTGCGCACGAGGTGCCGCAGCGGCCTTTGTTGGAAAATGGATTACCAATCAAACCGAAGGGTGGAATGATGTATATCGTGGTGTAGCTGCCTCTGTAGCTGGAGGGACAGTTTCAGTAATCGGAGGCGGCAGGTTTGAAAATGGGGCGATGACCGCTGCTTTTGGTTATATGTTCAACCAATGGCTGTCATCTCGTCAAATAGTCGCAGGAACAGGACTACGTGCGGGAGCAGCAACTTTACTAGCCACGAGCCTTGTTAATGCGGCTGGAGATTTGGCATCGGCTATCGAAGATGTGGCGGATCTGGACAATCCAAGTAAGACCTATGTTACTTATACTAAACTCGGGCCAATTGGGCAGGTGTATGGTGGACGAGCTGGTGGTTTTGGCTTGCCTAAAGACATAGTGGCGCGACGTGATGCATACCACCATATGAATTTGTTGGGGTATGGAAAAGCGAATTTAGACGAGAGTCTGACAGGTCCTGAAGCGTACGCTGCGATTAGGGGGAGAGAGCAAAATATCATCGATTATTACGGTGGAATTGGAAATCCCCGGGTGGGGAACATGATCAACGGTATCTCGCCTTTGAATATGTCCCGCGACTTTTACCTGCAAATGTCTGAAAAATATTTTGGTCAATACAAACCAAAGGATTAATCTTGAATCAAACTTTAAAGTTGAATATTTGCATTTCGGAAATAAAGTTGATCTTGGATTTCATGGGCGACGTACCAGATGCCAAGGTAATGTCGCAATATTTTCGGGAGTGCTTCGAGAAAGAAATGATGGGCGGAAGGCGCAGCAGTTATTTAAATTCTTTGAAAAAAGAGGCTCTAACCGTTGCGCGAGAGACATCCAGTAGAAAAAAATGGGAGGAATTAAGTAGTAAATTAAGGGATTGCATGTACGGTGAGGTGTATTTGGCCGCTATAGTGAAACAAGGAAAAGTGGAAAATGAGGAGGCCCTCAGAAAATTATTGCGTGAATTAGATATTTTTATTCAGAACGATAATTCAGACCTCACGCCTTCGCAGAAGACGCTAGTTGAAAAAATTAACTTTATTATTAATGAATATAAAGCGAGAAAGTAAATTTGGGCTTTGCGGAGGGTTTACTCTCCTGGAATTGCTAGTGGTTATGGTTATCATTGGTCTCTTGGCTGGCTACGTTGCTCCCCGCTACTTCGCCCAAATCGGCAAATCCGAAACCAAAGCCGCCCGAGCTCAAATAGACGCGTTTGAAAAAGCACTGGAGGTCTATCGTCTGGACACAGGCCATTACCCCAGCACCGAACAAGGCTTGGAGGCGCTAGGCAAACAGCCAGCGGGCGAGTCCCGTTGGCAAGGTCCATACTTGAAGAAGGCAGTACCACCAGATCCCTGGCAGCATCCCTATGTTTACCGCTATCCCGGCGAGCACGGAGACTACGACATTCTCTCCTACGGCCGGGATGGCAAGCCCGGTGGTGAAGGAGAGGATGCCGATATCGTCAACTGGTGATAAAGCCACTCTCCTGAATCAGCCATGCAATATCACCTGAAAGTCTACCGCGCATCAGAAGGCGTGAAATTCCTGACCTTGACCGCCTCCAGTGCAACGGATGCTGCTACTCAGGCTCAGGCCCAGGGATATCGCGTGCTGTCGTCTCGCCGAGCATTAGGACCCTCCTTCAACTCTGCATCACGCAGCAAGTTTTCTGTAGCTCTATTCAGCCAGGAGATGCTGGCGTTATTACAGGCAGGCCTGAGTCTGGTTGAAACCATCGACATCCTGGCGCGCAAGTCGAAAGACGCCGCCAGCCGTCGGATCTTGAACACCTTGGAACAGCATCTGCGGGAAGGCCAATCCTTTTCACGCGCCCTGCAATTGATGCCCGATGCCTTCCCGCCGCTGTATGTTGCGACAATCCGCACCTCCGAGCAGACCGGCGATCTCGTGATCGCGTTGGATCGCTATCTTGCCTATCACCGGCAATTGAATCTGGTGCGTGACAAGGTCGTGGCAGCTTCGGTTTATCCTGCCTTGCTGATCGCAGTCGGCTTGCTGGTGATCTTGTTCTTGCTGGGTTACGTGGTGCCGCGCTTCAGCCAGGTGTATGAGGATATCGGCGGCAACTTGCCCTGGACATCGCGGCTGTTGATGGAGTGGGGACGCTTTCTGGCGAATCATGCGGGTCGGGTAGGGTTGGCGTTTCTAGCCGTGATTGGGACCGTAGCTTTTGTAGTTACGCGCCCCATGGTCAGAGCTTGGTTTATCAAGAGTCTCTGGAGTCTGCCAACCGTAGGCGAGAAGATTCAGCTTTACCAGTTGGCTCGTTTCACGCGCACGCTGGCCATGCTGATCAACGGAGGGATACCTTTCGTGACCGCGTTGACGATGGTGCAGGATCTGTTGCGTCAACCGGCCCTGAGGCAAGGCTTGTCATCGGCGGCCGCCAGCATCAGTGAGGGGCAATCCGTATCGTCGGCATTTTCACTCCACGGGCTTGCCACCGAGGTCGGTATTCGGCTCTTGGCCGTAGGTGAGCGTTCCGGCAGCATGGGGCAGACCCTGGAACGCATTGCCAAACTCTACGACGATGACATTTCACGCTGGGTCGACTGGTTCACTCGACTGTTCGAGCCTTTGTTGATGATCGCCATCGGCTTGATCATCGGTGTCGTCGTGTTGTTGATGTACTTGCCCATTTTCGAGCTGGCCAGCAGTATCCAGTAAAAGAGCGCAGAGCATTGCGCCAGGTATGTTGAGCCGCCAATGCGGTGTAGGGCAGTGCAAGGACACTGCGTCATTGACGGTATTTACAAGAATGGGCACAGTGCCCGCTCCATCAGGGGATCATGAGTTTATTGGGTCAAGCTATTTCGGTCGTCGCTGAAGCGCCGCCGGAGGCACTTCCTGCAGCCCTGCTGCATGAGGTGCGGCAGCGCATGGGCGCTAATCCAGGCGAGTTGATGGCAATGCTGGAGGAGCGCGCCGCAGAATCGCTGGGGTTGAGTGCGCATCAGTTCATCCAGCGTCTGGGCGTGAGCTTGCATTATCGGGTCCTCAATATGGAGGACTTGTACCGTCTGGCACCGGCGTTTGATCTGTTGTCCTTCCCCGAATCCCTGCATCGCAATTGCTTGCTGGCGCGTGACGACGATCGCATCATCTGTGTACTGGGCGACCCATTCGACCTCGCCCAGCAGACATGGCTGGAGTCGCGTAGTGCGCAGGCGATGGAGTGGTGCCTCGCGCACAAGAACGATCTCGCAGCGTTCTTTGCTGTGCATGAAGACAGCCTGCGCGCCATCGATGGCAGTTTCCATGGAAATGGAGCCGTTTCCGATCAAGGCCAGTTGACCATAGAGGATCTGTCTCTCAGTTCCATCGCGGAAGACAGCAGTCCTGTAGTGCGGCTGGTCAATTCGACGATCTATGACGCTCTCAAGCTGGGGGCCAGCGATATTCACCTTGAAGCCACACCCAGCGGCCTGCAGGTCAAGTACCGGATCGATGGTGTATTGGCGCACATCGCCTCTGTTCCCGGGATGGATACGGTGGAACAGGTGGTCTCGCGGATCAAGGTGATGGCCGAACTGGATATCGCGGAACGTCGCATTCCCCAGGATGGACGGTTCAAGCTGTCGATCAAGGGGCAGGAGATTGACTATCGCGTCTCCGTCATGCCGAGCATCGTCGCTGAGGACGTCGTGATCCGTATCCTCGACAAGCGTTCGTTGGCCGATCAGATCACCGGCCTGCGGCTCGATTTATTGGGTTTCTCGCCGGACACCCTCGCAGAGATCCGCGCGCTGGCTGCCAAGCCCTACGGGATGCTTTTGGTCACGGGCCCTACCGGAAGCGGCAAGACCACAACCATGTATGCGGCGCTGTCTGAAATCAATAATGGTCAGGACAAGATCATTACCATCGAAGACCCCGTCGAATATCAATTGCCCGGCGTTCTGCAAATCCCTGTCAATGAAAAGAAGGGGCTCAACTTCGCACGCGGCCTGCGTTCCATCCTGCGTCACGATCCGGACAAGATTCTTGTCGGTGAAATCCGTGATCCCGAGACCGCGCAGATCGCCATTCAATCGGCCTTGACGGGCCACCTTGTGTTGACCAGTGTGCACGCCAATAACGTCTTTGACGTCCTGGGCCGCTTCTTGCATATGGGCGTGGATACCTACAGTTTCGTGTCCGCATTGAACGGCATCATGGCGCAGCGTTTGTTGCGACTCAATTGTCCCGAGTGCAGCATTCCTTATCAGCCTTCCTTAGAAGAGTTGAAGTCGTCAGGCATCAGCGCCGAAGATGCCGCAGGCATGAATTTCCATCGAGGACGTGGCTGCGGCCATTGTCGCGGCACGGGCTATAAAGGCCGCCATGCTATCGGCGAGGTGTTGCATTTGAACGATGAGCTGCGCGAATTGATCATCGCACGAGCAACCATTCGGAAAATCAAGGACGCTGCCCGCGCCAATGGCACGCGTTTTCTTCGTGAAGCGGCACTGGATTTGATGGCAGCCGGACGAACCACCCTGGATGAGATCAACCGTGTCACTTTTGTTTCCTGATCGACTCGATGTTGTGATCGAGCCAGATTCACTGGCGGTAAGCGTTCGCGTGCGCGACTGGCGCGGACGGGAGTCGGTCAAAGCCGAGGTGCTGCCCGTCGTACCCTCCCTGGACGAACTTGATGGGGCCGCTGCCATCGTTGAGCTTGAGGCTTGGCTGCGCGCGCAGAAGTGGCGGTCCACCAATGTCCGGGTCAGCGTCACCGACCAGTTTTCACACTATTGCGTTGTATCGTGGCCGGTCGGCATATTCAAGCGTTCGGAACTGCAGCTGATTGTGGAGGGAGAGATCGAGCAACGCCTCGGTATCGATATGGCGTCCTATGAGGTCAGGACGGATTTCAGTCGCTACGGTGCGAACATGCTCGCGTGTGCCATGCCGCGCGGCTTTTTGGCTGGCTTGAAGGAGGCGTTCACGGCGAATCGCCTGGGCATACGCCTTCTGCAACCTCGATTTGTCGCTACGTTCAATCGTTGGAAAAAAGAAATCACGCAGGATGGGTTGCTGGTCAGCGTTGAATCGGATCGATGTGTGCTGGGCGTGATGCAGGCCGGGCAATGGCACAGTGTCCGGACACTGCGTGTGGCGTCGATGAATGGCGGCGCATTGAGTGCACTGATTGAGCGTGAGCAGCTTTTACATGGAATGGAAGGCCAGAAGACATATCTGCATCTTCACGGGAAAATGGACGCAAGGCACTTTGCAGAAAATGAAAACGTACAGCTGCTGGGGCGGGGGATGAGCCCGCGCAATGTGCAGCAGGTGATCGGTGGTGGACAATGAAACCATCAATCGATCTGGATTTTTCAGGGCGTCGAGATCCGTTGGAGAAGCTGGGCTATGGCTTGTTTGTCCTGGTCTTGTTGCTGGCCGTCTTTGAAGGACGGGTCTATATGCGCGCCGCAAAGGAATTGAGCAGCTGGCAGCAAACCGCGATGCAGTTCAAACAAAAGGCACAGCAGATGCGTATGCCGCAGAAGGCGGCACTTTCCGCTGCGCAGCGCCAGCAGCTGGAGGTGGAGCTAAAAGGTGCATCGAGACTGATTGCGCGCTTGTCTCAACCCTGGGATGACCTCTTCGTGCAGATAGAAGCTGCGTCCGTAGCAGATGCCACCTTGTTGGGAATCGAACCAGACAGAGAGCGTGGCGAGATCAGGCTCACCGCCGAGTCCAAGAATATGGATGCCATGATGGCTTACATACGCTCGCTATCCACGTTGTCCATGCTTGGCAATGTCTACCTCGTCAATCATCAAACACAAATTCAGGACTCCTTGCGGCCGGTTCGGTTTGTGGTAGCCGCGAAATGGATCGTGTTGCCGCTTCCCCAGGTTGATCGCGACATCAAGGAGGCAAGGTGATGTTGCGAGCTGGATTGTGGAGCCTGGCGATTTGGTGCAGGCGTCTAGGCTGGGGAGCATCCCTGAGTTTGCTGACTGTGGTGATGGGTGCTTCCGCCTACCTTCTCCTGATTCAACCAATGAATGATCAAAGCAGATCATTGCGCGAAGATGATGCGAGATTGCGTGCAACTGCCAGGCCGACACTGACCAAGGCTGGCCTGACTCCTGTTGACGAGCTTGGTAATTTTTATGAGTTCTTCCCGCCATTGGAGCGTATGCCCGACTTGCTTGATCGCATGTACCGCGCAGCCGTAGAGCAGGGCGTCTTGCTTGATCGAGGAGATTACCAGCTATCGTCCGAACGGGACGTCAAGCTCATTCGCTATGACATCGCCTTGCCGGTCAAAGGGGGCTACCTGCAAGTGAGAAAGTTTGTCGCGCAGGCGCTGAACGATATTCCCTCTTTATCGCTGGAGAGTATTGTTTTCAACCGGCAGAGAATCAATGAGCAGCAATTGGATGTGCAAATCAAGTTCTCACTTTATTTGAGAGCGCCGGCATGAATGCCAAACGACGCCAGATCCTTTTGTTGAGCGCGCTGATGCTGTCTGTGCTGGCGACCGTTTTGGTTTCGCGCCGCGAAGATCAAGACGATCAGTTGAGTACTGCCATTACACGCGTATCGTCCGGGCCTGCGCCGACAGTCGCTCGTCGGGGCGAAGCGGTTGAGGCGAAGGCGATTTTGCAGATGGCGCAGTTAAGGCGTGATGCCGTGGTAGTGGGAGAGCAGAATCCATTCTCTCCGAAGTCCTGGTACGTGCCGCCTCCACCGCCGCCTGCGCCTGTTGCAGAGAAGCCCGGGATCCCCCCTCTGCCGTTCACCTATGTTGGCCGTGTTGACGATGCCGATGGAAAGTGGATTATCTATCTGGCCAAGGGAGCACAGTCTTACGTTGTTCAGGCGGGCGATACGATCGATAACACGTATCGCATAGAAAATATTGAGGAAGGCAGCTTGGTCATTCGTTACCTTCCGATGGATAGCAAACAGACTTTGCAGATTGGCGAAGCATTATGAAGTTGGGAAATTTCAAGTCAACATGTCAGGCAGCCGCGATTTCGGCTTTCGTTCTTTTGGTGGCAGGCTGTGCCGGTGAACGAGCGCATCGCGAGGGGCTGAATTTAATCGCCGAAGGTCGCTTCGATGATGGCCTCGCCAGTCTTGAGCGCGCGGCAAGCGAGGCGCCCGATAATCTACAGTTCCGTGTCGACCTCTTGCGAAAAAAGGAAGAGCAAGTCAATCGCTTGCTGGCCAATGGCGATAGCGAACGCGCCAATGGAGAACTTGATGTGGCTGAGGAGTGGTACCGCCGGGTCTTGCGTATCGAAGCAGGCAACAGCCGCGCCAAGGCGGGTATCGATTCTCTTGAACGAGAACGTACATTTGTCCCGATCATTACGCTGGCAAAGGAAACGCTTGCAAAGGGCGATGCAGTAAAGACAGCCGCCCTTCTGGCTCCCATACTGGCTGAAGGTTCGACCAATCAGGACGTCAGAAAGCTCAAGCGTCAGCTGGATGAGTTGAACAATCGAAAAAGAATCAGCGAGCCTGTGTTGAGGTCGACGCAGAAAAGGCCCATCAGCCTTGAATTCAGAGATGCCAATCTGCGGGTTGTATTTGAAGCGCTGGCACGCGGAAGCGGCATCAATTTCATCTTCGATCAGGATGTGCGGCAAGACCTGCGCACGACGATTTTCCTTAAAGATTCATCGGTTGAGAATGCCATCGATCTGTTGCTTCAGACGAATCGATTGGAGAAAAAGGTATTGAATGCCAATACCATTCTGATCTACCCAAATACCCCTGAAAAACTTAAGGACTATCAGGAATTGGTGGTCAAGGGTTTCTATCTGTCAAATGCGGACGTCAAGCAGATGCAGGCCATCATCAAAGGTGTGCTCAAGACCAAGGACATCTTTGTCGACGAGAAAATCAATCTACTGGTGATGAGGGATACGCCGGAGGCGATCAAGCTGGCCGAAAAACTCATTGGCATGCACGACCTTGCTGATCCAGAGGTCATGCTTGAAGTCGAGGTGCTTGAGGTCAAGCGAACCAAGTTGACCGAGCTTGGAATCCAGTGGCCGAGCAGCCTGACCTTGTCGCCGTTGAGTTCTACCGGCTCGGGAAGTACTACGTTGACTGATCTCAAGACCATCAACTCAGATCGCATCAATGCCAATCTTTCCAGCGCCGTCGTTAATCTGAGAAAGGAAGTCGGGGATGCCAATATCCTGGCCAATCCCCGTATCCGCGCGCGCAATCGGGAGAAGGCAAAGATCATGATCGGTGACAAGGTTCCGGTATCGACGACTACGACGACTGCTACCGGCATTGTTTCCGAGAGCATTCAGTATCTGGACGTCGGTATCAAGCTCGACGTCGAGCCGAATGTCTATCTGCAGGATGAGGTCGCCATTAAAATTGGTCTTGAGGTGAGTTCGATTACCAACCAGGTCAAGACGCCGGCCGGTTCTATCACCTACCAAATTGGCTCTCGTTCGGCGTCGACCGTGTTGAGATTGCATGATGGAGAAACTCAGGTATTGGCCGGGTTGATCGGCGATGAGGACAGAATGAGTTCAAATCGTGTCCCAGGTCTTGGAGATATCCCGATTCTGGGACGCCTCTTTTCCAGCCAGAAGGACGATCGACAAAAAACCGAAATCGTACTTTCGATTACCCCTCATCTGATTCGCAACATCAAGCGCCCGGATGCCCAGTTCAACGAGTTCTGGTCGGGGACAGAGATGGCCTTGAGAAATCGACCTATTACTTTGCAGCCGGACGCGTCTGACGAAGAAGGTAAGCAGAGAGACGATGAGGCCAGCCCTGTCGCTGCGATACCGCGGGTGAATGCGAAGGCAAAAGACATTGCTCCGAGTCGCATCGAATTGCAACTTCAGGGGCCACAGCAAGTGAAGCGAGGGGAGGAGTTCAAGGTTGCGTTGATCGCCAAGACGGATGGTGGTCTGCGAAGTTTGCCGTTCCAGCTTGGCTTCGATGGTACGGCTCTTCAGGTCGTTAGCGTTACGGAAGGTTCGTTCTTTAAAAAGGACGGGGCTCAGTCCAGCTTGTCGAGCAATGTGGATTCGAAGAGTGGAAAGATCTACGTCAGTGTTGTCCGATCTGGTGTCGATGGAGCCTTGGGAGAAGGGGGAGTAGCGTTTGTGACCTTCAAAGCGCTCAGTCCGGTCGGTAAAAGCACGGAGGTAACCCTGAATTCTGCGTCTCCTGTAAGTGTCGGCGATTCAAATGCCGCAGTGACGATGCCGCCGACCTTATCGATCCAGGTGGTGGAATAGTGAAGGCGAGTCGGAATTTGAATGCGGCGCAGCGTGGATTTACTATTGTTGAGCTGCTCGTTACAGTGATGTTGGTGTCGATCCTCGCCAGCGTGGCTTTTCCATTGATGGGCCTTGTTAATCAGCGCAATAAGGAAGCAGAGTTACGGAGATCTTTGATGGAGATTCGTCGTGGTTTGGATCTTTATAAAAAGGCTGTGGAAGATGGGCATGTTTTCGCTGCCGCAGGACAGTCTGGATATCCTCCCACTCTTGAATCCTTGCAAGAAGGGGTGGCCGATATAAAGAGTGCTAGTGGAGGGAAGATGTATTTCTTGAGAAAGATTCCTCGTGATCCATTCTTTCCCGATCCATCAGTTCCAGCTTCCGATAGCTGGGGGAAGCGCAGTTATGCCTCAAGCCCAGATGACCCGAAAAGTGGCGCAGATGTTTTTGATATCTTTTCGCGCTCCGAGGGTACGGGCCTCAACGGCATACGTTATCGGGAGTGGTAAGTGAGTATTAATAGAAGAAACGCTGGTTTTACTTTGATTGAGTTGTTGGTTGTTCTTGCGATCATTGGTACGCTGTTGGCACTTGCCGCACCTCGCTATATCGGCAGTATCGAAAAGGCGAGAGAGGCTGCCCTGAGAGAAAACCTCGCAACTATACGAGATGTTATCGACAAGTTTTATGGCGATACTGGAAAGTATCCAGCAAGTCTGAACGATCTGGTAGCTCAACGATACTTAAGGAAGATCCCGATTGATCCCATAACGGAGACCAATCAGAGCTGGATATCGATTGCTCCGGAGGACGTTGCTCAAGGAGCGGTCTTTGATGTCCGCAGCGGGTCGCAGGGGAGGGCGCGAGATGGCTCGTTGTATAAAGATTGGTAGAACTGGCTACTCATATGTTCAGCAGAGGGGATTCACTTATATCGGACTTCTGTTGATCATCGCATTGTCGGGCATGGTACTAGCTGGAGCCGGTGTCGTCTGGTCGACAACGCTGCAAAGGGAAAAAGAGGAGGAGCTACTGGCGATAGGACAGGAAGTGCGAGCCGCTATTGCCCAGTACTATCTACGTACGCCAGGAACCATAAAAAGATATCCGCCGAACTTGGATGCTCTTTTGTTAGACTCTCGCCAAGCGGCAGTTACTCGCCACTTGAGAAAGATTTATCGCGATCCTATTACAGGAAAAGCGAATTGGGGGTTGATTTCCTCTCCTGATGGAGGGGTGATGGGAATTTATAGCTTGTCGGATCGCGCACCGATAAGAAGATCCTTTGACGGGGCTGAGCTCGACCTTAACCGACGCAAAAAATACAGTGACTGGCATTTTCAGTATGTTCCTAACGTTCCTGCTTTTATTGAGAAGTAGATAGACTGCGATTCCATCTAGAAGACTAAGGAGAACGAGACCGGTTGCTGAATGGGTGCCCAGTTTCGCCCATTCGCCGAGCCAAAGTGACCTGCTCCCCCTGATCCGAAGACGGGACGGCTGCCGAGTTCGTGGTGGCCGCCAATGAGCCCATCACGATTTCGATGTTGAACAGCGTACCCAATGGCGGAGGTTGCAATGTGTCAGGCAGCTTCACCCCTGAAGAGGGGAGGGGCTATGAACCGAGGGCGCAGATGGAACGCGGCGGTAACTACTGCGGCCTGAAGCTGGAAGAGATCACCCCAATCCTCCAGCCCTTGCCCCTCAAGCGCGCTCAGGTTTGCAGGAAGTTACCATGAGGGGTGCAGCGGCAATCCAGTCCTCATCATCATCGCCGTGATCGTCTGTTCCGGCCGCCGTCGCCAGTATCGCTGAGGCGCCACCTGCAACCATAGGAGACCACATGCCCCTGCCCGAAACTCCCTTCCAGCATCTCGACGCACGCTTTCGCCGCATGGTCATCGACACCGCTCAGGTCGATTGCCTCTACCGGGGTTGCCGTTGGGCCGAAGGTCCGGTGTGGTTGCCCGCTACCCAGGAACTGATCTGGAGCGACATTCCCAACAACCGCCTGATGCGCTGGTCCGAAGGTGCCGGGGCGGGCGTATTTCGTCAGCCCTCCCACTTCAACAACGGCAATACGCTGGATCGCGAGGGTCGCATCGTCGCTTGCCTGCATGGCGGCCGCGCGGTGGTGCGTACCGAGCATGACGGCAGCATCACGACGCTGGCCTCGCACTGGCAGGGAAAGCGCCTCAACTCGCCCAATGACGTGGTGGTCAAGTCCGATGGTTCGATCTGGTTCACCGATCCGGACTACGGCATCAACAGCGATTACGAAGGCTACCAGGCCCAGAGCGAGATCGGCGCCTGCAACGTCTATCGCATCGATGGATCGAGCGGCGAGATCAGTCTGGTTTCCGGCGACCTGGAGCGTCCCAATGGCCTGGCCTTCTCCACCGATGAAAGCCGGCTCTACATCGCCGACACCGGTCTGACTCACCGTGCGGGCGGGCCACATCACATCCGTGTGTTCGATGTGGTCGATGGCACCACGCTCAAGGGCGGGGAGGTGTTTGCCACCATCGATCCGGGCCTGGCCGACGGTTTCCGGCTGGATGCGCAGGGTAACATCTGGACCTCGGCCGGCGATGGCGTGCATTGCTATGCGCCGGATGGCACCTTGCTGGGCAAGATCCTGATTCCGGAAGTGGTGTCCAATGTGGTCTTCGGCGGAGCGCGCGGCAATCGCCTCTTCATCACCGCCACCACGTCGCTCTACGCGGTGTACCTGGCGGTCAACGGGGCCGTGCGGCCCTGAGCGGCCGCAGCCGCGCCGTCTGCATCACTGGCCCGGTGTGCGCACCGGGCGCGTCTTTTTCATGGTCACGCCCAGTCCGGCGACGATGGCCACGGCACCGGTCATCATCGACACCGACAGCGTCTCGCCCAGGATCCACGCCGAGGCCAGTACGCCAAACAGGGGCGAGAGCGCATTCAACATCAGCGCCTTCACGCCCAGGCGCGCTACCACCCAGTTGAACAGGGCGACACTGACGATGCTCACCAACACGCCGTGATAAGCGCTCTGCAGCAGCAGTGCCGACGTCGGCTTGCTGAAGGTTTGCGTGCCCAACCACGGCAGCGCCAGCAGCACGCAGAGCAGTGACAGCACTTGCGTGAGCGCCACCGCATCCAGCGGCGCAATCTTCCAGGCGCGATTGAGCATCAGGTAACTCGACCACATCAGCGCCGAGAGCACGAACAGCAGATCGCCCCGCCACGCGCCATCCGGAACCAGTGCGCCGCTGGCGAGGATGCCATTGAGCGCCACCAGTACCAGCCCCGCCAGCAGCAGCGCCACACCCCACAGAGAGATGCGTTCGCGCTGCCCCAGAGCGAAGCGGCTGATCGCCATGCCGAACAAGGGTGTCAAGGCCGGATGGATCAGCGCGCCGTGCGAAGCCGGTGCGTAGTTCACGCCCGCCACCAGCACCAGGCTGAACAAGGGACCTGACAGCAGGAACAACACCAGCCCGCGTCCCCAGCCAACACCGCAGGCATGCCAGAGCCCGCGCCGCCATGCGAAGGGCAGGATCAGCAGGCCGCTGGTGAGAAAGCGCATCAAGGTCGCATCCAGGGGCGTGAGCCCTTGCTGGAAACCATAGCGCGAGATCACGGGCTGCACACCCCAGATCAGCGCGACCAGGATGCCGGAGAGGAGCGGAGCAGGCATGGCGAAATCGTTGAATGAAAACCGTACAGTAGGATAGGTCGGGTTGACTGACTTTCGTACTTGGGTCAAGAATGTTTGAATTTCCGCCAAACTGCGAGGGGAGCTTCGTGATGGCGGTGTTTCAATGATCGGGCGCTCATCTTCGAATGTACGCCAAGCGAGACCAGACCATGCGCAAGCCTTCTTCCTCCCGTTCCCCGCTGCCCATCGACCGCGTGGATCGTATCGCGCGCCCCGTGGTGGCGGCCGGGGCCGATTATGCGCGCGGTTCGCTGCAGGCCTGGCACAGCCATCGCCGGGCACAGTTGCTGTTCGGACTGGGTGGATTGATGCAGGTGGTGACGCAGGATGGTGCCTGGGTGGTGCCGCCGCAGCACGCGGTGTGGATTCCTTCCGGGCGCGAGCACCAGAGCCGCATGCTCTTGCCGGTGACTACCTGCAGCGCCTTTGTCGTGCCCGAACATGCGCCCCGCGCCGCGCAGACCTGCCAGGTGCTGGAAGTGCACCCGCTGCTGCGCGAGCTGCTGATCGAAGCCACCCGCATCGATCCGCACTACGCACCCCATAGCCGCGAAGAAACCCTGATGCACCTGCTGCTCAAGGAGATCGGCCGGGCCCGCGAGATTCCAATGCACGTGCCGCTGCCGCAGGAGGAGAAGTTGGGGGCGCTGTGCCGGGATTTCATGCGGGCGCCGTCGATTCGCTCGCGTCCGGCCGAGTGGGCGGCGCAACTGCACATGAGCGAGCGCAGCTTCACCCGCAAATTCCTGGCGCAGACCGGCATGGGCTTCCAGCAATGGCGGCTGCGCGCCTGCATCGTCAACGCGATCTCGCGGCTGGCGCTGGGGCATTCGGTGACGGCCATTGCCTATGACCTGGGCTATGAACAGCCGGCGACCTTTTCGACCATGTTCAGGCGCATGACGGGGCAGGTCCCCTCCGCCCACGTGGCGGCCCTGGCGGCGCATGGTGGCAGCCCGTAAGCCGCTTGTTAGGTAAATTCCTTCATATTCTGGCTCACTCTGGTGTAAATTAGACCGACATCGTACAACCTGCCGGACCACCGGTGTGACGATGGCATCCGCGCAGGGGCTGCGGATCAAACAACAACGATAGTTCGCCTTACTCGGGAGGATTCACCATGTCATTTCTGCAGTCGCTGCGCGTGTCTGCGCGGCTGGCCTTGCTGTCCGCTTTATTCCTGGTCGCCATGCTGTTCATGGTGAGCTGGAGCATCCTCAGTCTGCGCAGCATCAGCGCCCAGGAGCGCCAGATGTACAAGGAGCAGGTGGCGCCGATGCAGACGCTCAATACCGCCGCTCTGGCTATGGCGATCCACTTCCGGCGCGGTTATTCCTACCTCTATCCGAATGTGGGAGACCCCAATTCCCGCGCCGGTACGCGGGCTTTCAATCAAAAGGCGGAAGCACAGATCCAGGCTGCCTTTGATTATCTGCAGCGGGCTGAAAAGACTCCCGAACTGGAGCCGCTGGTGGCGACCCTGAACCAGGCCTGGCCGGTATATCGTCAGTCGTTCCAGACCTTGATGGAAAAGGCGGACCAGGGCGATACCGCAGGCGCGCTGGCCGAGTTGCAGAAGAATACCGATCCGGCGCACGTCAAGCTGCGCGACGTCTTCCTGAAGATCGTCAAGATCTATGACCAGGCGGTGCAGGACCACATCGATCGTTCGGCTGCAAGCGTCGAACGCACAGCCTGGTATCTGGTGGCCTTGCTGGGCGCGATGGTGGTGCTGGGGCTGGCTTTCGCGGCGCTGATCCAGCGCTCGATCACGCGCCAGCTGGGCGGCGAGCCGCGTTATGCGATGGAAGTGGCGCAGACCATCGCGCAGGGCGATCTGGCCAGTGCGGTGCGCTTGCGTGAGGGGGACCGTCACAGCCTGCTGGCTGCCATGGAAGGCATGCGCTTGCGTCTGTCGCATCTGGTGCAGGAGGTCTACAAAAGCTGCCACGCCATCGATACCGGCGCCTCCGAGATCGCCGACGGCAATCTGAATCTGAGCCAGCGCACCGAAGAACAGGCTTCCAATCTGGAGGAAACGGCGGCGTCCATGGAGCAACTGACCGGCTCGGTCAGGCACAACGCACAGACTGTGGGTCAGGCCGTGCAGCGTGCCGATGCGGTGAGCCATGCCGCCAGCCAGGGCGGCGAAGCGGTGGCGGGCGTGGTGGCGCTGATGGGCGACATCGCCTCCAGTTCGGCGCGCATCAAGGAGATCATCACGGTGATCGATGGCATTGCCTTCCAGACCAATATTCTGGCGCTCAATGCGGCGGTGGAAGCGGCGCGCGCCGGCGAGCAGGGGCGCGGATTTGCCGTGGTGGCGTCGGAGGTGCGCACGCTGGCCCATCGCTCAGCCCAGGCTGCGCGCGAAATCAAGATCCTCATCGAGGAGAGCGTGAGCAAGGTGGACAGCGGTTATGCCAAGGTGCAGGAGGCATCGGAGGCCATCGGAGGTGTGGTGACGCAGGTGCGTCAGGTGGCGGCGCTGGTCGGCGAGATTGGTGTGTCCACTCAGGAGCAGACCCAGGGCATTTCCCAGGTCGGCACCGCCGTGGAGCAACTCGACGATGTGACCCAGCAGAACGCGGCATTGGTGGAGCAATCCGCCGCCGCAGCGGAAAGCTTGAGCGCTCAGGCCAGCAAATTGGTTACGCTGATGCAGTCCTTCAGACTGCCCGGTGAGACGGGCGCGGCAGCACCCGTGATTTCGGCTGCACCCGTGATTTCGGCTGCACCGGCTGCGCTGTCGCTGACCTGACCGTACGCATAAAAAAGGCCGGAGCAATTCACTCCGGCCAACCATTCTGCGAGGGATGCAGAAGAGACTATCGAGGATGGACCCGTTCGCTCATCAGGCGCCTGCCAGGCGCGGTGTCTGCACGTGGCCGCCCGAGGACAGGTAGCGCGCTACCGACAGGTCTTCATGAGCGATGGCGGGGCGGCGGCCCGAGATCAGGTCGGCCAGCAACTGGCCCGAGCCGCAGGACATGGTCCAGCCCAGCGTGCCGTGGCCGGTGTTGATGTACAGGTTCGACACTGGCGTGGCACCGACCACCGGCGTGCCGTCCGGCGTCATCGGGCGCAGCCCGGTCCAGAAGCTGGCTTGACTGGTATCACCGGCACCGGGGAAGAGGTCGTTGACCACCAGTTCCAGCGTGGCGCGTCGCTTGGCCTTGAGGGCCGTGTCATAGCCGACGATCTCGGCCATGCCGCCCACACGGATGCGGTCGTCAAAACGGGTGACGGCGATCTTGTAGGTCTCATCAAGAATGGTCGAGACCGGAGCGGCCGAGGCATCGGTGATCGGTACGGTGATCGAGTAACCCTTGAGCGGATACACCGGAATGGCAGGCAGCCCCGGCACCTCGCGCAACATTTGCGGCGAGTAGGAACCGAGGGCCACCACGTAGCTGTCGGCTTGTACCAGTTCCTTGTCGCAGACCACGCCGGCGATCTTGCCACCGGCCATGGTGAGGGCGTCGATGGAGACGCCATAGCGGAACTTCACGCCCAGTTGCTCGGCCATCTGCGCCAGGCGCGTGGTGAAGAGCTGGCAGTCGCCGGTTTCATCGTTGGGCAGGCGCAGGCCGCCGGTGAGCTTGCCACGGACTTTTTCCAGTGCCGGTTCGGCGCCGCCCAGTTGCTCGGGCGTCAGCAGTTCGAAGGGGACACCGGCTTCCTGCAGCACGGCGATGTCCTTGGCGGCGCCATCGAGTTGCTCCTGCGAGCGGAACAGTTGCAGCGTGCCTTGCTGGCGGCCTTCATAGGGGATGCCGACGTCGGCGCGCAGGTCGCGCAGGCAGTCGCGGCTGTATTCGGCCAGGCGCACCATGCGTTCCTTGTTGACGGCGTAGCTTTCGGCATTGCAGTTGCGCAGCATCTGCCACATCCAGCGCAGTTGATTGAGGGTGCCGTCCGGGCGGATGGCCAGCGGGGCGTGTTCCTGGAACATCCACTTGATGGCCTTGAGCGGAATGCCGGGTGCAGCCCACGGTGAAGCGTAGCCGGGGGAAATCTGGCCGGCATTGCCGAAGGAGGTCTCCAGCGCGGGGCCGGGCTGGCGGTCCAGCACGGTCACGTCGTGGCCGGCCCTGGCCAGATACCAGGCGCTGGTGACCCCGATGACACCGCTTCCAAGAATGACGACGCGCATGCTGAACTCCCCGTGTTGATGATGCCGCTGCAATAGGCTGTTGGATTAGAAGATTCAGCTATCATATGGGTGAATAAGCAGTGTTTGTTCGCGTATTTATGGCTGATTTCATGAACGATTCATGAAAATGGCGCTGAAACGGGAAAATTTCATGAGAACTCAGCAACAGTCCGTCCGCACCCTCGACAAACTCGATCATCGCATCCTGGCGGTGCTGCAAAAGGATGGCCGCATCTCCATGAAGGAACTGGGCGAACAGGTCGGCCTGTCGGTCACGCCCTGCATCGAACGGGTCAGGCGCATGGAGCGCGATGGCGTCATCAGCGGGTATTACGCGCGCGTCAATCCGGAGTCATTGGGGGCGACCTTGCTGGTGTTCGTGGAAATCACGCTCAACCACAAGTCCGGCAACATGTTCGAACAGTTCCGCCGTGAGGTGCTGCGCATTCCCGAGGTGCAGGAGTGTCACCTGGTCTCGGGCGACTTCGACTACCTCATCAAGGCGCGCATCCGCGGCATGGCCGAATACCGCAAGCTGCTCGGCGACATCCTGCTGCAACTGCCCGGGGCGGCACAGTCCAAGAGCTATGTGGTGATGGAAGAGATCAAGGAAACCCTGGCGCTGCCGCTGGATGATTGAGCCCGGCAGACGCCTGTACAGATTGGCGTACGGATAACAGTACAGTGACCGGACAGTTCCGGTACGCAAAGCAGACACCAGCATCAGTCACTACAGTACAGATAGCCGCCATGTCCTTGCGTGCGCGGCTTGACAGGCACTGTGCTTGAATCCGTCGTGTCTTCCTGTGCATTCCGGTTGGGACGTGTGTGACCTAGACTTCACCTACACTGGACTCCACTCCAACCCGAGACATCATGCCTTCCAAACCAAGAATCGAGCAATACAATCAACCCGCAGGCGGCTGGGGCGCACTGAAATACGTGGCGCTGAACCTGGTCAAGGAACACGTGGCCGACGGCAAGGGCTTGCGTACCCTGTTGTCGCAGAACCAGCCTGACGGCTTTGATTGTCCCGGTTGCGCATGGCCGGACCGCGAACACACCTCCACCTTCGAATTCTGCGAAAACGGCGTCAAGGCCGTGGCCGCCGAGGCCACCAAGAAGCGCGTCACCCCCGAGTTCTTCGAGCAGCACACCGTGACCGAATTGATGCAGCAATCGGATTACGAGCTGGAAGAACACGGCCGCCTGACCCATCCCATGGTGTACGACGCCGCCACCGACAAGTACAAGAAGATCGACTGGTCCGCCGCCTTCGAGCTGATGGCCAAGCACCTCAATGCCTTGCCCGATCCGGACATGGCGGACTTCTATGTGTCCGGGCGCGCCAGCAACGAAGCGGCTTTCCTGTTCCAGCTGTTCGTGCGCCAGTACGGCACCAACAATTTCCCCGACTGCTCCAACATGTGCCACGAGCCCACCAGCGTGGGCTTGCCGGGAACGGTCGGCATCGGCAAGGGCACGGTGCTGCTGGAAGACTTCGATCATTGCGACACGCTGCTGCTGTTCGGCCAGAACCCGGCCACCAATCACCCGCGCATGATGGGCGAGCTGCGCCATGCTTCCAAGCGCGGTGCCACCATCGTGGCCATCAACCCCTTGAAGGAACGCGGCCTGGAACGCTTTGCCGATCCGCAGAGCAAGGTCGAGATGCTGACCATGGGCAGCACCCGCATCAGTTCCATGTTCATCCACCCCACGCTGGGGGGCGATCTGGCGCTGATCAAGGGCGTCATCAAGCGCACCATCGAACTGGATGATGCGGCCAAGGTGGCCGGTACCGAGCGCGTCATCGACGTGAAGTTCATCGAGGAACACACGGCCGGCTTCGAGGAATTCGCCGCCCAGGCGCGCGCCGAAAGCTGGGACGACATCGTCGCCGAGTCCGGCGTCTCGCGCGAGGACATCGAGAAACTGGCCCAGGTCTACGTCAAGGGCAAGGCCGTGATCGCTACTTGGGGCATGGGCCTGACCCAGCACAAGTACGCGGTGGCTACCATTCAGCTGCTGTCGAACATGATGATGCTGCGCGGGAACATCGGTCGTCAGGGCGCCGGGCTGTGCCCGGTGCGGGGCCACTCCAACGTGCAGGGTGACCGCACGGTCGGCATCGACGAGAAACCGACCCCGGCCTTCCTGGATCGCCTGGAACAGGTGTTCGGTTTCAAGGCCCCGCGCCATCACGGCAATGACACGGTCGGTTCGGTCATGGCCATGCTGGAAGGCCGCACCAAGGTCTTCATCGGTCTGGGTGGCAATTTCGCCATGGCCACGCCCGACACCCCGCGCACCTTCGAGGCCATGCGCTCCTGCAACCTGACGGTGCACATCACCACCAAGCTCAACCGCAGCCACCTGGTGCATGGCCGCGATGCGCTGATCCTGCCGACCATGGGCCGCACCGAGATCGACCTGCAAAAGTCCGGTCCGCAAGGCGTGACGGTGGAAGATTCGATGAGCATGGTGCACGTCTCCTACGGCATCAACAAGCCGGCTTCCGAACACCTGATGTCGGAGACGGCCATCGTGGCGCACCTGGCCGAAGCCACCATGAAGTCGCGCAACAATGGTCCGAAGATCGACTGGCTGTGGTACGCCGAAGATTATTCGCGCATCCGCGATGCCATCGAGAAGGTGTATGACGCCTTCAAGGGCTACAACGAACGCATCGCCAATCCGGGCGGCTTCCACCTGGGCGTGGCCTCGCGCGACCGCGTCTGGAAGACCGGCAGCGGCAAGGCCAACTTCATCGTCCATGAGATTCCCAAGGACACGCCCATCCATCGTGCCCGCGCGATCCATGGCGAGAAGCTCTTGACCCTGATGACCACTCGTTCGCACGACCAGTACAACACCACCATCTATGGCATGGACGACCGTTATCGCGGCGTGTTTGGCCAGCGCCGCGTGGTCTTCATCAACCCGGCGGACCTGCAGATGCTGGGTTTGAAGGATGGTGAATGGGTTGACATCACCAGCGTCTGGGATGACGGCGTGGAGCGCCGCACCGATGGTTTCCTGCTGGTGGAATATGACATTCCGCGCGGTTGTATCGGCAGTTACTATCCCGAGACCAACCCGCTGGTGCCGCTGGAAAGCTTTGCTGACAAGGCGCGTACGCCTACTTCGAAGTCCATTCCGGTGCTGTTGTCGCGTTCGGCGGTACAGCGTTCGGCGGCGTGATGGAGGCGGACATGAGCATCATCGAGATGTCCGCCCCGCAGGATGCGGATTTGCAGGCCCGCGCGCAGCAGATGGGCGTGCCGCCCGAAGTGCTGCTGATCGTCGAAACCCTGCAGGCCGATGCCGAAGAGAAAGAGGGTGGGGCGCTGTCGCTGGCGCGCTTGTCCAAGCGCACGCAATTGCGCATGAGTACCTTGCGGCGGTTTTTGTCGGCGCTGGAAGAGGCTGGTGTGGTGAAGGTCGAGATGAATGAGGATGGGACCGGCAGCGTGAGCTTGCTGGTGTCGCCTCAGTAAATGCGGTTTGCGGTGCACCGATCAGGCGCGCCGCACACTCACCCCGCCAGTTCTTCCACCAGTTTCCCTACGAGTTTCAAGGCCTGCTCGGTTTCCTTCGACCAGGCATAGCTGTAATTCAAGCGAATGAAGTGACTGTACCGGTTGGTCGCCGCAAAGATGCGCCCCGGTGCCACCGTGATCCCCAACGCCAGGCTGCGGCGATACAACTCCATCGCATCGACCCGATGCGGCAATTCCACCCACAACACATACCCGCCTTGCGGCTCGGACACCTGCGTGCCCGCCGGGAAGAAGCGCAGCACGAAATGCCGCATCATGTCGCGCTGCTGGGCGAAGGCGCGGCGTACGCGTCGCAGGTGGCGCTCATAGCCGCCCTGCGTCAGGTATTCGGCAATCGCGCGCTGCGGCGCCGTCGGGGTGGCCAGCGTGTTGAGAAACTTGAGTTTCTCGACCTGCGCCCGATAGCGTCCCGGCATGGCCCAGCCGATGCGATGCGCTGAGGTCAGGCTCTTGGAGAAGGACGAGCAGTGCAGCACCAGCCCTTCGCGGTCGTAGTTCTTCAGCGAAGAAGGATGGGCATTGCCGTAATACAGTTCGCTGTAGACGGCGTTTTCGATCAGCGGCATCTGGTGCTGTTCGGCCAGGCGCACCAGTCTTTCCTTTTCGCTGTCCGGCATCTGGAAGCCCAGCGGGTTCTGGAAGTTGGGCATCACCATGCAGGCCGCCACCGGTTGCGTCTTCATTCGTTCTTCCAGCACCCCCACGTCGATGCCGCGTTGCGGATCGGTCGGGATCTCCAGTGCCCGCATGCCCAGACGTTCGATGGCGTGCAGCATGGCGTAGAAGGTCGGGGTCTCCACCGCAATCGTGTCGCCGGGACGGGCCACGGCTTGCAGGCAGAGATTGATGGCCTCGGTGGCGCCGACGGTGACGACGATTTCCTCGGGATCGACCTTGAGTCCGTTTTCCAGATAGCGCCGGGCGATCTGGCGCAGCAGGTCGGGATGTCCCGGCGGCAGGTCGTCGAACACGCTGGACTGGCTGGCGTGACGCGCGATGCGGCCGGCATATTGCGCCAGCCGGTGCGAAGGAAACAGCGCCGGATTGGGATAGGGTGAGCCCAGCGGCACGGTGCCATCCTGCTGGATGGTCTTGAGCGTAGCCAGCACCAGGCGGCTGACGTCGACTTCGGTGGATTCCTGCCAGGCCGGGTGATCGGCCTGCGAGGGCGGCCTGATGACCGGGCGGGGAACGGCCTCGGCCTGCTCGCGCACAAAATAGCCGGACTGCGGCTGGCTCTCGATGATGCCGCGGCTTTCCAGCAGTTCGTAGGCGCGCACCACGGTAGTGACGCTGACCTTGTGCTGCTGGCTGGCGATGCGTACCGAAGCGATGCGCTCGCCCGGGCGCAGCACGCCGTCGCGGATGGAGGCCGCGAGCTGGTCGGCAAATTGTTTGTAAAGAGGCGTGACGGCCATGGAGTGGGGATCGGGTCAATGTTAGAGTTCTAGCCCCGCATTCTACAAGGACGCCGCCATGATCACCGTGCATCACCTGAACAACTCCCGCTCCCAGCGCGTGCTGTGGCTGCTCGAAGAGCTGGGCCTGGACTACGAGATCAAGTTCTATCAGCGCGACCCCAAGACCATGCTGGCCCCGCCGGAACTGCTGAAGGTGCATCCGCTGGGCAAATCCCCGGTCATCACCGATGGCGATCTGACCATTGCCGAATCGGGCAACATCGTCGAGTACCTGCTGGAGCGCTACGGCGCCGACAGCGGCCTGCTGCCCGCGCCCGGCACGCCTGAACGCCTGCGTTACCGCTACTGGCTGCACTTCGCCGAGGGCTCGGCCATGCCCTGGCTGCTGCTGGGGTTGATCTTCAGCAAGATGCCCAAGGCCGTACCGGCCCTGATCCGTCCGATTGCCAACATGCTCTCCACCGGCATGCGCAGCCGCCTGGTGGCGCCGCAGATCGAGCGCCAGATGCGCTACATGGAAGCCGAACTGGGCAAGGATGGCTGGTTCGCCGGCAAGACCCTGAGCGGCGCGGACATCCAGATGAGTTTCGTGGTGGAAGGCATGCGGGCGCGCGGCGGGCTGGATGGGCGCTCTCCCAACCTGCTCAAGTTCCTTGAAGCCATCCACGCGCGGCCGGCCTATCAGCGTGCGTTGGAGAAGGGAGGGCCTTACGAGCTGCTGCGCTGAATCACGCCTCGCATTGCAGTGCTGACGGCATCTCCTTCCACTGCGGTGGAAGGAGATGCCGTTTTTGTATCTTCATGTATCGCAAAGTAAAAGTGCTTGCTATGGCTGGCGATGCAAGGATGAGTCCAGATATAATTGAGAATTATTATTATTTGGTGCGGGGCTGCCCATCCTCGTGCCGTTCTCTTTCCCGACCTCGCTGCCGTCTCATGAAGCCCGCTGCCGCCCATTCGCTCCCCGTCGTCGCCGACCAGAAACGTCGCGCCTTCTGGCTCAAGCAGCTGCACCAGTGGCACTGGATCAGTTCCGGTATCTGCCTGGTGGCCATGCTGGTCTTCGCGGCCACCGGGCTGACGCTGAACCACGCCGCCCAGATCGAGGCCAAGCCCCAGGTCACCCATCGCAAGGCCACGCTGCCCGCGCCCCTGTTGGCATCGCTGCGCCAACAGGCTGAAGCGGCCGATGCCAACGGCGCCAGCAAGTCGCCACTGCCTGCGGCCCTGCGTGACTGGACCGAGCGCGAGCTGGCGGTGAGCGTCGATCATCACGACGCCGAATGGTCGGCCGACGAGCTCTACGTGGCCCTGCCGCGACCGGGCGGCGATGCCTGGCTGCGGGTGGGGCTGGAGGATGGTCAGGTCGAATACGAAAAGACCGACCGCGGCTGGATCTCCTACTTCAACGATCTGCACAAGGGCCGCAATACCGGCGTGGCCTGGAGCTGGTTCATCGATGTGTTTGCGGTGGCCTGCCTGGTGTTCTGCATCACCGGCCTGTTCCTGCTGCAGATGCACGCCGGCAAGCGCCCGGCGACCTGGCCGCTGGTGGCGCTGGGCCTGGTGGCACCCTTGCTGCTGGCGCTGCTCTTCATTCACTGAATTCGTCGTTTCCCTCAGCCAGACAAGCTCTTGCGGCTTGCAGCCAATCATTCTGTCTTCTTTAGCGAGGTCCCATGAAGCGTAGCAAGTCCGCCCTGTTGAAACCGACTGCCCTGGCCCTGGCCATGGCGGCGCTGTTTGCCGCTGCCGCCCCGGCCGGTGCAGCGGAGATGACTCTCCGGATCGATATTCCGACCCTGAACGTGGCCGAGTATCACCGTCCCTACCTGGCCGCCTGGATCGAGCGTGCCGACCAGAGCGTGGCCGCCAACCTGGCGGTCTGGTACGACGTGAAGAAAAAGGACAAGGAAGGCGAAAAGTGGTTGAAGGACATGCGCCAATGGTGGCGTCGCAGCGGGCGCGAGCAGCAGATGCCCATCGATGGCGTCAGCGGTGCCACCCGCGCCCCGGGTGAACAGAAACTCAATTTCGGCTCCGGCAAGGGACCGATCGCCAACCTCGCTCCCGGCGACTACGTGCTCATGGTCGAAGCCGCGCGTGAAGTCGGTGGCCGCGAACTGGTGAAGCTGCCGTTCCAGTGGCCACCCAAGTCGACCCAGAGCGCCAAGGCTCAGGGCAGCAGCGAATTGGGGGCCGTGACGCTGGACCTGAAGCCCTGATCCCGTCCGCCCGCTTTGATTTCCTCACCAGATCAACCAGATCAACCAGCTCAACCAGCTCAATCAGCTCAATCAGCTCAATCAGAACAAGGAAGCTGCCATGTCGTTATCCCTCCCGCATTTCGCTGCTCGCTCCATGATGATCGCCGCCCTGGCCCTGGCCATGAGCCTGCCACTGTCGGCCCATGCCCATCGCCAGTGGCTGCTGCCCTCGGCCACCGTTCTCTCGGGCAATCAAGCCTGGGTCACGGTCGATGCCGCCGTCTCCAATGACCTGTTCTACTTCGAACACTTCCCCTTGCGCCTGGATGGGCTGGTGGTGACCGGTCCCGATGGCAAGCCGGTGCAAGCCGTCAATGCCTCTACCGGCAAGTACCGCAGCACCTTCGATGTGCAACTGAGCCAGCCGGGTACCTACAAGATCGCCGTGGTCAACCATGGCGTCTTCGCCAGCTACAAGGTGGATGGTCAGCAGAAGCGCTGGCGCGGTACCGCCGAGACCCTGGCCAAGGAAATCCCGGCCAATGCCACCGACCTGAAGGTGACCCAGATGAACAGTCGCGTGGAAACCTTCGTCACGGCCGGCAAGCCGAGCCAGGCCGCGCTGGCCACCACCGGCGTGGGCCTGGAGCTGCAACCGCTGACCCATCCCACCGACCTGGTCGCCGGCGACACCGCTAGCTTCCAGCTGCTGCTCGACGGCAAGCCGGCGTCGGATGTGGACGTGGAGCTGGTGCCCGGCGGCATCCGCTACCGCGACAAGCTGCAGGACACCAAGCTCAAGACCGATGCCCAGGGCAAGTTCAGCGTGAAGTGGACAGGTCCCGGCATGTACTGGATGGAAGCCAGTGTCTCCGACCAGAAGACCTCGCTGCCGCAGGCGACCCAGCGTCGCGCGACCTATATTGCGACCGTCGAAGTGCTGCCCTGATCGCGCCTGACTGCATTTGATTGACCCCGATGGCGCCTGTATTGCAGGCGCCGTTTTCATTGCCGAAGATGATGATGTCCCACCGCGTCCTGATCCCCGTCGACCTGCAAGCCCCGTCCATCCTGCCGCCCGATGTGGCGCTCCGGCGCCTGACCGGGCAGACCATGGGGACCACCTGGAGCGTGCAGGCGCTGGCCCCGCGCAGCGTCACGCCGCAGACCATTGCCGCAGCCATCGAGGCGCAGTTGCAGCGGGTCATCGACGAGATGAGCACCTGGGAGCCCGATTCCCTCATCAGCCGCTTCAACCACGCCCCGGCAGGCAGCTGGCACGCGCTGCCGCAAGCCTTCTTCACGGTGCTGGATGCCGCGCTCACCATGGCCGTGGACAGCGATGGCGCCTTCGATCCGACCATCGGTCCGCTGGTGGATTTATGGGGTTTCGGCGCCGGCAGCGTTGCGCGGGAGGCCCTGTGCCTGCCGCAACCGGCGCTGCTGGAGCGCACCCGCCAGCGTTGCGGCTGGCAGCGCATCCTGCTCGACCGGGCGCAGCGCCAGGTGCAGCAGGCGGGCGGAGTGCATCTGGATTTCTCCGGCATTGCCAAGGGGTATGCAGTGGACCTGGTGGCGCAGGCGCTGCGCGACTGCGCTTGCGTGAGCTGGCTGGCCGAGGTGGGCGGGGAACTGGTGGGGGAAGGGGTCAAGGCCGATGGTCAACCCTGGTGGGTGGCGCTGGAACGCCCGCCGCAGGATGATCATCCCGGCATGGTGGTGGCCCTGCACGGCCTGGCCATCGCCACCTCGGGTGACTATCGTCGCTATATCGACCGCGACGGCCAGCGCCTTGCCCATACCATCGATCCCCGTACCGGTACACCGGTGCGCACTGCACTGGCCTCTGTTACGGTACTGCACCGGCAATGTATGGTGGCCGATGCGCTGGCGACGGTGCTCACTGTACTGGGCGAAGAAGCCGGACTGTCCTTTGCCCGTGAACGCGGCATTGCCGCCCTGTTCATCAGCCGCCAGGCCAATGGCTTCCGCGAAAGCCTGACCCCGGCGCTGGCCGCCATGCTGGCGTGAGCGGCATGATGCAGACCCGTTACCTGATGGCCGCGCTGGTGGCGCTGACTTACCTGGTGTTCTGCGTGATGACCTTCATCGTCCATCGCCGTGCGCAGCAGCGTCGACAAGCAGAGTGGGGAAGTGTACAGGCCACTGGCCCGCAGACCGTACTGGTCGTTTTTGCCAGCCAGACCGGTACAGCCGAGCGACTGGCCTGGCAGACCGCGCAAAGTTTGCGCGCAGGTGGCCTGGTGGTGTGCGTGCTTCCCGCCGGACAGTTGACCGATGCACATCTGCAAGCCACGCGCCTGGCCCTGTTCGTGGCCAGCACCACAGGCGAGGGCGACGCCCCCGATGATGCCTCCGCACTGGCCCGGCAACTGGGCAGCAGCGACAGCGCCGCTTTGCCGGACCTGCGTTTCGGCGTGCTGGCCCTGGGCGACCGCAGCTATCAGCAATACTGCGCGTTTGGCCATGCGCTGCACGCCTGGTTGTGCCGCCGCCATGCGCAGCCGCTATTCGATGCCATCGAGGTCGACAACGGCGACGAAGGTGCGCTGCGTCACTGGCAGCATCAACTGGGTGTCTTGAGCGGCCACAGCGATGAAGCCGACTGGAGCGCGCCCGCTTATGGCCGCTGGCGTCTGGCCGGGCGGCGCGTGCTCAATCCGGACAGCGTGGGGGATCCGGTCTTTCACCTGAGCCTCACACCACTGGATCTGCCATCCCCTCAATGGCAGGCCGGCGATATCGCCGAGATCGGCCCGCAGAACAGCGGGGCTGCCGTGGATGCCTTCCTGCATGCGATCGGGCGCCAGGGCGAGTCCCTGCGTGCTGCGCTGGCTACTCGGCTGCTGCCGCGCGAGGCCGACCAGCTCGCCGCATTGCGCAGCTTGGCCGATGAAGAATTTCTGGCAGCCTTGCCGGCGCTGCCGCATCGTGCCTACTCGATTGCCTCGCTGCCCGCCGATGGCGCGCTGGAACTGATGGTGCGCCTGATGCACCTGCCCGATGGCCGCCCCGGTCTGGGTTCCGGCTGGCTGGGGCTGCATGCGCGGCCGGGTCAGGAGATCGCCCTGCGCGTGCGCAGCAACGGCAGTTTCCACGGTCCCGGCGATGATCGCCCCTTGATCCTGATCGGCAACGGGACCGGCCTGGCCGGCTTGCGTGCGCATCTGCGCCAGCGCGTGGCAGCCGGACAGCGGCGCAACTGGCTGCTGTTCGGCGAGCGTTCGCGCCAGCATGACTTCTTCCATCAGCAGGAACTGCTGGACTGGCAGGCCCAGGGCTGGTTGCAGCGGCTGGACCTGGCGTTCTCGCGCGACCAGCCCGAGCGTATCTACGTGCAGGACAAGGTGCGCGAGGCCGCCGACGCATTGCGGCAGTGGGTGCAGGAGGGCGCCAGTCTCTACGTCTGCGGCAGCCTGCAGGGCATGGCCGGCGGCGTGGCGCTGGCCTTGCAGGAGATCCTCGGCGAACGCGCCCTGCAGACACTGGCCGAGCAGGGACGTTATCGGCGCGACGTGTATTGAGGCGGAGAGCGGGCACCTGGCAGGCATGCACAAGGCTTCATCTGATCCGTGTTTGGCGTGAAATTTGCTTTTTCTCCCCGTTGCGCGAGAGAATGTCACGTCAAATCAATGAGATAAGAACAACATGAACAACATGAGCATATTCACCAGTCTGCTGCTGATCCTGCTCCTGGTCGTGGTCAGCGCCTTTTTGTCCTGCGCCGAGATCTCCATTGCCGCCTCGCGCAAGATCCGTCTCGAAATGATGTCCAAGGAAGGCGTACAGAACGCCGACCGCGTCCTGTCCTTGCAGGCCCAGCCGGGCAATTTCTTCACGGTAGTGCAAATCGGCCTGAATGCCGTGGCCATTCTGGGCGGGGTGGTGGGTGAGCCCGCACTCACGCCGCACATGCGTGAGCTGATCAGCACCTTCTATACTGGCCCGCTGCTGGAAAATGCCAGCTTCGCCATGTCCTTCCTGGTGGTGACGGCCTTCTTCATCCTCTTTGCCGACCTCATGCCCAAGCGCCTGGCCATGGTCGCGCCCGAGCGCGCGGCGGTGGCGCTGGTCAAGCCCATGCTGCTGCTGGAGACGATCTTCAAGCCCCTGGTGTGGTTCTTCAACAGTCTGTCGAAGTGGATCTTCACGCTGTTCGGACTGCCGCAGGTGCGCCAGGAAGTGATCACGCCCAACGAGATCCACGCCATGGTCGATGCCGGCGCCCAGGCCGGTGTGCTGCTCACGCAAGAGCATCACCTCATCGAGAACGTGTTCGAACTGGAAAGCCGCTACGTGCCCTCGGCCATGACGCCGCGTGACAGCATCGTCTATTTCCTGCTGACCGACAGCGAAGACATGATCCGCCAGAAGATCATCGACCATCCGCATTCGCGCTTCCTGGTCTGCGATGGGCATATCGATGCGGTGCTGGGCTATATCGACAGCAAGGATGTGTTGAAGCGCCTCTTGAAGGGCGAACAGTTTTCCCTGACCGACAAGGGGCTGGTACATACGCCCTTGTCCATTCCCGACTCGCTGAACCTGTGGGAAGTGCTGGAACGCATGAAGGCCATGGATGAAGACCTGGCCATCGTGGTCAATGAATATGCACTGGTGGTGGGCATCATCAGCATCACCGACGTGACGGGCGTACTCATGGGCAATCTCCTGGCCATCACCGAGGAAGAGCAGCAGATCGTGCGACGCGATGAAAACTCCTGGCTCATGGATGGTCTCACGCCCTTGAATGATGTGATGAACGAGCTGGACATCGACGAATATCCCAATCCGGTGGGTTATGAAACCCTCGCGGGTTTCATCATGTACATGCTGCGCAAGATCCCCAAGAAGACCGATTTCGTGCTCTTTTCCGATTTCAAGTTCGAGGTGGTGGACATCGAGGGCAATCGCATCAACCAGTTGCTGGTGACGCGCTTCAAGCAGGACAAGGCGGAAAAATCGGACAAGTCGGACAAATCCGATCAACACCTGCAAGCGAGCAAAACCGAATAGCAGCCCACCATAAATTCATTTCGATTTTTCAGAATTTTCCTATGCCCAAAGGCCGTGTAAATCTGGATACTCCCGTCCAGTCGCTTGCTTGAAAGACTGGTACTCGGGGAAAGCAGGCGGCTGTGATACCTGTAGCAATCTGTAGCAAAACGTAGCAGAGGTAGTCGTGGGCTGGCCCGCATCCGCAAGGATGCGGGCTTTTTTGTCTGGACGCGGCGTGAGCAGCCTTTGCAGCATTGCAGTACAGTCGAGAGTGTCTGCAGATGAATGAAGTGGAAACCGGAAGTGGGAAAAGACGTCAAGAGTCCCTGTGTCTCGCTGTGCAAGCTCAAACACGAAGTCTGTACCGGATGCGGCCGCACCCGGGAGGAAATCAAGGACTGGAAATCCATGAAGCGCAAGGAGCAGCTCCACACCGTGGAGCTGGCTGCCAGGCGCCTGAAGGCATTGAAGAAGAAGTAGGGCGCAGGACCGCAGGGCTCAGCTGCGACCGCCGTGATTGCGCTCGGAGATCTGGGCGTTGAGGGTCCAGAAGTCATAGAGCACCCCCAGCAGGAAGAAACCGCCCGTGAAGAAATACACGATGCCGCTGATCCACTTGCCGATGTACAGACGATGGGCACCAAAAATGCCCAGGAAGGTCAGCAGCAACCAGGCCACCGAATAATTGATCTCGCCAGCCACGAAACGGCGATCAGCCTCGCGGTCCATCGACGGGATCAGAAACAGGTCGACAATCCAGCCGATGCCCAGCAGGCCCAGCGTGAAAAACCAGATCGTGCCGGTGACCGGCTTGCCATAGTAAAAACGGTGTGCGCCCAGGAATCCGAAGATCCAGAGCAGATAGCCCAAGGTTTTGCTGTGGGTGTCGTTGTTCATTCCGGTTCCAAATGAGAGGGTGGCTGGAAATGCGGTGATATGAAGATTGCTTCGTGCAGCAAGCCGCACTGCATTGTGCCACGGGCGCATCGATAAAGTGCCTCGCCGGCCAGGTGAAGCCACTTGTCAGAAGGCGGCAGCCTGTCTGCCAAAGTGTTCATATCGTTGTGGCGATCCGACGGCTTGCCCGCAAGAAAAGGCCAACTGGTATAAACTGTTGAACTTCAGGAGGCCGAAGAACGAAGAGCCTCCCTGGAATTCCGCCACTGTGTCATTGTCCCCGTTGCCAACTGTGCGACCTTCGCTGCTCATTCCGCTCATCGTCGGCTGTGCGCTGTTCATGGAAAACATGGACGCCACCGTGCTGGCCACCTCGCTGCCCGCGCTGGCGCGCGATCTCAACCAGGACCCGATCACCCTCAAACTGGCCATGACAGCCTATGTCGCGGCGCTGGGCGTGTTCATTCCGATTTCCGGCTGGATGGCTGACAAGCTGGGGGCGCGCAAGGTGTTCAGTTCGGCCATGATCGTCTTCATGACCGGTTCCATCCTCTGCGCGGTCTCGGGTTCTTTGGTGACCTTCGTGGCTGCGCGCTTCCTGCAGGGTATCGGCGGGGCCATGATGGTGCCGGTGGGGCGGGTCATCATCGCCCGTTCGGTGGACAAGTCCGAGCTGGTCAAGGCGGTCAGCTATCTCACCTTGCCGGCGCTGCTGGGGCCGGTGGTCGGGCCGCTGCTGGGCGGCTTCATCACGACTTACTTCCATTGGCGCTGGGTGTTCCTGATCAATATCCCGTTCTGCTTCCTGGGGTTGTATCTGGCGCACCGCTTCATCGAGAACTTCAAGGAAGACGATCCGGCACCGCTGGATGTGAAGGGTTTCGTACTCACCTCGGTGGGCGCGGCCATGATCATGCTGGGCCTGTCGCTGTTCGGCAGCCACCTGGTCGATGGCGCCACGCCGGTGGCCATGTGTTCCATCGGCGCCATCGCGCTGGCGATGTACTACCGCCATTCCACCCAGATCCCGTATCCCTTGCTGGACTTCCGCCTGCTGCGCATCCCCACGCTGCATGCCAGCGTGGTGGGGGGCTCTCTGTTTCGCATCGGTCTGGGCGCGGTGCCCTTCCTGTTGCCGCTGGCCCTGCAGGAGGGACTGGGCATGACCGCCTTCCAGGCCGGCAGCATCACCTGTGCCTCGGCCTTCGGCTCGCTCTTCATCCGTCTGCTGGCCAGCCGGGTGCTGCGTCGCTATGGTTTTCGCACGGTGCTGATGGTCAATGCGGTGTTCGCGGGTATCGCGCTGGCGGCCTATGGCATCTTCAGCATTCATACGCCTTACCTGCTCATCGTCACCATCGTGTTGATGGGCGGGGTGTTCCCGGCGCTGCAGTTCACCTGCCTGAACTCGATCGCCTATGCCGACATCGACAATCGTGACGCCGGCCGCGTGACCAGCCTGGCCAGCGTGATCCAGCAACTCTCGCTGGGCTTGGGCGTGACGGTGGCCGGTATCGTGCTGCAACTGTCCAATCATCTGCAGGGCCACGCCACCATCGTGGAAACTGACTTCTGGCCGGCCTTCCTGGTCATCGGCCTGTTTTCGGTGGCTTCGGTGCCGATCAGCGGCAAGCTGCCGCGCAATGCCGGGCTGGAGCTGTCACGCGGCAAATGAGGAGCAGGTGGGGGCAGCCTGCTATCATCCCCGCATCCTGAACAATGGAGTCGCGCATGCCCATTACCCGTTTTCCCGTCTCTGCCGTGCGCCGCGCTTTGGCTGTCGGCCTTGTGCTCACCTGCAGTGGCGCATTCGCCTTTTCTCTCTCGGACCTGAGCAACCAGGACGCCACCGCCGGCCTCAAAGCGGCGCTGGAGAAAGGGGCCAGCAGCGCCGTGGCCAACCTGGGGCGGCCCAATGGATTCCTCGGCAATGACAAGGTCAAGATCCAGCTGCCTGGCGCTCTGGAGCAGGCCATGCCCATCCTGCGCATGACCGGCATGGGCAGCCAGGTCGATGGCCTGGTGGCCGACATGAACCATGCCGCCGAAGCCGCCGTCCCGCTGGCCAAGCCACTGCTGATGAACGCCGTCAAGTCCATGTCCGTGAGCGACGCCAAGAATATCCTGGCCGGCGGCGATACCTCCGTCACCGACTTCTTCCGCCAGAAAACCTCGGGTGAACTGGCCGTGAAGTTCCTGCCCATCGTCAAGCGGATCACCGACAAGAACGGCCTCTCCGGCCGCTACAACGCCGTCATGGGCCAGGTCGCCAAGTCCGGACTGGTGGACAGCTCACAGAGCACGGTCGAAGGCTATGTCACCCAGCGCGCCCTGGACGGTTTGTTCCTCATGATCGGCGAGGAAGAAAAGGCCATCCGCAAGGATCCCGTGGGCAGCGGCAGCGCCATTCTCGGCAAGGTCTTCGGCGCCATGCGCTGAACGCAGGACGGCGACGCGGCCCTCTGCTCGCGTTTCCCCAAAAAATTTCGCCGGCCTCGTACAGAGGTCCGGCGTTTTTTTTTGCCCGCTCTTGTCGGATCGTCAAGCTCGGCGGGAACCGCGTGGGGCAAGGGATAGCGCCGCACTGGCGGTTTTCGGGATGCCCACTTTTAGTAGCATATTGCATGCTGTTGGGAACTTTTAAAAGTGCTTCAGATCTGTAAGTTATCGATTTACATTGCTACATTGCTGGACAGCATTAAGCGATTGCTTTAAACTATCGTTTGTCTACGCGACATCCTTGTTCAACAACGACCCTATAGCAGTGTCCGATCCGCAATGTGCGGGTTGTCCAAATTTCCGGCTGGCAGCGCGAATGCTCTCCCGTTCTCCACGGTGACCCGTTCCCATCCCTGTCCGGTAAGCATCATGCCGAGGCTGGCTTCATCGCTTCGGTTTCATCGCTGCCTTTGCAGCTTCGGTTCGCATCCAAACGATACGCCCAACGGGGCAAGCGAACCTCCAAAAAATTGATTCCAGAAACCCGTCGTAGCGGCGTCATGTCGCCTCGGCTATACCAACAGGGGGTAACATGACACGTGTTCGTCACATCTTCGCCGGCGCGCTTGGTTTTGCGCTGGTTATCGCAGGCCTGGTCTGGTGGATAGGTCCGGACGTCATCCAGAAGTATCGTGGTGACCTGGTCTACTACACCGGCAAGCATCTGGAACTGGTCTTCAGTTCGATGGTGCTGGCACTGCTCACCGGCATTCCGGCCGGGGTTGCGCTGTCCCGCCCGGGTGCGCAACGCAGTGCAGAAAAGTTCATCCAGATCTTCAACATCGGCAACACCATTCCGTCCATTGCGGTGCTGGCGCTGGCACTGGCGGCCTTCGGCATCGGCAATGGTCCGACCATCCTGGCGTTGTGGCTGGCCTCGCTGCTGCCCATCGTGCGCAATACCTACGAGGGCTTGAGGAACGTGCCGGCGGCCATGAAGGAAGCGGCCCGCGGCATCGGCATGAAGCCGTACCAGATCCTGTTGCGGGTGGAATTGCCCAATGCACTGCCCATCATCGTGGGCGGCGTGCGCACGGCACTGGCGATCAATGTCGGCAGCGCACCACTGTCGATGCTCATCGGTGGCGAGAGTCTGGGCGGGCTGATTTTCCCGGGCATCTACCTCAACAACCATGGCCAGCTGCTGTTGGGGGCTTCCGCGACCGCCTTGCTGGCACTGGTGCTGGATGCCCTGGTGACCTCGCTGTCGGGCTTCTACCTGGCGCGTCGCGGACTGCGGGCCTGATCCGGCATTTCATTTCCATCACAAGAACGACCGCACGCCCGCAGCATCGGGCACAGCGGTAGAGAGGAAAGCATGACAACCAAGACCATTGCGAAATACGCCCTGTGCGCCCTGGCGCTGGCGCTGGCCATGTTCGGCACGGCCCGGGCGCAGGCGCAGACCCTGGTCATCGGCGGCAAGAACTTCACCGAGCAGTTGCTGCTCTCGGACATGACCGCGCAATACCTGCGCGCCAAGGGTTATGACACCGAACTGAAGAACGGCCTGGGCACCACACTGATGCGTTCGGCGCTGGAAAGCGGTCAGCTCGACATCGTCTGGGACTACACCGGGACCGCCCTGATCGTCTACAACCACATCGAGGACAAGCTCGATGCCGACCAGATCTACCAGAAGGTCAAGGAGCTGGACGCGCCGCGCGGCCTGGTCTGGTTGAATCAATCGGAGCTCAACAATACCTACGCCTTCGCCATGCCGCGCGAACTGGCCGAGAAGTACCACATCCGCTCGCTGCAGGACCTGGCCGAGCGCATCAACGAAGATGAAAAGGAGGGGGGCAAGCCGCACCTCATGGGCGTGGACTACGAGTTCGCCTCGCGCCCCGACGGCCTGGGCCCGATGCAGCAGTTGTACGGCTTCAAGCTGGATCGCAGCGAAGTCAAGCAGATGGACCCCGGTCTGGTCTACACGGCGCTGAAGAATGAACAGCTGTTCGTCGGCCTGACCTACGCCTCGGACGGCCGCATCAAGGGTTTCGATCTGCAACTGCTGGATGACAACAAGGGTTACTTTGCCGCCTACAAGGCCACTCCGGTGGTGCGCCAGGAAATCCTTGAGAAGAATCCCGAGCTGGCCGCGCAACTGAATGCCCTGTCGGCCAAGATCGACACGGCGACCATGACCGAACTGAACAAGCGTGTCGACATCGATCAGGAACCCGTGGCCAAGGTGGCTGCCGATTTCCTGAAGCAAGCCGGCCTGATCTGAGGAGGGGACCATGAATATCTTCGACTACCTGCAATCGGACTGGCGCAACATCCTTGAGCTGACCCTGCAGCATCTTGAGCTGGTGGGCATCGCGGTGAGCCTGGCCATTGCCATCGGCGTACCGCTGGGCATCCTGATCGTGCGGGTGCGCTGGCTGGCCGGTCCCCTGATGGGACTGGCGACCATCGTGCTGACGCTGCCTTCGATTGCGCTGTTCGGCCTGATGATCCCGGTGTTCTCGCAATTTGGCGCCGGCATCGGCCCCTTGCCGGCCATCACGGCCGTGTTCCTGTACTCGCTCTTGCCGATCATGCGCAACACCTATCTGGCGCTGGAGAACATCGAGGCCGGTATCAAGGAAGCCGGCATCGGCATCGGCATGACCTTCTGGCAGCGCCTGCGCATGGTGGACCTGCCGCTGGCAGTTCCCGTGATCCTGGGCGGTGTGCGCACTGCCGTGGTGATGAACATCGGCGTCATGGCCATCGCGGCCATCATCGGTGCCGGTGGGCTGGGCGTGCTGATCCTGCATGCCATCAGCCAGAGCAACATGCAGAAACTCGTGGTGGGCGCGGTGATGATCAGCGTGCTGGCCATCATCGCGGACACCCTGCTGGAACGTCTGCAGAAAATCCTGACACCCAAAGGAGTACAAAAATGATCGAACTGGACCAACTGAGCAAAACCTACACCCAAAAGGATGGTACGCAGATCAAGGCGGTGGATGCCGTCAGCCTGAAGGTGGCTGAAGGCGAGATCTGCGTCTTCCTCGGCCCTTCGGGATGCGGCAAGACCACCACCCTGAAGATGATCAATCGCCTCATCAACCCGACCTCGGGCCGCGTGCTCTTGAACGGCCAGGACACCTCCGGCATCGATGAAGTGGAACTGCGCCGCCACATCGGCTACGTGATCCAGCAGATCGGCCTGTTCCCCAACATGACCATCGAGGAAAACATCACCATCGTGCCGCGCCTGTTGGGCTGGGACAAGAAGCGTTGCCAGGAGCGTGCCACCGAACTGATGGCCATGGTGGCGCTGGATCCGAAGAAATTCTTGAAGCGCTATCCGCGCGAACTCTCCGGTGGCCAGCAGCAGCGTATCGGCGTCATCCGTGCGCTGGCGGCCGATGCGCCGGTGCTGTTGATGGACGAACCCTTCGGCGCGGTCGATCCGATCAACCGTGAATCGATCCAGAACGAGTTCTTCCAGATGCAGCGCCAGCTCAACAAGACCGTCATCATGGTCAGCCACGATATCGACGAAGCCATCAAGCTGGGCGACCGGGTGGCCGTCTTCCGCGCCGGCAAGCTGGTGCAGTTCGATAATCCCGATACCTTGCTGGCGCGTCCCAAGGATGATTTCGTCAGCGCCTTCGTGGGGCAGGACCATACCTTGAAGCGCCTGCTGCTGGTACGTGCCGGCGAGGCCGCCACCACGCCGGCGACGGCACATCCGGATGTGTCCTGCGACCAGGCCCTGGCGCTGATGGATGATCAGGATTCGCGCTATCTGACCATCATCGATGCCGACAACCGGGCGCTGGGCTATCTGACCCGTCGCGACGTGCGCGGCAACACCGGGGTGGCCGAGGACAAGGTGCGACCCTTCACCATGAATGCCGATCCGGAAGAGAACCTGCGGGTGGTGCTCTCCAAGATGTACAAGCACAGCACCAGCTGGATGCCGGTCATCGCCAATGATGGCAGCTATGTGGGCGAAGTGACGCAGGATTCCATCGCCAGCTATCTGAGCTCCGGGAAGTCGCGCGGGATGGCGATGGCGGCTTGATCGTGTTTGGCCTGATGTGAAGCAAAAAGCAAAAAAGCAGGTAGACGGAAAGGGCGATGCGCAGGCATCGCCCTTTTTTCATTGCGCTTGCGGGAGGTCGAGGTCTTCGAGGAAGGCTGCCACGATGGGCGTGCGCTCGCTGCTGCGATGGGTGACCACGCTGATATCCACGTCATAGGCCAGCTTGGCCCGGTTCAAGGCGCGCATCTGGCCGCGCGCCTCGTACTGACGACCCATTTCCTCGGGCAGATAGCCCAGGTGCTGGCCGGAGAGGATGAGGATGGACATGGCTTCCATGTTGCCGGTCATGGCCATGATGTTGCGTTGTTGCAGCGGCAGGTGTTCGGGTGGCACCGGGTAGTCGCGCCAGGCCCAGGAGCAAGCGGCGGCCTGTTCCGGTGCGATCTCGCCGGGCTGGTCGAACAGGGGATGGGGCGGGGCGCAATAGGCCACCTGGCGTTCCAGTGTCAGCGGGGTGTAGTGCAGGGCCGTCACACGGCGCCAGAAGTAGCCGATGGCAAGGGCGATGCTGCCCTTGAGCAGCATCTCTTCCAGTTCGCCGGGTGGGCGCACCAGCAGTTCGATGCGTACCGCTTCGTCGCGCTCACGGAAGCGACGGATCACCTCGGCCAGGCGGTGATTGTGTTGCGCCGGGGTGTGGCCCATGAGGCCGATGGACAGCGTGCCGACCAGGCGCTTGTCGAGATGGCGCGCCTGCATGCCAAATTCATCAAGCGCTTCCATCATGCTTCGTGCCGCCAGGGCGAATTTCTCGCCTTTGGCGGTCAGCCGGAAGCCGGAACGGCCGCGCTCGCAGAGGCGGTAGCCGAGCCGGGTTTCGAGCGTGTTCAACTGGGTGCTGATGGTGGATTGCCCGACGTTGAGCCGGGCCTGGGCCGCCGAGACACCGTGGGAATCGACCACCGCCAGGAAGACGCGGATCAGGCGCAGGTCCAGATCGAAGATGTTGTTGAGCATGGGGGGCGGGGTTGGAGGCGTGGTCGATTTTACATCGATAATTATCGATGCAAGCGTCGTCAGATCGAGATATTTCCATCTTCAATGGCTCGCTAGAATCGACTGCATCTTACTGAACACTCAAGGATGCACATCGATGGAACATGATCTCTATCAACCTCTCGGCGGTAACGTGATGCCGCGTTTTGGTGGTATCGCCACCATGATGCGGCTGCCGCATGTGGACAATCCGCTCGGGCTGGATGTGGGTTTCGTGGGCGTACCGCTGGATATCGGCACCTCCAACCGCTCGGGGACGCGTTTCGGGCCGCGCCAGATCCGTACGGAATCGGTACTGCTGCGCCCCTACAACATGGCCACCCGTGCCGCGCCCTTCGATTCCCTGAAGGTGGCCGATCTGGGCGACGTCGCCCTCAATCCTTACAGCCTGCTGGATTCTGTGCGCATGATCGAAGAGGCGTATGAGCGCATCTATGCCACCGGCTGCAAGACCATCAGCCTGGGAGGCGACCACACGCTGACCTTGCCCATCCTGCGTGCCATGGCGCGTCATCGCGGCCCGGTCGGGCTGATCCACGTGGATGCCCATGCTGACGTCAATGACACCATGAACGGCGAGAAGATCGCCCACGGTACACCGTTCCGGCGCGCCTTCGAGGAAGGCTTGCTGGACCCGCAGCGGGTGGTGCAGATCGGCCTGCGCGGTACCGGCTATCACGCCGACGACTTCGACTGGTGCCGCGCCCAGGGCTTCCGGGTGGTGCAGGCCGAAGCCTGCTGGCACCGTTCGCTGGCGCCGCTGATGGAAGAGGTACGTACGCAGATGGGGGATGGCCCGGTCTATCTCACCTTCGACATCGATGGCCTGGACCCCGCCTTTGCCCCCGGCACCGGCACGCCGGAGATTGGCGGGCTGACGGTGCAGCAGGGCTTGGAAATCATTCGTGGATGCAAGGGGCTCGATATCGTCTCGGCCGATGTGGTGGAGGTGTCTCCACCCTATGACCAGGCCGGGACTACCGCGCTGGTGGCGGCCAATCTGGCGTATGAAATGTTGTGCATCCTGCCGGGCGTGAAATACCGGGCCTGAGGCAGGTGGGGGCTGATCGGAGGTGAAGAAATAATTCGAAGAATGATCGGCCATGGCAACCGATACATGGCTTGCCTCAGGTTGTTGCGCGAACCACCACCTGGAATCCGACGTCAACGATGCGCTGCTTCGGTTCTTTTCCCGCGATTTTCTGCAGCAAGGCATCCGCAGCCAGCTCGCCGATGGCTCGGCGGTCTACCTTTACGGTGGTCAGGGCAGGGTGTGTGTGCGCAGCAAAATCAAAATCGCCGAACCCGATCACGCCGAGCTGGTCCGGGATGTGGATGCCACGGGCGAGTGATTCGGTAAGAACGCCGTGCGCGAGCGGATCGCTGCCGCAAGCGATGGCGTCGAACTTGTACCCCTGGGCCAGCAGTTCCGCCAGGCCCTCTCTTCCGTGCTGCAAGGTCGCAGGCGAGGCGCTGAGGACGGTCGCCACCGCTGTCACTCCGTGGCTCTGCAATTTCTCGTTGAAGGCCATACGCCTGCGTGTGGAACGGTCATCATCCAGCCATAGGATCGCAATGTTCCTGTAGCCGCGTTCCAGCAGATGCGTCGCCATGGCTTCCCCCACTTTTTCATGGGAGAAGCCGACCACCATATCAATGGGGGAGAGCGATTGATCCCATATCTCCACGACCGGGGCACCGGTGGAAAGAATTTTCTGCCGGATTTCGGGCGTATGTCGGATGCCGGTCAGGACGATGCCATCCGGGCGCCGGCTGAGAATGGCCGACATCAGTTCTTCTTCCCGGGCGTTGTAGTAGCCGGAGAGTCCGAGCAGTAGTTGATAGTTCGCTCGCCACAGACGGTCGGACAACGCTTGAATGGTTTCAACGAAGATTGAATTGGAAATCTGGGGCACGATGGCTGCGATCAAGCGGGTTTTTCGTCCCGTCAAGGCACCAGCAAGCTGGTTGGGGATGTAGCCCGTCACTCTGACCGCCCGCTGCACGGCTTCCACGGTATGCGGTTTCACCAATTCCGGCCTGTGTATGGCACGGGAGACCGTGATCGGGGAGACCCCTGCCACGCGCGCGACATCTTTGAGCGTCACACTGTTTCTGTTTGGCAACAATAAAAGCGAACCTCCGTGCACGGGTGGCTCTTCAATGGAGGGCGGAGAAAGGTGCTCGGTTTGTTTCATTGTGCAGGCGGAAGTCGGCTCGGTGCCGGTTGATGCGAGTGCTCATGATAGCGCAATCAAAAATGAGTTGACCAGGGTGAATGCTGACGCCTAGAATGATTGCGCAATCATTGCTTTGCCTTTTTTCCTGACGTTTCCTTCGATGAGATGAATCAGGAGCCGTTGTGCTTCATGCCCGATGTGCGGCAGTCGCTGGCGCTACCGAGCGAGCAGTGAAAGTTCAACAATTCCTTGATCCTGTAAAGCCCGGCAGCCGTGGCCTGAGCCAGCAGGTGCTGCCGTCATCGCTGGACGGCAATTTCCAATCCGAAAGTCCTTCATACAGATATTGTTTTCGTGCATCCAAAAATGATTGCGCAATCATATGCGGTGTAATCACCATTTCAATCGCAAAAAAACTACTCAAAGGAGACAACATGCAGTCAGCAGCGACCTCTACGCACAAACGGACGAAGATCCGCTATCTCATCCTTGCCATGATTTTCATCGTGACCGTGTTCAATTACGTTGACCGGGCCACTTTATCCATCGCTGCCCCCGCAATGCGCAAGGATCTGGGTTTCGATGCCATCACCATGGGGATTGCCTTCTCGGCGTTCGGCTGGGCCTACACGCTCATGCAGATCCCGGGAGGAATACTGCTGGATCGCATCGGTTCGCGGGTTTTGTATGGCCTTAGCCTGATCATCTGGTCCGCCTTCACTTTCCTGCAGGGATATGTCGACCTGTTTTCGTCGGCCTTCCTGGTGCTGTTCACGCTGCGCTTCCTGATGGGCGTTGCGGAGGCTCCCGCGTTCCCGGCGAACAACCGACTCACCGTGATGTGGTTTCCCAAGCATGAGCGGGGATTGGCGACTGCGGTGTTCCAGTCCGCACAATACTTTGCTCTGGCGGCGTTTACGCCCATCATGACCTGGACCCTCAGCACCTGGGGATGGCATCACATCTTCTTCGTCACCGGTGCTGCTGGTATCGGTTTGGGCTTGATCTGGTTCGCTGTGGTGCAGGAACCGAAGAAGCACAAACTCACCAGCAAGGCCGAGATCGAATACATCGAACAAGGCGGCGGCATGCCTACCATCGGCGATGTGAAGACGCCGTTCTCCTGGAGCAATATCAAGTCGATCTCCGCCAACCGCATGATGGTTGGCATCTACCTCGGACAGTTCTGCCTGACCTCCATTACCTGGTTCTTCCTGACCTGGTTCCCGACCTACTTGATGGAGGCCAAGGGTCTGTCGATCCTGAAGGTCGGCCTGGTTGCCGCGATTCCGCCCTTGGCCGGCTTCGTTGGCGGCATGGTCGGCGGCGTCTGGTCGGACTGGATGATCCGTCGCGGCTTCAGTCTGACCGCTGCCCGCAAGACGCCGATCATCATTGGCTTGTTCGCGTCCTGTTCGATCGTCGTGGCCAACTACGTCTCCTCGGTATCGATTGTGATTGCAGTCATGTCGCTGGCGTTTTTCGCCAAAGGTGTCGGCAACCTTGGCTGGTGCATCGTCGGCGACGTGTCGCCGAAGGAGTCCATGGGGATCGCCGGCGGCATGTTCAACCTGTTTGGCAACCTCGCCAGCATCGTGACGCCGATTGCGATCGGCTATTTCGTCAAGACCACGGGATCATTCGAAGCAGCGCTGACCTATGTGGGCGTGGTGGCGGCAATCGGTGCCTGCTCGTATCTCTTTATCGTGGGCAAGCTGGAACGTCTGGATGTGGGTGACCACGGTAGTCCATCCAGCACTCAGGTCTCTGGAATGGCTTGAATCAACGTGCCTGATGCCACGTTTCCTCTTTTCCATCGTCACTTCTCGTAGGGATCTACAAATGAATATCAGCACACATCAAGCTTCGGCCAGCGGCGACAAGATCGAGTGGGTCCGAATCTCGTCCACCTTCCTGCCGTTGGCCAATCCGATCAGCGACGCCAAGGTACTGACCGGGCGCCAGAAACCGATGACCGAAATCGCCATGCTGTTCGTCGAAATCGAGACGGCGGATGGTCACCAAGGGCTCGGCTTCAGTTACTCCAAACGCGCCGGCGGACCAGGCCAATTTGCGCACGCCAGGGAGATCGCGCCGACCATCTTGGGAGAAGATCCCAATGACATCGGCAAGATATGGGACAAGCTGTGCTGGGCAGGTGCATCAGTTGGCCGCAGCGGTCTGTCGACACAGGCCATCGGCGCGTTCGACGTGGCTCTGTGGGATATGAAGTCCAAACGTGCCGGCCTGTCTTTGGCAAAGCTGCTGGGTTCGCATCGCGACTCGGTGCGCTGCTACAACACGAGCGGGGGATTCCTGCATACCCCGCTGGATCAGTTGTTGGTCAATACCACGGCGTCGCGCGAAAAGGGGATCGGAGGTATCAAGCTCAAGGTCGGTCAGCCTGACTGCGCAATCGACATCAAGCGAGTCCAAACCGTTCGCGAGCATCTGGGCGATTTCCCCTTGATGGTCGATGCCAACCAACAATGGGATCGCCCGACGGCGCAACGCATGTGCCGCATCTTCGAGAAATTCAACCTGATCTGGATCGAAGAGCCGCTGGATTGCTATGACTACGAGGGCCATGCTGCGCTTGCAGCCCAGTTCGATACGCCGATTGCTACCGGAGAAATGCTGACCAGTGCAGCCGAGCATGGCGAGCTGATCCGCCATCGTGCCGCAGACTACCTCATGCCGGATGGTCCGCGTGTGGGCGGCATTACGCCCTTCCTCAAGGTGGCCGGCCTGGCCAGCCACGCCGGATTGATGCTGGCGCCGCACTTTGCGATGGAACTTCATGTCCATCTGGCCGCAGCCTATCCGACCGAACCCTGGCTTGAACATTTCGAGTGGCTGGAGCCCTTGTTCAACGAAAGACTGGAATTGAAGGATGGCCGGATGCTGGTACCTACCCGCCCAGGTCTCGGCTTGACCTTGACTGAGCAGGCGCGGGCCTGGACGCGCGAAACCGTTGAGATCGGCAGGCGTCCTTGATGGAGATTGTTTTCGGATATCCGGAAATCTTGCGTAGTCCTTGTTGTTGCTCAGCGGCCTTTTCCTGTTCTCAAGAAAATGACAGTGAAGACGTAAGAGCAGCAAAAACAAAAATGCCCGCATCATTGGATGCGGGCATTTTTTTTTCGCACGGTCAGGCAGGCAGCGTTCAGCTCAGCGGCTTCTGCATGAACATGGCCTTGCCGGTTTCGGCTTTCAGTTCGTAGCCCTCGAAGCCGCAGGCGCGATACAGCGAGCGCGCCACTGCATTGCCTTCCAGGACCTCCAGCGTGAGCTTGCAGCAACCCAGCTGGCGGGCTTGTTCTTCAACCGCCGCCAGCAGCAGCCTGGCCACGCCCTGGCCGCGATAGGCCGGCATCACGGCCAGGTCATGCAGATTGAGCAGCGGCTTGCAGGCGAAGGTGGAGAAACCTTCGATGCAGGTCGCCAGACCCGCCGGGGTCTCGCCATCGAAGGCCAGGAAGACATGGGCGGTGGGACGTTTCTTCAGCTCGGCGGCCAGGTGCTCGCGCACGTAGTCGGAGAGCTGCTTGCCGCCGCCCATGGCGTCGCAAGCGTAGGCATTGAGAGTCTCGAACAGTGCTGCCGCGTGGGCGGCGTTGCCGAGGTCGGCCTTGATGACGGTCACACTCATGTCTTCCCTTTATCGTGATGGACGATGCACGGCGCGGCCTTACTTGCCCGCTGCGCGCTGGCCGCCATGGGTCAGGGCCGACGGACGCGGACCACCCTGGCGCTGCTGCTGGCCGGCATTGCGCGGCTGGCCGTTGGCATTGGCAGGCTTGGGAGCGCGGTTGGCATTGTTGCCGCCGTTGCCCGCATTGCCCCCGTTGCCGCCGCCATTGCCACGTCCACCCTGGCCGCGGGCGGCATTGCCGTTACCGTTGCCATTGGCTGCTGCGCGCGGCTTGGCGGCCTGGCCATGAGCGGCGCTGCCACCGGCCGGCTTGGGTGCTGCTGCATTGCCGTTGCCGGCCGGCTTGCGCGGGGCGCTGCGTTGACCACCACGTCCGCCACCGTTCTGGTGACGGCCCTGGCCGCTGCGCAGCTGGATCGGTTGCGGCTTGGCGGTCGGATCGGGTTCGAAACCGGCGATCACTTCCACCGGGATTTCGCGCTTGATGAAGCGCTCGATGTCGTGCAGCAGGTCGCGCTCATCCACGCAGACCAGCGAGACGGCTTCGCCGGTAGCGCCGGCGCGGCCGGTGCGGCCGATGCGGTGGACGTAATCTTCCGGCACATTGGGCAGATCGTAGTTGACCACGTGCGGCAGCTGGTCGATGTCGATGCCACGCGCGGCGATGTCGGTGGCGATCAGGGCGGTCAGCTTGCCGTCCTTGAATTCGGCCAGCGCCTTGGTGCGGGCCGACTGGCTCTTGTTGCCGTGGATCGCCATGGCGGTGATGCCGTCGCGCGCCAGTTGCTCGACCAGCTTGTTGGCGCCGTGCTTGGTGCGGGTGAAGACCAGCACCTGCTTCCACTGGTGGGTCTTGATCAGGTGCGCCAGCATGGGGTGCTTCTTGTCGCGGTCGACCGGGTGGATCTTCTGGGCGATCACTTCCACGGTGGAGTTGCGGCGCGCCACTTCGATCAGGGCCGGGTTGTTCAACAGGCTGTCGGCCAGCTTCTTGATTTCATCGGCGAAGGTGGCCGAGAAGAGCAGGTTCTGACGCTTGGGCGGCAGCGCGGCCAGCACCTTGCGGATGTCGCGGATGAAGCCCATGTCCAGCATGCGGTCGGCTTCGTCCAGCACCAGGATCTGGATGTGCTGCAGGTTCACGGTGCCTTGCTGCATGTGGTCCAGCAGGCGGCCGGGGGTGGCGACCAGAATATCGACGCCGCGCTTCAAGAGCGCGATCTGCGGATGGATGCCGACGCCGCCGAAGATGCAGGCGGAGGTCAGCGGCAGGTACTTGCCGTACTGGCGCACGCTTTCTTCGACCTGGGCTGCCAGTTCTCGGGTGGGCGCCAGGATCAGCGCGCGGATGGGCAGGTGGCCGTTGATCTTCTGGCGCGGCATGGCCGAGAGGCGTTGCAGCAGCGGCAGGGTGAAGCCGGCGGTCTTGCCGGTGCCGGTCTGGGCACCAGCCAGCAGGTCACCGCCGGAGAGCACGGCGGGGACGGCTTGGGCCTGAATCGGGGTGGGGGAGGTATAGCCTTGTTCGGAAACGGCACGAACGATTTCGTCGGACAAGCCGAGCGCGGAAAATGACATGAGACTCTGAAATTGGGGTTTGGCCTGTGGCCCCTTGCGGGCGCCAGTCGCAGGCAAACGGGTTGGAACTTGAGGAGGGCGCGGACTTGACTGGCTATACGCCGCGCAGGCCGCAGTATAACAGCGCAGCCCGCGTACGACGTGAATTATTTTGAGACAGGCCCGCGTTCAGCTCATCGGTGACGCTGTGCCAGAAAGCTCAGCACGGGCGGCAAAACCAGTGCGCTCTGCATCAGCCCGCCGAAGTGGGTCACGCCCGGCAAGCTGACGAATTCACCCTGCGGCAACAAGGCCGCCGTACGTTGGACTGCCGCATGACGCGCATCGGCATCGCCGCAGAAGAGCAGGCAGGGCAGGTCCATGCGGGCCAGCAGGTCTTCCTGCGAGGGGCGCGGCTGCTGGGCGGCAGCGGCCAGCGCCTCCAGGTCATTGGCACGGATGAGCATCTTCACTTGCGCTGAAATCTGTTCGTCGAGCAAGCCTTCGAAGGTGGCGATGAAGGCTTCCGGATCGCGTCCGTCGATGCCGTGGAAGCCATCCCAGCTGCGATCTTCATACGGGTGCGCAGCACCCAGGATGAGGCTGTGCAGCCGTTCGGGCGCATGGCGCACCAGGCCGTAGCCGACCCAGCCGCCCAGCGAATAACCGAAGAAGTGGGTTCGTTCGATGCCCACTGCATCCAGCACGGCCAGGGCATCGCGGCAACGCTGCACTTGGGTGTAGGCGGCTGGATCATGCGGCTTGTCGCTCTGGCCGTGGCCCAGCGCATCGAACTGGATGACCTGGTAGTGCTCGCGCAACACCGCCGTGAAGCCGAAGAAACGCCAGGCTTCCAGGCTGCTTGTAAAGCCGTGGTGCAGCAGCAGGGACGGGCCCCGGCCCTCGACCTGGTAGTGAATCTTGCGGTTGTCGCTGAGGGCAAAGGGCATGGGGCTTCCGGTCGTATTCTGGTCAGGATGGATCAGTTCTTTTCGTCGGCCAGCTTCTTGCAGCGGCGCGCCAGCATCTCGCGCGAGCGCGCGCAGATTTCTTCATTGCTGAGATCTTCGATATGCGTGGCAATGGACCAGACATGACCGAAGGGATCGCGCAGGGTGCCGGAACGATCACCGTAGAACTGGTTCTGTACCGGGCGCAGTTGCACCGCCCCGGCGGCAAGCGCCTGGGTGAATACCGTATCGACATCGGCAACATAGATCAGCAGGCTCACGCCTGCGCCGCCCAGGGTTTGCGGGCTCAGGAAACCGAGTTCGGGATGTTCGTCGGCCAGCATGATGCGGGCATTGCCGATCTGGATCTCGGCATGCCAGACCTTGCCGTGCGGGCCGTCCAGTCGCATGATCTCGGCGGCGTCGAAGGCGCGCCGGTAGAAGGCGATGGCATCAGCCGAGGTCTTGACGATCAGGTAGGGAGTGACGCTGTGGTAGCCGGGCGGCAACGCGCAATGGGCCTGCTCGTTGCTGGCTTGTTGGGAAGGAATGTTCATGTCGTCTCCTCGGTCTGCGCCGGTAGCCGCACTATAGCAGCAATGCCGGACGCCATGAGGAGACGGGTTTATTGCAATGGCGTCGTTCAGGCGAATTCGGAGAGCAGGTTCACTTGCTGCGCGAAGATCTTCGGACTGCCGGCGATGACGTCGCCCTTGTAGAGGTAGTCGGAGTCACCCTTGAAGGTACCCACGATACCGCCCGCTTCGGTCACCAGCAGGGAGCCGGCGGCGATGTCCCAGGGCTTCAAGCCCTTTTCGAAGAAGCCATCCAGGCGGCCGGCGGCCACATAAGCCAGGTCCAGTGCGGCCGCGCCCGGGCGGCGCAGGCCGGCGCTGTGCTCGGTCATGACCTTGAACATGGTGACGTATTCGTTCAGGCCATCGAGGTCACGGAAGGGGAAACCGGTACCGATCAGGGCGTCGGCGATCTTGTCGCGCTTGCCCACGCGGATGCGCTTTTCGTTCAGGTAGGCGCCGGCACCCTTGGAGGCGGTAAAGAGGTCGTTGCGGGTGGGGTCGTAGACCACGGCTTGCGTGATGATGCCGCGCTGTTGCAGGGCGATCGAGACGCAGTATTGCGGGAAACCGTGGATGAAGTTGGTGGTGCCGTCCAGTGGATCGATGATCCAGACGTTTTCGTTTTCATCGTGCAGGTTGTCGGACGCACCCGATTCCTCGGCCAGGATGGCGTGGTCGGGGTAGGCGTTCTTGAGCACGTCGATGATGGCATCCTCGGCTGCCTTGTCCACCTCGGTGACGAAGTCGTTGTGCGACTTCTTCGACACTTTCAGCAGCGACACGTCGAAGGACGCGCGGTTGATGATGGTAGCGGCGCGGCGGGCTGCCTTGATCGCCGTATTGAGCATGGGTGGGATGATCATTCCGATGGTTCCGTTAAAATTGCGGCCACCGAAGACGATGGCTGCGTTGCTCATCGTCGCCATGGCCGACCAGCCGGCCTTCCGCGACAAGCATGCGGAACAGCTGGCCAGGCGAAACCCGGCAGTCAAACCAGTGCGACGATGAAATTAATGAGCGTTGCGCCGCCCGCGGCTGTTATGCTTGCGGGTTTGCCAGGCAGTCCAGGGGCAGTGGCGTCGGTCAAGTCGGCTAACAAAGTCGACCTGGGTTGACAGCCTTGCTGCAATATTGGCGTTTTGCCAACATCTGATCCTGGGGCGCGAATCCCGCTATTTTAAATGAACAAGCAAGTGTCAGGACAATCTCTTTTCAGCCGTTTGCGTTTCGTGCTGGTCAATACCAGCAGTCCCGGCAACATCGGCTCGGCCGCACGGGCCATCAAGACCATGGGCTTTTCGGAGCTGGTGCTGGTCAATCCGCGCTTTCCGGACGCGGTGAAGGAAGATGAAGCCATTGCCTTCGCCAGCGGCGCGCTCGATGTGTTGCAAAATGCACGCATCGTTGGCAGCGTGGAAGAAGCGTTGCAGGGATGCAACTTCGCTGCCGCTGTCAGTGCCCGTTTGCGTGAATTCTCGCCGCCGGTGGTGTCGCCGCGCGAGCTGGCGGGGCAGCTTTCCCGTGACACCGGCCTGAATGCGGCACTCTTGTTCGGCAATGAACGCTTTGGCCTGCCCAATGAGGTGGTGCAGAAGTGCAATGCCTTGCTCAATATTCCTGCCAATCCGGATTATTCCTCGCTGAACCTGTCGCAGGCGGTGCAGGTGCTGGCTTATGAATGCCGCATGACCGAGCTGGAAGTGCAGGGTGGTCCCATGCAAACCAGCGGCAATGCGCGCGCGCCGGGCGAGGTGGGTTTCCACGGGGAGAGCGCCAGCGTGGCCGAGATCGAGGGCATGTTTGCGCATCTGGAGCAGGCGCTGGTGGCCATCGATTTTCTCAACCCGGACAATCCCAAGAAGCTGATGCCGCGCTTGAAACGCATGTTCTCGCGCGCCCGGCTGGAGACCGAAGAGGTCAACATCCTGCGCGGCATCGCCCGCCAGATTCTGGAACCGAAGCAGGCCAAGGCCGGCCGGCAAGAACAAAACGAACAAGGAGAAGGCTGACATGGCCAAGCTGACCCTGGACCGCATCCTGCAATCGCAGGGTTTCGGTTCGCGCAAATATTGCCGTGAACTCATCGAGGACGGTGAAGTGTCGATTCATGGCGAGGTGGTGGACGACTACCGCGCCACGCCGGAGACGAATGGCCTGGTGCTGACCATCTTCGAGGAAGAGTGGGAATACCGCGAACACGTCTACATCGCCATCAACAAGCCGCAGAACATCGAATGCTCGCGCAAGCCCAGCCATCATCCGGGCGTGTTGACGCTGCTGCCGGAACAGTTCACCTGGCGCGACGTGCAGCCGGTGGGGCGGCTGGATCACGACACGACCGGCCTGCTGCTGATGTCCGACGATGGTGCTTTCATTCACGCGCAGTCCTCACCCAAGCGCCACGTGCCCAAGGTCTATGCGGCTACCACGGCCGAGCCGGTGACCGAGGCCTTGATCGCGCAACTGAAGGCGGGCGTGCAACTGCATGACGAACCGGCGCCCCTGGCGGCTACCCGTTGCCGTCAACTGGGTGAGAACCTGCTGGAAATCGTGCTGGAGCAGGGCAAGTATCATCAGGTCAAGCGCATGCTGGCCGCAGCCGGCAACCATTGCAGCGCCTTGCAGCGCACCGCCATCGGCGGCTTGCAGCTGGAGGCGCTGGAACTGGAAGAAGGGGAGTGGACGTATCTGGATGCTGCCCAGATGGCACTGCTGGTGCCGGATACGGAGTGACAGTCGAGTCCGACCCGCAAAGAAAAACGCCATCGGCTTCAAACCGATGGCGTTTTTTCATGGCTGCCCGAGCATCAGGGATGGCTCAATGCCGCGCGTCACTCGCCTCGCTCGCACCACCCACATCGGCCACGAACAACTGCGCGCAATCCACCGCATCGAACTCGTAATGCTGGCCGCAGAAATCGCAGTCGATGGCCAGCTTTTCCATCTGTGACAGTGCTTCAGCCACTTCTTCCTGACCCAGCATCTTCAACATGTTGCCGACCTTCTCGCGCGAGCAGGAGCAGTGGAATTGCGGATGCACCGGGTCGAAGACGCGGATGGTCTGCTCCCAGAACAGGCGGTGCATCAGCGTGGCGATGTCGGTGGAGAGCAATTCCTCGCGCTTCAAGGTATCGCCCAGCATGACCATGTGGTTCCAGTCTTCCAGTTCACCTTCCGGCTTGGCAGTCGGCGCTGCGGTACCGCCAATGGAAGGCAGCTTCTGCAGCAGCAGGCCGCGCGAGACCTTTTCATCCGCGGCCAGCCACAGCTTGGTATCGAGCTGTTCGGAGCGCAGCATGTAGTTCTCGATGACAGTGGCCACGCTCTCGCCATCCAGCGGCACTACGCCCTGGTAGGCTTGCTGGCCGGGCAGCTTGTCCTTGGGATCGAGCGTGATGACGAAGCGGCCATGACCATTGGCGTTGACCAGATCGGTCAGCGTGGCATCGTCAGCCATCTCGGCACCGTCAGCCAGCTTGGCAGTGGCGCGCAGTTGCAGATCGGAGTCGCATTCGACCACCAGCAGCTTGACCGGGCCATCACCGTGGATCTGCATGACGATCATGCCGTTGAACTTCAGGTTGGCCGACAGCAGGGCCGAGGCCGCCAGCATCTCGCCCAGCAGCGTACGCACGGCGACCGGATAGTCGCGGCGGGCCTGCACCTGGCGCCAGGTATCGGAAATCTCGACCAGTTCGCCCCGCACGGGCGCGTTGTCGACCAGGAATTTTTGCAGCGTGTCTTTCATCGTTTCCTTTGCTTGACCACTCAGGCAATGCGCTTGAGCCCGGTCTTGAACTGTTGCGCGCGCTGCACGTAGCTGTCGGTGCCAGCCCGCATGCGCGCGATATCTTCTTCACTCAACTGGCGAACCGCCTTGGCGGGAGCACCGATGATCAGGGAGTTGTCGGGAAACTCCTTGCCCTCGGTGACCAGGGCACCGGCGCCGACCAGGCAGTTCCTGCCGATCTTGGCGCCATTGAGTACCACCGCCTGGATGCCGATGAGCGCACCTTCACCAATGGTGCAGCCATGCAGCATGGCCTGGTGCCCGACCGTGACGTTCTTGCCGATCACCATCGGATAGCCCACATCGGTGTGCAGCACCGCCCCTTCCTGCACGTTGCTGTTCTCACCGATGGTGATGAGCTCATTGTCGCCACGAATGGCCACGTTGAACCAGACGCTGGAATGCGCCTCCATCTTCACCTTGCCCACGACCGTGGACGACTCGGCCACGAAGGCGGTGTCGTGGATCTCGGGAATGTCCTCTGCCAATTGGTAGATCGCCATAATAAAATTGTCTCCTCGTTACCTGCTGGTCGGTGGGTGATGCCTCGGCTCTGCCTTGTCCCGGCTTGCATTATTGGACATTTATCTTCATATTTTTCCATATGGAGGCAAAGTCGGCGTCCTCAACCGCGTATTCTACCTTCCCTGAAAGTCAGTTCCTTGGATCACGTCTCGTCCCCAGATGAAGTCTTTTCATTCACCCGCCTGCGTAGCGCCGCGCTGTATTGCCTGAGGGAAACGCATCCTGCGCTCAAGTGCAGTTCCGTGCGGGCCTTGCGCCTTGCCTGGCAGGCGGGGCAGGTAGCGCTGGAAACAGACGACCTGGCCGCCACCGAATCCGCCACCGGCATCCCTGGCCGCCCGGCGCGCCCCGAGCTGGTTTCGCCGCTGGAGGTGAAGCATCGTTCCATGGGCACACCTGAGGGCAGGGCTGCGCTGATCCACGCGCTGGCGCATATCGAGTTCAATGCCATCAACCTGGCGCTGGATGCGCTCTGGCGCTTTGCCGGCATGCCGCGCCAATTCTATGAAGACTGGCTGCAGGTGGCCGACGAGGAAGCCTGTCACTTCAGTTTGTTGGCCGATCATCTGAAGATGCTAGGCTACCGCTATGGCGATTTCACCGCCCACAACGCCTTGTGGGACATGGCCGAATCGACCAAGGACGACGTCCTGGCCCGTATCGCCCTGGTGCCGCGTACGCTGGAAGCGCGCGGGCTGGACGCGGCGCCGCCGGTGCGCGCCAAGCTGGCGCAGGCCGGTGACCTGGCGGCCGCCGAGATTCTGGATATCATCATGCGCGACGAGGTCGGCCATGTACTCATCGGCAACCGCTGGTTCAACTGGCTGTGCGCGCAGCGCCAGCTTGATCCCGTGACAAGCTTCTCCGAGCTGTGCCGGCGCCACCGGGCGCCGCCGCTGCGCGGCCCCTTCAATCTGGAGGCGCGCCGCGCGGCTGGCTTTTCTGATGAAGAAATGTTGATGTTCAGCGACGTTTCGCGATGATCGACGGATTTGCAAGAAATGTAAGCAATTTTCGCAGCGGCAGGCAGGCGCTTGCCGCTGTGCTATCGTCACCCCCATCCCGATAGCTCGGGATCGTCAACCATGAATGGAAAGGATGAGAACATGAACAAGATGTCCAAACTGCTGGCCGGCGTGGCGGTGAGTCTGGCGGCCATTACCCTGCTGGCGGCCTGCCAGAAGAAGGAAGAGCCGGGTCCGGCCGAAGCGTTGGGCAAGAAGATCGACGGTGCGGTGCAGGACGCCGGCAAGAAACTCGATGAAGTGAGCGGCCAGACCAAGGATCAGGCTTCCGAGTCCGGTTCCAAGCTCGATGGCGCCATGGACAAGGCCAAGGCCGACGCCAAGGAAGCCTACGAAAAGACCAAGGAAGGCGCCAAGGAGCTGGCCCAGAAGACCGGTGAAAAGATGGAAGAAGCCGGTCAGAAGCTGCAGGACGCATCCAAGAAGTAAGCCCACCCTGGCCCCGCCGGAGGCGATGCCGCCTCATCCGAGAAGCCGTCCCGCTCCCGCCGGACGGCTTCTTGCTTGCAGGGCGCAAGCAGGCGCTGCGCTCAGTCGCGGGCGTTGTGGATCAGGTCGATCACCATCTTCTGGATCGAGGGTTCCAGTGCCAGGGCGACGTGGCCGATGCCGATGACCGGGATGTTCCAGGCGCCCTCCAGGTGGGCCGAGCTTTGCGGCGAGATGATGTTGTCGTGCTGGGAATAGATCGACACGATGTGGCCCAGCGCATCGGCTTCTTCGGTGGCGGCCAGCTTTTGCAACCATTCGCTGCTGCGTCCTTCTTCGTAGCGGCCCAGCCAGTTCATTTCACCGCAGTTGATGCCGATGCCGAAGTTGGCAATGGCCGTGCCATGGTGTGGCGTGCCCAGGGTGATCACGCGGGCCACGCGGTCGCAGCCGTGGTCGCGCAGGTAGGCGCGGGCAGCCAGTCCGCCCATGCTGTGGGCGAGGATGACGATCTTTTTCTGCCCGGTCTCGGCCAGCACGCGTTGCACGGCTGCATGCACCAGGGGCGCGTAGTCATCGATGCTGCCGAAGACCGGTTCCATGTCCAGCGCGTAGTGGGTAATGCGGGCTTCGCGCAGCTCCAGGCTCATCCAGCGCCAATAGCCGCTGTTGCAGCCGTAGCCGTGGATGAGCAGCACCGGCAGCGAGGTCGTGTCCGGGTAGCTGAACTGTTCGAAGCGCAGGAAGGGCATGCCCCAGGACGAGCACAGCATGGTGGCGCGGAATTCGCGCAGGAACAGCGTAGCGATCTGCAGCCAGGTGATCTCCACCGGGTTGGAGGTGCGGCCGCGATAGGGCCAGGTCAGGAAAAAGCTGTTGGCGGTGATTTGGGCGCGCAGCAGCAGCACGATCAGTACGCCCCCTCCTGCAGCGGCCAGGATGGGCCAGTCGAAATGCCGCAACAGGAAGTAGAACAGGATCGCGATGCCGAACTGGATGAGGAGCAGGGTTCTGGAGATGCGTGAAATCATGCGGGCGTCGGTCGGAGGCGGTCAGGTCCAAGGGCATGCGGCTGCAACCCTTCGGCCGAGAGCATAACAGAGCGCGGCGGGGCGCTCATGTCGTCTTCATGACTTGGCGTCAGCCGGACTGTCGGCGGCCCGGGGGCGCGGTGTGAGGTCGACCAGGCGGGTGCCGGCCAGGCGGTCGTGCAGGAACTGGCCATGCGGATCCATGCGCGCGGTCATGGCCCACAGCAGCAGGTTGGCTGCGGGGATCAGAAACAGCAACCAGGCCTGGCTGCGCGTGAGCGAAGCCAGCGCCAGGCCCGGCAGTATCCACAGCCAGGCCAGCAGGAAGCGCAGCAGGGCGCGCCAGGGGCGCAGCGGCAGGCCGTCGCGGTCGACCACGCGAAAACGCCAGGTCTTCATGGCCAGCGTCTGTCCGCCGTGGGTCCAGAACCAGATGAAGTAGGCCGCCAGTACCAGGAACAGCCAGCCCTCCAGGGCATGACGCAGGTAAAGCGCGTGGCGCTGCTGCAGCAGTGTCGAAAACAGCCAGCCCGACATGAACAGCACGCCAAACAGCAGCATGGATTCATAGAGCATGCTGCTCATGCGGCGGCGCAGGGAGGGCGTGGTCAGTTCCGGCATGGTTCCTGTGGATTCCGTTCTGGATGAGGTGATCTGAAGCCATCGGCGCGTGGTGAGCGACATGGCCGCCAGATGGTAATGCAATCAGGCGCGCTTGCCTATGCGCATGCTTGAGGCAGGGCAAGAATGTGCATCCTGCGCTGAGTGGTCCTGGCGATGGATGTGCCAATGCCGCCGCATGCAGGGGGGGGGCGGCGGCAGGAATGGCGAGAAGGTAGGGCAGCAGGTGAAAGCGGGCAGTATCTGCCCGGGCTTACTTGCTATCGTTCGATACCGTGGTCCCAGGGACGACGGCTGCACTGACGGCCACGGTCGTGGGTGCCGATGCCGTCGGCGCCATCGCGGGCATCGGGGTGGCTTGCGAGCCCGGCACCAGCGCAGGCGCCGGTGCTGTGGCAGGGGTGGGGGCGGGGACGACAGGCAACGGCCGGTCCAGTGCCTCGGCGGGCAACTGGATGGCCGGGGCTGCCGCAGAGGGCGAGGTCGGCAACTTGGCCACGCGTCTGGGCAGCCGGGATTCGGCCAGCTTCTTTTTCTGTTCTTCGGAAAGCTGCTGGTACTTGGCCCATTGCTCGTGCTTTTCTTCCGCATCCAGCTTCTTGGCGCGGGCGTAATTGGTACGGGCGGCGCTGCGCTCGGCCGGCGTGAGCTTGACCCAGTCGCGCATGCGCTCGTGCAGGCGCTGTTGCGCTTCCGGCTTCATCCTGGTGTAGCGCTTGCCGATTTCCAGCCATTTTTCCCGCTGCAGCTCACTCATGCGCGGCCATTCGCCGGTCAGCGGTTCCAGGGCCTGGCGCTGGGCGGGCGACAGGTTGGCCCAGGCCAGCTTGTTCTCCGCTTTGCGGGCAGCAGACTTGCCGGTCGACTTGTTGGCATGCGTGGCAGCGGCTGCCGGCGCGGGGGACGGTGTCGTCGCTGTTGTGCCGGGGGTGGCAGCCGGCGCCGGGGTGACGCTGGCTGCTGCCGGTGCTGCAGCGGTCGGGGTGCTTTGCGCCGGCGCATTCTGTGCCACGGTCCAGGCGCAGCTCAATCCACCGGCCAGCACCGCCAGCGCCAGCGCAATGCGCCAGGGGCGAACGCAAGCCTTTGCAGGAGTGCCGGTGGTCTTGTGCATCGTCTTATTGTCCCTTTTCGGCCAGGTAGGCGTTGAAACCATGATCCAGATAAGCCGACAGCGGCAGCTCGTCGGAGAGTACGGCCGCATCGATGTCAGCCAGGTAGCTCACGCGCTTGGCGTGTTCGTGCTGATAGATGCCGGCGAACAGAACGATGCCCAGCAGCAGCGGGGCAGCCACGCCCAGGCGATTCCACCACGACGGTTTTTCGGATGACATCATGGCGCCACCCAGGGCACCGGCCAGCACGGGCTGCTGCACGCGCACGTGGATCGGCGCCTGCTTCTTGCGCGCCAGCGCGACGCGGCGGGCCGCCGCCAGGCTTTGCAACGTGTCGTCGGACAGATTGTCCAGATTGGCGTCAAGCGCCAGCTTCACCTTGTAGGCGAACTGCATTTCCTTGTTGGTCATAATGAGATTCCTTTGGCTCTGAGAGCTTGAGCCAGCGCGTGTGTTGCGCGGGAGCAATGGGTTTTGACGCTACCTTCGGAGCAACCCATGGCGGCGGCTGTTTCCGCCACGTCCATGTCCTGCCAGTAACGCATCAGGAACGCTTCCCGTTGACGTGTCGGCAGCTTTTGTATCTCGGCATCGATGAGGTTCAGGGTCTGCTCGCGCTCGACCTTGTCGGCGCTGGATTCGGCCGCTTCCGTGCCGTCTGCCGACTCCAGGCTCTCGAGCAGGTCGAAATCCTCGCCGCCCTCGCCGTCGCCGCCATTGCCGCCAAAGCTGGAGAACAGGCTGACCCAGGTGTTGCGCACCTTTTCGCGGCGGAAGAAATCGTGAATGGTGTTCTGCAGGATGCGCTGGAACAGCATCGGCAGTTCCTCGACCGGCTTGTCGCCGTATTTCTCGGCCAGCTTGATCATTGCATCCTGAACGACGTCCAGCGCCACTTCATCCTTGCGCACGGCATACACCGCCTGTTTGAAGGCGCGGCGTTCGACACTTTCAAGAAAATCGGAGAGTTCTTTGTCAGTTGCCATGCAATACGGTGTGCCGGATGGGTCACCGGCCAGATCAGTTAAAAACCTTCATCCTGGCCAGCCTAGATGCGAAAAATGCAAGAAATCGTCAAAAAGCAGACCGAATGCTAGCAAAAATGGTCCTCCTTGTCCTGAAGTTTATCCGCGGCCGCGTCGGCGAACGCGAGTATTGACAACGATTTCACCGGAATTCGCTTGACCAAAATGATGCAACGCATTACTGTCCTGTTCTCCGCCTCCCACATCTGGGGCGTTTTTGTTCCTTGCCGGTGCTTCACATAAGGTCGTGCCGGTGCGAGGAAACGCTTTATAGGTTTAAAGCTTGTTTGTTCTAACCCGTGCCACAAGCGCGAGGAATCAGTAAAAGTCGAACTTGATCCAAGGCTGAACGAGTCGCGTTGAGCGACGTTTCAAACTCCACTACGGTTGGAGCGCAGAAACGGCGTGACCGCACAATGAAGGGATGCCGCCAGCAAGACGATGAATGCGATTCCGTCAGGAGAGAACATCCGATCAATTTCCAATGGACCTTGAAAGGAAGCAGCATGAGTGCTGAGCAACTCACCGGCGCGGATATACTCGTCCGTTGCCTGGCTGAAGAGGGTGTTGAACACGTCTTCGGCTATCCTGGTGGCGCCGTCCTCTATATCTACGACGCAATCTTCAAGCAAGACAAATTCCAGCACATCCTGGTTCGTCACGAACAGGCCGCCGTGCATGCCGCTGATGCGTATTCGCGCAGCTCGCAAAAAGTCGGCGTGGCCATCGTGACCTCCGGCCCCGGCGTGACCAATGCGGTTACCGGCCTGGCCACCGCCTACATGGATTCGATTCCCATGGTGGTGATCTCCGGCCAGGTGCCGTCGACCGCCATCGGCCAGGACGCGTTCCAGGAGTGCGATACCGTCGGCATCACCCGCCCCTGCGTGAAGCACAACTTCCTCGTGAAGGATGTGAAGGACCTGGCGGAGACCGTCAAGAAAGCCTTCTATATCGCCACCACCGGCCGTCCCGGCCCGGTCCTGGTCGATATCCCGAAGGACATCACCATGCACACCTGCGCCTACGAGTACCCGAAGGCGGTGGAAATGCGTTCCTACAAGCCGGTCGACAAGGGCCACTCGGGCCAGATCCGCAAGGCGCTGCAGCTGCTGCTGTCGGCCGAGCGCCCGATGATCTATACCGGCGGCGGCATCATCCTGGCCAATGCCTCGCCTGAGCTGAACAAGCTGGTTGATCGCCTGGGTTATCCCTGTACCAACACCCTGATGGGCCTGGGTGCCTATCGTTCGTCCAGCGACAAGTTCGTGGGCATGCCCGGCATGCACGGCACCTACGAAGCCAACATGGCCATGCAGCACTGCGACGTGTTGATCGCCATCGGCGCGCGCTTCGATGACCGCGTGATCGGCAACCCGAAGCACTTCGCCTCGAATGCCCGCAAGATCATTCATATCGATATCGACCCGTCGTCGATTTCCAAGCGCGTCAAGGTCGACATCCCCATCGTGGGCAACGTCAAGGACGTGCTGCAGGAACTGCTCTCGCAGCTGGATTCGGCCGAAACCCGCCAGAACGGCGCGGCGCTGGATGCCTGGTGGAAGCAGATCAACGAATGGCGCAAGCGTGACTGCCTGAAGTTCGCCACTTCCGACGAATTCATCAAGCCGCAATCGGTGGTGCAGAAGGTGTGGGAAGTGACCAAGGGCGATGCCTTCATCACCTCCGACGTCGGCCAGCACCAGATGTGGGCTGCGCAATACTACGGTTTCGACAAGCCGCGCCGCTGGATCAATTCCGGTGGCCTGGGCACCATGGGCGTGGGCCTGCCGTACGCCATGGGCGTGCAGATGGCCAACCCCGATGCGACGGTCGCCTGCATCACCGGCGAAGCTTCGATCCAGATGTGCATCCAGGAGCTGGCGACCTGCAAGCAGTATCACCTGACGCCCAAGATCATTCTGCTCAACAACCGCTTCCTGGGCATGGTGCGCCAGTGGCAGCAGATCGACTACGGTTCGCGCTATTCCGAGTCCTACATGGATTCGCTGCCGGACTTCAACAAGCTGGCGGAGTCCTACGGCCACGTCGGCATGAAAATCGAGAAACCGGGCGATGTCGACGGCGCGCTGCGCGAAGCCTTCGCCATGAAGGACAGGCTGGTCTTCATGAACTTCATCACGGATCAAACCGAGAACGTCTGGCCGATGGTCAAGGCGGGCAAGGGTTTGACTGAAATGTTGCTGGGTTCGGAGGATCTCTAACATGCGCCATATCATTTCTGTGCTGCTGGAAAACGAAGCCGGCGCATTGTCCCGTGTCGTGGGTCTGTTCTCCGCACGCGGCTACAACATCGAAACGCTCACCGTTGCACCCACCGAAGATTCGACCCTGTCGCGCATGACCATCGTGACCTCGGGTTCGGATGATGTGATCGAACAGATCACCAAACACCTGAATCGCCTGATCGAGGTGGTGAAGGTCGTCGATCTGACCGAAGGCGCGCACATCGAGCGCGAACTGATGTTGATCAAGGTGCGCGCAGTGGGCAAGGAACGGGAAGAGATGAAACGCACTGCGGATATCTTCCGTGGCCGCATCATCGACGTCACCGAAAAGACCTACACGATCGAGCTGACCGGCGCCAAGAGCAAGCTGGACGCCTTCATCGACGCCCTGGATCGCACCGCGATCCTGGAAACGGTCCGTACCGGCGGCTCCGGCATCGGCCGTGGCGAGCGGATCCTGAAGATCTGATCGACCGCGCCAGGCAGTACGCATCACACACATACACATACATTCAAATTCGAGTTACTCGGAACATAGGAAAAAATCATGAAAGTTTTCTACGACAAAGACGCAGACCTGTCCCTGATCAAGAACAAGAACGTGACCATCATCGGTTACGGTTCGCAAGGCCACGCCCACGCCCTGAACCTGAAGGATTCCGGCGTGAAGGTGACCGTTGGTCTGCGCAAGGGCGGTGCGTCCTGGTCCAAGGCTGAAAAGGCGGGCCTGAAGGTCGCTGAAGTCAACGACGCCGTCAAGGATGCCGACGTCATCATGATCCTGCTGCCCGACGAAAACATCGGCCAGGTCTATGCCGAAAACGTCGCGCCCTTCGCCAAGCAAGGCGCTACCGTCGCCTTCGCGCACGGCTTCAATATCCACTATGGCCAAGTCGTGCCGCGCGCTGACCTGGACATCATCATGATCGCCCCCAAGGCCCCCGGCCACACCGTGCGTTCGACCTACAGCCAGGGTGGCGGCGTGCCGCACCTGATCGCCGTGCACCAGGACAAGTCCGGCAGCGCCCGTGACCTGGCCCTGTCGTACGCGACCGCCAACGGCGGCGGCCGTGCCGGCATCATCGAAACCAACTTCCGCGAAGAAACCGAAACCGACCTGTTCGGCGAACAAGCCGTGCTGTGCGGCGGTACCGTGGAACTGATCAAGGCCGGTTTCGAAACCCTGGTCGAAGCTGGCTACGCTCCGGAAATGGCTTACTTCGAGTGCCTGCACGAACTCAAGCTGATCGTCGACCTGATCTATGAAGGCGGCATCGCCAACATGAACTACTCGATCTCCAACAACGCCGAATACGGCGAGTACGTGACCGGCCCGCGCGTGATCAACGCCGAAAGCAAGGCTGCCATGAAGAAGGTCCTGGAAGACATCCAGACCGGCGAATACGCCAAGAGCTTCATCCTGGAAAACAAGGCCGGTGCACCGACCCTGATGTCGCGTCGTCGCATCAACGCCGAACACCAGATCGAAATCGTGGGCGAGAAGCTGCGCGCCATGATGCCCTGGATCAAGGCGAACAAGCTGGTCGATCAAAGCAAGAACTGATCTGCCGCTGGCAGCGCAAGACCCTGAAAACGCCACGGTTCGCCGTGGCGTTTTTTTTCGTCCATGTGCGGTGTCGGCCATGGTCATTGCGTTACGGCTTGTTGCACTTGGCCAAGAACCAATTCTTGACACATGTCGTCGAAGTGCCGGGTAGATGCTTGGCAGATGAAGCTATCATCACCCCCGTCACCGACCAAGAATAAAGAGGATCCCTTATGACACCTTCCCGCAAACTGATGCTGGGCGCCGTCCTGGCCACGGCCTGCATCGCTGCCCAGGCGCAGACATCGAACAGCGCCCCGGCGACTGTCCAGACCACCGGCACCCTGGTCGTGGTCCCGGCCAGCGGAGAAATCAGCGTACCGAACGATCAGGCGCGCGTGACCCTGCAGGTCGAAGAGCAGGACAAGGACAAGTCTGCCGCCGCCTCCCGCGTGAACCAGAAGATGAAGCAGGGCATCGAGCTGCTCAAGCGGCAGGATCCGCAGGCCGCGCTGAAGAGCTACGGCTATTACACCTACGCGGTCTATGCGGAACCACCGCAGGTTACGCCGCAGCAGCCCCGTCAACCGGCCAAGGCGCGTCAGGTCGTGGGATGGCGGGTCGGCCAGTATCTGGAGATGACCACCGAGAACCTGGCGGCGCTGCCCAAGACCGTCTCCTCAGCCCAGGCCCTGATGAGCCTCAATGGCCTGCAATTCGGCTTGAGCCCGGCAGCGGCCAGGAAGCTGGATGCGACCCTGGTCAATGCCACCTATCGCAACCTGGAAGAGCGCATCGGCTTCATCGCCCATGCCATGCACCGTGCGCCATCGGATGCGGTGGTTGAAACCGTGGACTTCGAAGGCTCCGGCAACTATGCCGCAGCGGCGCCCGCGCCCATGATGGCCAAGGCCATGATGCGTTCGGACATGGCGCAGGAAAGTACGTCGGTCGCCGAGCCCAGCTTTGAGCCGGGTGAATCCGCCGTCAACATGCGCCTGGTGGGCAAGGTGCGCTTCAAGTAAGCCAATGAACCGAAGCGTTCGGTCCGAAGGCTTCATATCAAGAATCGTCAACCCGCTCGGGTTGGCAGGGGAGGGAGGCTATAATCGGCCTCCCTTTCCGTTTCAAGAAGATCATCTCATCATGCGGACCTTCACCAAGCTGCTCCTGCCGCTCTTCACCGCCCTGGTGGCCAGCACGGCCCATGCCGACATCTGTGCCGACCTGCGCGCCATCCACCAGCAGTCGCAGTCGCATTTTGACGGCTGGAAGAAAGACGGCCCCGATTCCGTCATGAAGAGCGAGAAGCGCGGCCCGATCTATCTGTCCAACTTCATGCTCGATGGCGCCGAGAGTTGCGCCATTGCCGACAATTCCTCGGTCTATACCTGCATCTGGCGCTATCCCACGCCGGCCGACATGGGCCGCGCCTATCAGCGCCTGGTCAACGATGTGAAGGCTTGTGCGCCGCTGGCGAAAGAGCCTCCGGGCATCATCGCCGACGAGCCGCAGGAGCGCCGTCAGGGCGACTTGCGCCAGATCACGGAAGTCACCGGCCTGGACTACGCCGACGCCGAAGTGACGATTCTGATCGGACAGATGCAGCTGACCGGTCCGCGCGGCCTGGCGCGCAATGAGCTCAAGCTGAGCTTCTCGCGCCCGCAACCGCGCTGAGGCGGTCCGCCGGGCCCGGATGGCCCGGCTCATGTCGTGCGGCGCATCGAAACATTGTGCTCAATGGCCCGAGATGCACCGCCACCGGCCTGGTGGCGGTGCATTTCATTGCATTTAACGGGCGCTGGACTAGAATAGGCACGCTTTTACTTTTGAACTTTCCGCGAGTACCGCGCGATCCCTGGAGCAACATTGAACAACAACCACTATCCCCATCCCATCATCGCCCGCGAAGGCTGGCCCTTCCTGACCATCGCCGTGGTCGTGGCAGCGCTGGCAAGCTATTTCTGTGGCGCCTGGTCCTTCCCGCTGTGGATCATCGCGCTGTTCGTGCTGCAGTTTTTCCGCGACCCGCCGCGCGTCATCCCGCAAGCCGCCAATGCCGTGCTGTCCCCGGCCGATGGCCGCATCGTTGTGGTGGCCCGTGCCCATGATCCCTACACTGACCGCGAAGCCCTGAAGATCAGCGTCTTCATGAACGTCTTCAACGTCCATTCCAACCGTGCCCCGGTGGATGGCAAGATCGAGAAGGTGCAGTACTTCCCCGGCAAGTTCGTCAATGCCGACCTCGACAAGGCCTCGCTGGAAAACGAACGCAACGCCCTGGCCATCACCACCACCAGCGGCCACAGCGTGACCTGCGTGCAGGTGGCTGGCCTGATCGCCCGCCGTATCCTCTGTTACGTGAAGGCCGGCGACACCCTGGCCCGTGGTCAGCGCTATGGCTTCATCCGTTTCGGTTCGCGCGTGGACGTGTACCTGCCGCTGACGGCCACCCCCAAGGTCACCGTCGGTGAAAAGGTCTCGGCCACCGAAACCATTCTGGCCGAACTCTGATCACACCACGAAGGCCTCACCGCGGCCACCCCTGCATGCGCTTGCAGCGGTACCACGGATGAGGCCCAAGCGCAGACTGCGTACTGCGATTTCCGTCCTCCTCACTGATAGATATCGATGCCCACATTACGACGACGCAAGGCCAAGCCCGGCATTCCCTTCCCGAAATCCCTGCGCCGCCCCAAGGTCGCGCAACTGGACGAGGCCGGGCAGGTAGTGGCGCGGCGGCGCTCGCGCGGCATCTACCTGTTGCCCAACGCCTTCACCACGGCGGCGCTCTTCTGCGGGTTCTACGCCATCGTGATGGCCATGAACCTCAAGTTCGACTATGCCTCCATCGCCATCTTCGTGGCCATGGTGCTGGACAGCCTGGATGGTCGCGTGGCCCGCATGACCAATACCCAAAGCGAATTCGGCGCCCAGTACGACAGCTTGTCCGACATGGTCTCCTTCGGCGCCGCGCCGGCGCTGGTGGTCTATGAATGGTCGCTGCGCGGCATGGGCAAGCTGGGCTGGCTGGCGGCCTTCGTCTACTGCGCCGGCGGTGCGCTGCGCCTGGCCCGCTTCAATACCAACATCGCCGTGGTCGACAAGCGCTACTTCCAGGGCTTGCCCAGCCCGGCCGCGGCCGCCCTGGTGGCCGGTTTCGTCTGGCTGATGGATGACCTGCGCTTTGCCGGCACCGACCTGAGCTGGTACGCCTGGGTCATTACCCTCTACGCCGGCATCACCATGGTCACCAATGTGCCGTTCTACAGCTTCAAGGATGTCAACTTCCGCAAGCCGGTGCCCTTCATTGCGGCGCTGCTGGTGGTGGTGGCACTGGTGCTCATTTCCAGCGACCCGTCCAAGGTATTGTTCGGACTGTTCGTGCTGTATGGCCTGTCCGGCTATGGCGTCTATGTCTGGCGCCGCATGAAGGGCAAGCCGGTCAGCATCGTGCAGACCACGGATGAGCACGGGGATGCCCCGCATTGATCCGGTTTTCTTGTAGAACAAGAAAAAAGACAACGCAACACACCCGGCTCAGACCGGGTGTTTTTTCGCTGGCTATCGGGGCTATCGATTTTTATGATTTTCATTCAGACATCGGAAAATGTAACTGAAGGAAACAGCAGCGACATCTGACCATGCCCGGCCTTGCCGATGCCCCCGGAGTTGCCTAGAATCGACGGGTAGCAGTCTTTTCCTGCATATTCCACATTGGCGGCATGAACATGGCCATCGATACTTCATTGACAACCCTCGGCGGTTCCGACCCCTACGGCCTGCCTGCCGGTGTCGTCCCCGGCAATCCGGTCAAGCCAGCCAACAACCCTGCGGCCCTGGCTCAGGCGGTCGCGCTGTCGACGGATGCTTCGGTGATCGTCACCCTGGGAGGCGGCTCGGCCGACAATGCCGGGCTGACCTACAATGCTGCCGGTCTGTTCGACAGCTTTGTCAGTGCCGGTACGCCGGTGAGCACCCCGGACAGCACGCAGACTGAGGCCACCCAATCCTATTACCAGGGTGTGCTGGGCAGCATTTCCGTCCCTTCTTCTTCCAACACGGGCATCTACGACGGCTCCGGCATGTTTAGCGGACAGGCCCTGGCTTCGCCGCTGTCCCTGCTGCTCAAGTCCAATCCCGACCTGACCGGTTCCATCGTCGAAGACATCGTCAATCAGAGCGTGGTCGGCGGCCTGATCTCGACGACGGCCTGAATCCGTTCCCTTTTTCTTTCAGTGCGTTCAAGCGGCGATGAGTGTGGCCAGATGGCTACACAGTGCGGGGTCCTGGGCGCTGCGTTCGCTGATGCGGTGATCCACACCTGGCAGGTCGATGATGCGGCAGTGGCTGGCCGAGGTGGCGTGCTGGCGGATCAGTTCGGCGATCTCCGCCGGAATGACGGCATCCTCGGCGGCGCGAATCAGGGTCAGTCGTCCGCGATAGGCGTGCATCATCGGCAGCAGATCGGCATCGCGCCAGCTGTGTGGCCGTCGCAAGGCGGCGCTGAAGGCTGGTCCGAAGGGCAGGGCGAAGGCTGCACCATCGTAGAGCGCCCCCACCAGGGTGACCACATGGGTGATCTGGTTGTCCGGCCGGCAGGCCAGGCGCAGGGCGATCTCGCCGCTCATGCTCACGCCCACGACGGTGCGGGGCGCAACCGTCAAGCGATCCAGGGCGGCCTGCGCTTCGTCCAGGCGTTTGGTCAGGGAATTGGGTAGCAGGGCGCTGCTCTGCCCATGGCCGGAAAAGTCGATGGCCGCACTGGCGCAACCGCGTGCGGCCAGGGACTGGCGCAAGGGCCACTGACGCTGGCGATCGCCTTGTCCGGCACCATGCAGTACCAAGGTGTGAACCGACTGGCCCACCGTGCTGCCCAGGATATCGGCTGCCAGCGTTTCCGCACCGACCGCCAGGGTCAGTTCTTCACGCGCACAGGGTTCAGGCGCCGGCACGATGTCAGTCGTCCGGGTGGCGCCGTTCGACGCCGGGCGTGCTGGCGTAATAATGGTGTTTTGCTTCATACATCAGGCTGTCCGCCCGCTGCACCACCTGCTCCAGGCGCTCGCCGGGAGCGCCGGTGGCGGCGCCCATGGACAGGCTCAGCGGCATGCCCGAGTAGTACTGATTGTTCACTTCGACCAGTTTCTCGATCTGTTCCATCAGCAACTGGCAGCCGCGCTCGTCGGTGGCCGGCAGCAGGATGGCGAATTCGTCACCGCCGGTGCGCGCCACGCTGCCGGGACGTTCCACCGCCTTGCCCAGCACTTCGCCCACGCGCCGCAGCAGGGCGTCGCCGGTGGCATGGCCCAGCTCGTCGTTGACTTGCTTCAAGCCATTGAGATCGGCCACGATCACGCTGACCGGGAACGGTCCCTTGCGCTCCAGGCGGTTCAGTTCATCGACCATGTAGGCGCGATTGTGCAGCTTGGTCAGTTCATCGTGCTTGCCGAGGAATTCGAGATAGGCTTCGGCCTTCTTGCGGGCGGTGATGTCGGTCAGGGCCACCAGCACCAGGTCCCAGTTGTTCTCGTGACCGGGGAAGACCGAGAATTGCAGGTGCACGTGCAGGGTCTCGCCGGTGAGAGAATAGTTGACCACTTCGCGGTGGTGCAGCAGATTGCCGTTCCACAGCTCGATCAACTGTTCGTTGAAATGCGGTCGCATGTCGTCGCGGAACACGTCGGACAGGCGCGAGAGCAAGGTCGCCTTGTCCGGCGCGCCGAACATGGACAGCGTCTGCAGGTTCACGTCGATGACGCGGATCTCCTGCATGCAGCGTTCCACGAATTCCGGATGCACATCCGTGAAAGTGCGGAAATCGGTGATGCCGATGCGATGCAGGTCGTCGAAGAGGCGCTTGACTGCGCTGAAATCTTCCACCCACAGCGAGATGGGTGAATATTCAAACAAGCCGCGCGCATAGTTTTCGCTGCGCGAGAGTTTCTTGCGCGCGGTTTCACGTTCGGTCACGTTCTCGATGGCCAGCAGGACGTAATCCCAACTCTCTTCACTGCCGGGCATGATGCGGCCGGAGAGCTGGATGTCCAGACGCTTGCCGCCCAGGGTGTAATTCACGGTATAACTGGAAAAGGTGCTGCGGCCTTCCCATAACTGCACCATCTCGTCGATGAAGGTGTCGATCATGTCATCCCGGAACACCTTGTCCAGGTTCGCCACCAGATGCGCCAGGTCGCGCGCTTCATACCATTCCAGGGTGCGACGGTTGACCGCGACCACGCGGATCTGCATGGCGCAGGCCTGCGCCCGGCGGGGATCCTGGCTCAGGTAGCTGCGCAGGTCGGTCACGCCGTCGGCGCGCCATTGGTCGAACAGCCGCTTCAAGCCGCTGTAATCCTCTTTCCACAAGGAAACGGGGGTCAGGTCGAAAGTCTCCTGTTCGGAAAGAGTCGGAACGGGGCGAGCGGGGGAGGATTCGTTCTGCATGACACTTCATCTTTTGCTGATGATGAAGTGTAATGGTTTTACGGAAACTTCTGCATTACTTCCCACCCCGGTTTTTCCGTTTTGCGCAACTTTATCGCTGAAATCCTGATCCAGATGCGTATTTATTAACTAAAAGTTAATTTCGATCACATCGGCTTTGCACATCCGGCATCCCGTACGCGGCGGCTGGCCGTCCAGCGCCGCATGCCACGCAGCCAGCCCGGCAGGCGGTCAGACCAGGGCTGTCGCAGCGGCCGCAGGCACAACAGCTCGCCGCCTTGCGGGGCCAGGATGCCGATCCAGCCCTCATGCGCCAGCACCATCTGCTCGCCATCGGCCAGCCGGGTGTGGCGGCTGACCAGGCGTTCGCCTTGCCACTGCGCCGATTCGGTCACGCATACCTGCGGGGCCTGGCAGAGCAACTGGCTGCCCGCAGGAAGCCACAGTTGCAGATGCTGGCCCATCGCCAGTGGCAGGACCTGGACGGTGGTGCGGGCAGGAAGCGGGGCAGTCATGGTGTTCTCCTTGTCGAATGGGTCAGCCTGCAGTCTAGGGAGGACGATGCAGGCGCAACAGGCACAGGAAAATTCACTCTGCTGCGTAACAGGCTGATTGTTTTTGCTCTGTTATCCCTGCTTTTCGCCTACTCTGTATCTGTTTCGGTTCCGACCTCAGGACGATGATGACTGTTATGGATACCAGCCTGCTCCTCCCCGACCTGCAGCCTGCGGCACCGCCGCCGGGCACTCCCGCCTCGGCGCTTGCCGCCGCGCCTGATTCCGACTCCGGCCCCGGCCGTCAGCCGCTGTACCGGCGTCTGGCCGGGCATTACCAGGGCGCCATCCAGACCGGCACGCTGGTGGCGGGTGACCGCATGCCGTCGGTGCGCGATCTCATGCGCCAGCACCAGGTGAGCCTGTCGACGGCCCTGCAGACGTTGCGGCATATGGAAGAGGGCGGCTGGCTGGAAGCACGTCCGCGTTCCGGCTATTTCGTGCGCCAGCCGCGCCGCTCGGCGATCCGACCGGTGCAGGAGCCCAAGAGCCTGATGGCCATCGATCCCGAGCAGTATGTCGGCATCCATGAAAAGGTCTCCAAGTACATCGCCCTGCGTCAGAGTGGCGCGCCCCGCATCGACCTCTCCGGCATGACCTGTGCCCCCGAGCTGTATGCGGTGGAGACCTTGAAGCAGGCCGCCATGCGCGCCCTGCGCGAGCGGCCCGAACTGCTCACCAGCGCCATGCCGCACAACGGCAACGCCACCTTCCGCCAGGCGGTGGCGCGGCGCGCATTGCATCACGGCATGCGCATCGATCATGAAGAAGTGGTCGTCACCCACGGTTGTATCGAGGCGCTCAACCTGGCCCTGCGCGCCGTGGCCGGACCGGGCGACACCATTGCGGTGGAGTCGCCCACTTATTTCGGCCTGCTGCAGGCGCTGGAAAACCTGGGCATGAAGGCGCTGGAAATCCCGACCAGTCCGCACACCGGCATCTCGGTGGAGGCGCTGGAGCTGGCAGTGCGCAGCTACGGCAACATCAAGGGGGTGGTGGTGGTGCCCAACCTGCAAAATCCGCTGGGCTGCATCATGCCCGAGGAGCACAAGGACCGGCTGGTCAGGCTATGTGAAGAATTGCGCCTGCCCCTCATCGAGGACGACGCCTACACCGAGCTGGCCGATGGCAACGTGGCGCCTTCCAGCCTCAAGAGTCGTGACCGCAGCGGCAATGTGATCTATTGCGCATCGTTGAACAAGGTGCTGGCCCCGGGCATGCGGCTGGGATGGATGAATGGCGGACGCTGGCATGAGCGGGTCAAGATGCTCAAGTTCACCCATACCCGCGCCAACGAGGAGTGGACACAGGTCACCGCCGCCGATTTCATCGCCAGCCCGGCCTATGACCGCCATCTGCGCCGCCTGCGGCAGTTGTTGAAGGAGCAGCGCGAGCGCATGGCCGAGTCGATTGCGGCCTATTTCCCGGAAGGCACGCGCCTGAATGTGCCCAATGGCGGCGTGGGGCTGTGGGTGGAACTGCCGGTGCAGGTCTGCTCGCAGCAGCTGTTCGAGCGGGCGCTGGTGGAGGGCGTGGGGGTCTCGCCGGGGGCCATCTTTTCCAATTCCAACCGTTACGGTCACTTTTTGCGCATCTGCTGTGGTCATCCCTTCACCCGTGAACTGGACCAGGCCTTGCGCCGCCTGGGCAGCATCGGCCACAGCCTGGCCTTTCCCTAGCGGCAAGCAGGAATTCAGGAGAATCAGGCATTGCCCGAAAGGGCAGTCTGCTGCAGACTTGTAAAGATATGTAAAGAGCGCGGACAGTCCGTCCCGCGCCTCACGCGCTTTACGAGGGGGGAGCAGGCCATGCCTGAGCAGCAGACCACGCACATCCAGCAATCGCACGCGGCCCGCCTGAATGCGGCCATCGACGCCCACATGGCCGGGCGCCTGGAGGAGGCGCGCGCCGTCTACGAAGCGGTGCTGGAAGACGATCCCATCGAACCGGTAGCGCTGCACTTCTACGGCATCTGGCTGCACCAGGCCGGGCGTCATGCCGAGGCGCTGGACAAGCTGGAGCTCTCCAGCGCCCTCGAACCCGACAATGCCGCCTGGCACAACGACCTGGGCAATGTGCTCTTTGCGCTGGGCGAACTGGACGGTGCGGCCCAGGCCTATGGTGCCGCGCTGGAGATCACGCCTGCGGATCACATGATCTGGAACAACCTGGGAGCCGCGCACCTGCAGCAGGGGCGCCGCGACGAGGCCATCGCCGCCTTCCGGCGCGCCGTCGAGATTGCGCCGGAATTTCTGCCGGCGCTGCTGCACCTGGGCAATCTCTTCGAGGCGGCAGGGGACAAGATGCAGGCCTCGCACTACCAGTGCCGCGCTTATGTGCTGCCGCCGATGGAGGGCAAGTCCTGGGAGATGGTCGGGATTTCCTTCTACTTCCTGGGTCGCCTGGAAGAGGCTGCACAAGCCTATCGTGCCTGGCGTGACAGCGAACCCGACAATCCGATTGCCGCCCACATGCTGGCGGCCTGCTCGCAGCATGATGTGCCGATGCGCGCCTCGGACCGCTACATCGAATCGCACTTCGACCGTTATGCCGAGACCTTCGAGGCCAATCTGCTGGACAGTCTGGGCTATCGCGGCCCCGGCCTGATTGCTCAGGGCGTAGCGCTGGCAGCACCAGCGGCCGGCCAGTGCGCCACCGTCGACATCGGCTGCGGCACCGGGTTGTGCGGTGTTCATCTGCGGCCCTGTTCGCGTCATCTGACCGGTGTCGACCTGGCCGGCAAAATGCTGCAGAAGGCTGCCGCCACCGGCTACTACGATCAACTGGAAAAAGCCGAGATCAGCGATTACCTGCAACGGCATCCGCAATCCTGCGACCTGGTCACGGCAGCCGATACGATGATCTATTTCGGCGATCTGCAGAACGTCTTCACGGCTGTCGCCACGGCCTTGAAGCCGGGTGGCCATTTCGTCTTCACGGTGGAGGTGCTGACCCCGCAGGATGCGGTCAAGGAAGGCTATTGCCTGCATGCCAGCGGACGCTATCGCCACGGTCGCGCTTATGTGCAGTCCCTGTTGCAGGCCGCGGGCATGGAGGTACTGCACCAGAGCGACGAGGTCTTGCGCGAGGAAGTGCGTCAGCCGGTGGCGGGCATGCTGTTCGTGGCGCGCCGGCGGTGAGCCGGCGGCCACTGCGCAGGGCCTCGATCAGGCCGCTGCCGTGAGTGCCGCTTCTACCTGGTCACGATAGGGGATGGGCTGCACCGCACCGTAACCGGTGGTGGAGAGGGCGGCTGCGACATTGGCATAGCGTGCCGCCTGGAAGGGATCGCGCCCGGCCATAAGCTCGGCCATGAAGGCCCCGCCAAAGCAGTCACCTGCACCGGTGGCGTCCAGTGCCTGGACCGGATAGGGGGCCACCATGCGGCGCTGCTCCGACGTGGCGACGTAGCAGCCTTCCTGCCCCAACTTGAAGGCCACCAGCTTCACCCCGTAGGCCAGCAACTGATCGACGATGGCGTCGCGATCATTCAGACCCGTCAGCATCGAGACATCTTCCCAGCTCGGCAGGCAGACATCACAGAGACGCAAGGCGGCGGCCATCTTCTCGCGGGCGCGTGGTAGCGGCCACAGGCGCAGCCGCAGGTTGGTATCCAGCGAAGTGGTCACGCCGGCTGCGCGCGCCTGGGCCATCGCTGCCAGTCCGGCCTCGCAGGCACTCTCACTGATGGCCAGGCTGATGCCTGACAGGTGCAGCGCACTGGCGCCGGCGATGGCCTGCAAGGGCAGATCGGCTGCGCGATAGCGACTGGCAGCCGAACCGGCGCGACGATAGTGGAAGTGATGGCCCTGCGCATCGTGCGTGACGAAATACAGGCCGGTACTGGCGCCGGCCTCCATGCTCACGTGCTGCACATCGACGTTCTCGCGCCGCCACAGGTCCAGCAGGTCCTGGCCGAAATGGTCGTCGCCCACCGCGCTGACATAGCCAGATACCGCGCCCTGGCGGGCGGCGGCGATGGCGAAGTTGGAGGTGTCGCCGCCAAAGCCCTGCAGGTACTGGCGCGGGGTCTCGATGCGCTGGTTGAATTCCACCATGGCTTCGCCGTAGGCGAGGATGGGTTTGCTCATTGCAGGTCTTCTCCGTGGCGATCAGAAGAAGGTCTGCACGATGTCGATGACATCGAAGCGTTGGTCCACCACCACCAGGTGACGCCACTTGTCGAAGGTCAGGCAGGGGTGCGAGATGTCGAAGGCGATCATGTCGCCGACCTGGATGTCGTCTCCCTCGGCAATCTTCAGATAGGCGTGCTGGTCCATCATGCCGGTCACTTGCCAGTGGGGCGGGGTGGCTTGCGGTTGCGTATCCTGGCCCGGGCGGAAGCGCGTGACCGGGGCCGGCAGGCCGGCGTCGAAAGCGGCATCGCGCTTGCCCAGGGCGATGATGGCCTTGTCGCGCTCGGGAATCGATTGCACGTAGGCCCACAGTTGCAGCGCAGGTTGCAACTGGCTGCGCATGCTGTGCGCCACCGGATTGCGCACCTGGATCTGCGATTGCGCGGCACGGTAGATGCCCACGTCATGGGTGAGATAGCAGCCCGGGCGCAGCACCACTTCCAGCGCCGCACCGATGTCGGCCTGGCCGAATTCTTCGGCCACCACGTCGTACCAGGCCGAGCCGGCCCCGGTCAGTATCGCCGGACCCTGCGCCAGGCGGCGCGCCAGGTGGCCTTGCGCGGACAGGTCCTGCAGGCAGGCCACCGCGCGTTGCAGGAAGCGGCGGATGTCGACCTCTTCCTTGAGCACGCCCTCATACACTTCCACGCCAGCCAGGGCAATGCTGTCCCAGCGCGCAATGGCTGCAAGTACCGCCTGCTGTTGCGCTTCATCGCGCACGCCGGTGCGACCACCCGCGGGCCCCAGTTCCAGCAGTACGTTGAGGGTTTGCTTGCGCTCGGCGAAGAAGCGGCCCAGTTGATCGGCCAGTGCAGCCGAATCGACCAGGCAGAAGAATTCGAAGGAGGGATCGGCCAGCAATTCGGAGATGATGGCCATGTTGCGCTTGCCCACCAGCTGGTTGGCCATGATCACGCGGCGCACGCCGTGGTGATAGGCCGCCAGGGTCTGGTGCGCGGTGGCCAGGGTGATGCCCCAGGCACCGGTGTCGAGCTGGCGCGCAAACAGCTTGGGTGCCATGGTGGTCTTGCCGTGCGGGGCCAGTCTGACCTGGTACTGGCCGACGAAATCCTGCATCCACTTCAGGTTGTGGGCGATCTTTTCCTCATACAACACCGCGGCCGGCAGGCTGATGTCTTCATTGAGCAGGTTCCAGCGCACGTTGCCGCCCTGTTGCGGCGTCAGCGGCTGGGTCAGTGCGCCCAGCCCCTTGTTGAGCGGGTCGATCATGCCGGCCTGAAACTGGTTTTGGTAGTTTGTATCACTCATCGCTTTAATTCCTGTGAAATTAGGATTGACGTAATAATATCCTTGAATTTACTATGTTTATGCCGTGTTAGTAAATAACATAAATTGTTTCCACGGCGCCTTCCGGGGTCGCTGGTTTGATCGCCCGCCCATTCCCGCAGACTGAATTTTTCTTCCCATGGCACAGACATTGGACATCATTTCCCGCATCACCGAGCGCAGCAGCACCTTGCGCCTGGCCGAACAGAAGGTGGCTGAAGCGATCCTCGGCGATCTCGCCGCCGCTGCCAGTGCCAGCATCGGCGAACTGGCCGGGAAGGCCGGTGTGTCGGTGGCCAGCGTAACGCGCTTTGCCAAGGCCATGGGGTGCCGCGACGTGCGCGAGTTCAAGTTCCTGCTGGCGCAGGCGGTGGCCGTGGGACAGCGTTTCTTCGATGGCGCCAGGACGGTGCCCTCGGACCAGCCGCCCGAACTGGCTGACGTGGTGTATCGCGACATCCATGCCGTGCTGGAGCTCAACCGCGCCATGCTCAACCCGGAGATGCTGATGCAAGCCGCGTACCTGCTGCTGGGTGCGCGCATGATCTACTGCTTCGGCATGGGCGGCGGCTCCACCATGATGTCCGACGAGGCGCGCTATCGCCTGGTGCGCCTGGGCCGTCCGGTGGCGACCTATCACGATGCGGTGTTGCAGAAGATGGTGGCGGCGACCCTCGACAAGGAGGACGTGCTGCTGGTCTTCTCGACTACCGGCAGCGTACCGGAGCTGCTGGCCAGTTGCGAGGTGGCGCGCGAATACGGCGTCAAGCTCATCGCCATTACCGCGCTGGGTTCACCGCTGGCCAAGATGGCCGATGTGCTGCTGCCCATCAAGACGCTGGAAACCGACCTGATTTTCAAACCATCCTCGTCGCGCTACGCCATGATGGCGACGCTGGACATGCTGGTGCTGGAGCTGGCCTTGCTGCACAAGGAAAGCAGCCAGGAACGCCTGCGCCGCCTCAAGTACGTGCTCGATGCCCATCGCGGCGGCGGCGACCTGCACCAGCCACTGGGAGACTGACATGACATCCATCCCGCATGCTGCCGCTAGCGACAGGCACTGCGACACCCTGATCCGCCATGCCCTGGTCATCGACGGCAGTGGCGCCGAGCCGGTCGCGGCCGACGTGGCCGTGCGCCACGGACGCATCGTCGCCGTGGGCCGGCTTGATGGCTGGCAGGCCCGGCAGCAGATCGACGGCACCGCCCGTGTACTGGCGCCGGGCTTCATCGACGTACATACGCACGACGATACCAACGTCATCCGCACTCCGGAGATGTATCCCAAGCTGTCGCAGGGTGTGACCACGGTGGTGGTCGGCAACTGCGGCATCAGTGCCGCCCCGGTCACGCTCAAGGGGGACCCGCCGGATCCGATGAACCTGCTGGGCAAGTCGGAGGCTTTTCACTATCCCAGCTTTGCCAGCTACGCAGAGGCCGTCAACGCCGCGCAGCCCGCCATCAACGTGGCGGCGCTGGTGGGGCACACGGCCCTGCGCAACAATCACATGGATCGTCTGGACCGCGCCGCCACCGACGCGGAAATTGCCGGCATGCGCGCGCAATTGCGCGAGGCGCTGGAACACGGCGCGCTGGGTCTTTCCACCGGCCTGGCCTATGGCAACGCCATCAACGCGCCCACCGAAGAAGTGCTGGCCCTGGCCGAGCCGCTGGCCGAATTCGGCGGCCTCTACGCCACCCATTTGCGCAGCGAATTCGCCGACATCCTCAATGCGATGGAGGAAGCCTTTCGCATCGGCAAGCATGCGCGCGTGCCGGTGGTGATCTCGCACCTCAAGTGCGCCGGCGTGGAGAACTGGGGGCGCAGCAGTGAAGTGCTGCAGGCGCTGGAAGCCGCCTCGCGTCATCAGCACGTGGGCTGCGACTGCTATCCCTATACCGCCAGCTCGTCCACCCTGGACCTCAAGCAGGTCACCGCCGACTACGACATCCAGGTGACCTGGTCGGAACCGCATCCGGAGCAGGGCGGCAAGATGTTGCAGCAGATCGCCGCCGACTGGGGCGTGGACCTGCATGCCGCCGCCGCGCGCCTGATGCCGGCCGGCGCCGTCTATCACTGCATGTCGGATGACGACGTCAATCGCATCCTCTCCCATCCGGCCACCGTGGTCGGCTCGGACGGGTTGCCCAACGACCCCTTGCCGCATCCGCGCCTGTGGGGCGCCTTCCCGCGTGTGCTGGGCTACTACAGCCGCGAACAGAAACTGTTTTCGCTGGCCACCGCCGTACACAAGATGACCGGCCTGTCGGCGCAACGTTTTGGTCTGGAGCAGCGCGGCCTGGTGCGTGAGGGCTATCACGCCGACCTGGTGCTGTTCGATCCCGAGACCATCCGCGATGCCGCCAGTTTCACCGATCCCATGCAGCCGGCCCATGGCATCGATGCGGTGTGGGTCAATGGACAGCTGGCCTATCGCGGGCAGGACAAGCAGGCCACCCGCGCCCGTGCGGGACGCTTACTGGCGCGCACGGTGCAGAAAACGCCAGCCTGAGTGGCAGAAAACCTCAGGGCTGGATTGTCAACTTCAGGTTTCAAATCGACTTTTCAAATTCGAGTTCAACAAAGGAGCAGCAATGAGCATTCAACGATTCGGTGTGGAAGGTGGCAGCGGCACCGGTGGTCAGCATCTGCCGTTCGCGCGCGCAGTGGCCGCCGACGGCTGGTTGTACGTGTCCGGCCAGGTGGCCATGGAAAACGGTGAAGTGATCGACGGCGGCATCGTGGCGCAGTCACACAAGGCCATTCAGAACGTGCTGGCGATCCTCAAGGAAGCCGGTTATGGCCCGGAGCATGTGGTGCGCTGTGGCGTGTGGCTGGATGATGCGCGCGATTTCCAGTCCTTCAACAAGGTCTTCAAGGAATACTTCGGCGCCAACCCGCCTGCGCGCGCCTGCGTGGTCTCCAGCATGGTGGTCGATTGCAAGGTCGAGGTCGATTGCGTGGCCTTCAAGCGCTGATGTTGTCAGCGCGGGGCAGGGCACGACTTCGCTTCGCGCTTGAACCAACACGAAAAGAATAAAAAGAAAAAAGAATAAACGCTATAAAAAATTTAAAAGATTTGCAGATTTTTTGTTCAAGTATGCCGGCAGGGGTGTGACGACGTCGGCGGTGTCTTTTACCTTCTGAAGAGGAGCAACAGATGGAGGCTGTACAAGGAAGTGCGCTACTGGTCTATGCGCTGGTGGCGGTGATCGCACTGATCGTGCTGATCGCCAGATTCAAGATGAATCCGTTCATCGTCCTGATCGTGGTGTCGCTGGTGCTGGGTCTGGCCGTGGGGATGCCCATGGGTGGCATCGTCAAGGCCTTCGAGACCGGCGTGGGCGGTGCCCTGGGGCATATTGCGCTGGTGGTGGGCCTGGGCACGATGCTGGGCAAGATGATGGCCGAATCGGGTGGTGCCGAGCGCATTGCCAATACCATGATCAAGGCCTTCGGTGAAAAGAACGTGCACTGGGCCATGATGACGGTGGCTTTCATCGTCGGTCTGCCGGTGTTCTTCGAGGTTGGTTTCGTGCTGTTGGTGCCGATCGCCTTCAACGTCGCCAAGCGTACCGGGACCAACATGGTGCTGGTGGGTATTCCCATGGTGGCCGGTCTGTCGGTGGTGCACGGACTGATCCCGCCGCACCCGGCCGCATTGCTGGCGGTGACCGCCTACAGCGCCGATATCGGTCGCACCATTCTGTATGCGCTGATCGTCGGTATTCCCACGGCCATCATTGCCGGTCCCATCTTCGGCAAGCTCATTTCCAAGGTGGTCATTCCCAATCCGGACAATCCGCTGAGCGCGCAATTCGTCGACCAGAGCAAGAAGGGCCGTGAACTGCCGGGCTTCGGCATCACGCTCTTCACCATCCTGTTGCCGGTGGCGCTGATGTTGATCGGCAGCTGGGCCGACCTGTTCTTTGCCCCCAAGAGCTTCGCCAATGATTTCCTGCGCCTGATCGGCAACTCCGTCATCGCGCTGTTGATCGCCACCCTGGTGAGTTTCTGGACCTTTGGACGTGCCCGTGGCTTTGGTGCCGACCAGATCCTGAAATTCACCAACGAGTGCCTGGCGCCCATTGCCAGCATCACGCTGGTGGTCGGTGCGGGGGCAGGCTTTGGGCGCATCCTGATGGATGGCGGCGTTTCCAAGGCCATTGTCGGCGTGGCCACCGATGCCCATCTGTCACCGCTGCTGCTGGGCTGGTTCGTGGCTGCGCTCATTCGTGTGGCCACCGGCTCGGCGACGGTGGCCATGACCACAGCCTGCGGCATCGTCGCGCCCATCGTCTCCACCGTTGGCGGTGTGCGTCCGGAACTGATGGTGCTGGCCACCGGCGCCGGTTCGCTGATCCTGTCGCACGTCAATGACGGCGGCTTCTGGCTGGTCAAGGAATACTTCAACATGACCGTGCCGCAGACCTTCAAGACCTGGACCGTGATGGAAACCCTGGTCTCGGTGCTGGCGCTGCTGTTCACGCTGGCGCTGGCGACGGTGGTGTAAGCCCATCGGGCAAGGCCGCAGAAAGAAGGCTGCCCGGCGTGAACCGGGCAGCCTTCTTTCGTTTGTGTGGGACGGATGTTCTGCGATCAGAAGCGCAAGCGTGAGTCGTCAAAGCGCGGGTCGGGGCCGTTCTCCACCTTTTCCACGGTGCCCTGGTCGTTGAAGTAGACCGTCATCTGCGAATTCCAGACACCGCTTTCCTTGTAGCCATAGTTCCAGGCATCGAAGGGGATGCGGGCATAGCGCGTCACCTCGGTGGGGCGACCAACCCGGCGCAGTACGTCAAGCTTGGTGTCCTGCTTTGGACGGATCGCGCGGAAATTCTCGATGGTCCACACTTGCGCATAGGAAATGAGCCGATGGTCGGGACCGATGCGCGCCATGTACTGGTACTGGCCGAAGGCGCCGGCCGCATATTCGAAGACGCGCACGTTGCCATCCGGATACACATTGCTGGGCGGCCCCAGGCGGGCGACTACCTGGTCTTCCGGTTCACCCGGTTGTACTGGCGGTTGCAGCAGCGAGGCGCAGCCGGCCAGGCTGGCTGTGGCCAGCAGGGCGGCGGCCAGGCGCGGGCGGATGCGCAGGAAGAGGGAAGCGGGGTGCTGCATGGAAACTCCTGGTCAGGTTGTCATTCCTGCACGGCAAGGCCGACTGCTGCGCCAGTGCGACGCCGGTGTCTGCCAATGTTGGTAGGAATGGCTTTTTGCTATATAATTTCGCGTCCGGTCGGTTTGGCCGGATTCTCATTTTTTGTTCACGGTATGCAGGGCAGGATATTTTCCAACGCTCCGCACACCGCTTGTGAAAGGTAAAAGCAATGTCCATCGAAAAAGCAGCCAAGGCTGCCATTATCTCCGAAAACGCCCGCGGCACGAACGACACCGGTTCTCCGGAAGTGCAAGTCGCGCTGCTGACCGCACGCATCAACGACCTGAACGGCCACTTCAAGGCCCACGTCAAGGATCACCACTCCCGTCGTGGCCTGATCAAGATGGTCAACCGTCGCAAGAGCCTGCTGTCCTACCTGAAGAACAAGGACGCTGACCGTTACCGCGCCCTGATCGAGAAACTCGGTCTGCGCAAGTAATTTGACTCCGCGTCTGGGTCTCGGGGTTTGCGCCCCGGACCACCACGAAATGCCTGCGTCACTCGTTGACGCGGGCATTTTGTTTTTTGCGATTCGGCAAGCTCAGGCGTAAGCCGGGGCCAGTGCCATCGTAAAGCGCCCTCCCTCGGGGCAGGAATACATCATCGTTTCATCGCGGCAGGCTGTTTGTTGGATCAATGCCGCGTTCGTCGTGAGTGACCGGTTTCGCCGGCCACTGTGGTGAGGTGAACGACAGCGCCTGAAAATCTGTCGGCAAAAGGAAGCCGTGCACCGCGGACACAGTCGGGGCCGGCTCCATAAAAGAAAGGAAATACCGTGTTCAATAAAGTAAGCAAGACCTTCCAGTACGGTCAGCATCAAGTGACCCTGGAAACCGGCGAAATCGCTCGCCAGGCTTCTGGCGCCGTGGTGGTGTCGGTGGAAGACACCGTCATCCTGGCCACCGTGGTGGCCCGCAAGGAAGCCAAGCCCGGCCAGGATTTCTTCCCCCTGACGGTCGACTACATCGAGAAGACCTATGCAGCCGGCCGCATCCCCGGCGGTTTCTTCAAGCGTGAAGGCAAGCCTTCCGAAAAGGAAACCCTGACCTCGCGCCTGATCGATCGTCCGATCCGCCCGCTGTTCCCGGAAGGCTACCTCAACGAAGTGCAGGTGATCATCCACGTGCTGTCGGTGAACCCTGAAATCGATCCGGACATCCCCGCCATGATCGGTGCCTCGGCGGCCCTGTCGCTGGCCGGCATCCCCTTCAATGGCCCGGTGGGCGCAGCCCGCGTGGGTTACATCGACGGCCAGTACGTCCTGAACCCGACCACTTCGCAACTGAAGTCCTCGCAACTGGACCTGGTGGTGGCCGGTACCGAAACCGCCGTGCTGATGGTGGAATCCGAAGCCGATCAACTGTCCGAAGAAGTCATGCTGGGCGCCGTCGTGTTTGGTCACGACCAGTCCAAGGCCGTCATCGAAGCCATCCACGCCCTGGTGCGTGACGGTGGCAAGCCGGAAGTGCAATGGTCCGCCCCGGCCAAGAACGAAGCCCTGATCGCCCGCGTGGCGCAACTGGCCGAAGGCCCGCTGCGCGAAGCCTACCAGACCAAGGACAAGCAGGCCCGTACCGAAAAGCTGAAGGCCGTCTCGGCCCAGGTCAACGAAGCCCTGGTCGCCGAAGCTGCTGCCAACAACGGCGTGGCCGCGGACGCTGCCGAAGTCGGTTCCATCCTCTTCGACCTGGAAGCCAAGATCGTGCGTTCGCAGATCCTGGAAGGCGAACCCCGCATCGATGGTCGCGACACCCGCACCGTGCGCCCGATCTCGATCCGTACCGGCGTGCTGCCGCGTACCCACGGTTCGGCCCTGTTCACCCGTGGCGAAACGCAAGCCCTGGTCATCGCGACCCTGGGTACCGCACGTGACGAACAGAAGATCGATGGTCTGCTGGGTGAATACTCCGACCGCTTCATGCTCCACTACAACATGCCTCCGTTCGCCACCGGCGAAACCGGTCGCGTGGGCACCCCGAAGCGTCGTGAAATCGGCCACGGCCGCCTGGCCAAGCGCGCGCTGATCGCCGCGCTGCCGGCCGCTGACGAGTTCAGCTACTCGGTGCGCCTGGTCTCGGAAATCACCGAGTCCAACGGTTCCTCCTCGATGGCATCGGTGTGCGGTGGCTGCCTGGCACTGATGGACGCCGGCGTGCCGATGAAGGCCCACGTGGCCGGCATCGCCATGGGCCTGATCAAGGAAGGCAACAAGTTCGCCGTGCTGACCGACATCCTGGGCGATGAAGATCACCTGGGCGACATGGACTTCAAGGTGGCCGGTACTGCCAACGGCATTACCGCCCTGCAGATGGACATCAAGATCCAGGGCATCACCAAGGAAATCATGCAGGTCGCGCTGGAGCAGGCCAAGGAAGGTCGTCACCACATCCTGGGCAAGATGCAGGAAGCCGTGCCGGCCGGTCGTGCCGAACTGTCCGACTTCGCACCGCGCCTGATCACCATCAAGATCAATCCGGAAAAGATCCGTGACGTGATCGGCAAGGGCGGCGCCGTCATCCGCGCGCTGACCGAAGAAACCGGCACCCAGATCGACATCAGCGACGAAGGCGTGGTCACCATCGCCTCCGTGGACGCATCGGCTGGTCAGGAAGCCAAGCGCCGCATCGAAGAGCTGACCGCTTCCGTGGAAGTGGGCAAGATCTACGAAGGCACCGTCCTGAAGCTGCTGGACTTCGGCGCCATCGTCCAGGTCCTGCCGGGCAAGGATGGTCTGCTGCACATCAGCCAGATCGCCAACGAGCGCGTCAACGCCGTGGCCGACTACCTCAAGGAAGGCCAGCAAGTGCGCGTCAAGGTTCTGGAAACCGATGACCGCGGCCGCCTGAAGCTGTCGATGAAGGCTGCCCAGGCTGAAGAAGGCGACGCCGCCGCTCCGCAAGAAGCGCAGTAATCCCTTCTGCCTGACCAGGCAACAAGAAAATCCCCCGTGCCGCAAGGCCGGGGGATTTTTTTTGTGCGCACAAGAGGATGCGGACAATCTGCCCAAGTGATTTCGAACCAAAAGTATGCGATTCTGTCCGTCTGCTTTGAGGGACATCAAGGTTCCGGTGTGCCGCGCTCATCAGGGGGAGGCGTGGCACTGCCATGCAGGCAGATCCGAATAGAGAGTAGGGGACAGCTGTGCAGCCGTATCACATCAAGGTGACTGGCTTGCGCGGATAGAACAACACATTACTTTTGAAAGGAAGGCAATGCCCCATGTCATCATCATCGGTTGCGGCTTCGGTGGTCTGGCCGCCGCGCGTGAGTTGGCCCAGGCCGATGTACGCATCACCATGATCGACCGCAGCAACCATCACCTGTTCCAGCCCTTGCTGTATCAGGTCGCCACGGCCGGGCTGTCGGCCCCGGCGATTAGCGCACCGATCCGCGCCATCCTGGCGCAGCAGACCAATCTCACCACCCTGATGGCGGCCGTCACCGGAATCGATACCGCCGCCAGGTCCGTCACCCTGGAAGACGGCAGCGTGCTCGGCTATGACTACCTGATTGTGGCCACCGGTTCCACCCACAGTTACTTCGGCCACGATGAGTGGAGCGCGCTGGCACCAGGACTGAAGACGCTGGAAGATGCCTTCGAGATCCGCAAGCGCATCCTGATGGCCTTCGAGCATGCCGAGCGCGAGACCGATGCACGGCGCCGCCAGGAATGGCTGACCTTCACCGTCATCGGGGGTGGCGCCACCGGCGTGGAGATGGCCGGTACGCTGGTGGAGATTGCGCGCCACACCTTGTCGGGCGAATTCCGCAATATCGATCCGCATTCGGCACGGGTGGTGCTGGTGGAAGGTTCCGAACGTGTGCTGGGCGCCTATCCTGCCGACCTCTCCGAGAAAGCCCGTGAGCAGTTGCACAGGCTAGGCGTGGATGTGCGCACCGGTTGCCGCGTGGTGCACATCGACGAGACCTGCGTGCGCTATGCCAATTTCGATGGCGAGCAAAGCCTGGCCACGCGTACCGTCATCTGGTCGGCAGGTGTAGCGGCTTCTCCGCTGGGCAAGAAGCTGGGTGTACAGGTGGACCGTACTGGTCGTGTACCGGTCACGCCGCAGCTCTGTATTGCTGGTCACGAGGAAGTGTTCGTGATCGGCGATCTGGCGGCGGCACAGTCGGAAGGCAAGCCGGTGCCGGGCGTGTCACCGGCGGCCAAGCAGATGGGCCGCGTTGCGGCGCGCAACATCAAGCATCACATTGCGGGACAGACGGCGGAGATTTTTGTCTACAAGGATTACGGATCGCTGGCCACCATCGGTCGACGTGCGGCCATAGCCATGGTCGGCAAGCTCAAGTTCTCGGGCTATCCGGCCTGGCTGTTCTGGCTGTTCGTGCACGTGTATTTCCTGATCGGTTTCCGCAACCGTCTCATGGTGATGGCGGACTGGGCCTGGGCGTATTTCACCTTCAAGCGCAGTGCGCGGGTGATCTCGGCCACCATGCCCGAGCAGGCCGAGCAGCCTGTCTTGCGCAAGGAAGTCGCTGAGTAGATTTCGTCGCTCTTGCAGCAAAGAACCTCGCTTCCGTTTCCGGGAGCGAGGTTTTTTACTTCAGTGCTGCGGGTAGCTCAGTCTTCCAATGCCAGCATGGCGAAGCTGGCCAGCCAGTGACCACCACTGTAGTGGCTGCCGACCACCTGATCGATGGAGGCGGCGATGTGGCGCGCGACGGCGGCCTCGATGGCGCTGCGCGCAGCGTGATTGGCGGGCAGGTGGCGCAGGACGTTCTTCATGCACCAGGCGCGGGAAAGGTTCAGGCCGTCCAGGTGGGCGATCTTGGGATCGGTCGGGTCCGACACATGCGCCGGCTGCATGATCTGTTCGATAGCGGCCACGCGCGGCAGGTAAAGGTCGAACCAGGTCGCAAAGTCCTGCGCCGGCAGCACCTTGCTCATCAGCAGTGCTTCGGTCAGTGCGCCGGAAATGTACTCGTCACCACCGGGTTCGTAGTGGGCCGGGTAGTCGGTGTCCTTGCCGTAGTAGCGTTGTGCGCTGGCCAGGATCGCCTGCTCCAGTGCCCCATCCTTGACGTGGCGCGCCTGGTCCAGCGCCAGCGCCAGGGCGAAGGCGGTGTTGTAGTGGGTGCCTACGCGGATCGGATAGCTCAGCTTGGACAGGTATTCCAGCAGGCGACGGCGGATCTCCAGCGTCAGCGGCTGCATCGCGGCGCGCCAGGTGGCAGCGCGCGGCAGGGCCGATTGCGCCAGCTCCTGGTCCAGTGCGAGGATCCAGCCAAAGCCATAAGGACGCTCGAAGGAGGCGCGGCCATCGACGCGGAAATAATCGGTCTCGCGCTGCATCAGTTCGGTCGTGAAGTGCTCATCGAAGATGGCTTCGATGTCGCTGCGGGCGGGCAGTGCGGGATAGCGTCGCGCACAGCGCAGCAGCAGCCAGAAGCCGTGCACCGCAGAGTGCCAGTCATAGCAGCCGTAGAACACCGGGTGCAGGGCACGCGGTGAGAGTACGTCCTGGGCGCCGTGGAGCACGTGCATGATGTGATTCGGATATTCCTGGCGCAGATAGGCCAGCGGCATGCGGGCAAATTCTTCCGCCCGTTCCTGTGTGAGCTGCATGGGGACTCCTTGAGGCAAAGTGGACGACCCGGCCGGTACTGCGCATCCGGCCGGGTCTGGCGTTCCGGTCAGATCAGCGGAAGGCGAGGAAGTACATCAGGAACACGTTGACCGTCAGCAGCGTCAGTGCGGTCGGAATCTGCACCTTGATGACCTGGTACTTGTTCTTCAGTTCCAGTAGTGCCGCCGGCACGATGTTGTAGTTGGCCGCCATCGGCGTCATGAGCGTACCGCAATAGCCCGAGTACATGCCGATGGCCACCAGCGGCGCCGGGTCGGCATGATGCCCCACGATCAGGAAGGGCAGGGCGATGCCCGCGCTCATCACCGGGAAGGCGGCGAAGGCATTGCCCATCACCATGGTGAAGAGCGCCATGCCCACGCAGTAGATCACCACCACCAGGAAGCGGTTGTCGGGATTGACGAACAGGCTGACCACGTGCTGTACCGACGTCCCGGTCTTGGCGGCGACGAAGACACCACCGAGCATGGCCAGCATCAGCGGCAGGATCGCGGCCCAGCCAATCGAATCCACCAGGCGGCGCGACTGGCGTACTGCCTGCAGCGGGGTGCCACGCGTGAGCACGCAACCGGCGATGAGCGCGCAGATGCAGGCCACGCAGAGTGCGGCCAAGGTCAGTTGCTTCTGGTCCAGCAGCATCAGGCCACCGACCGAGACACCCTTGAGCAGCACGGTACAGGCCACCGTGATCACGGGGATCAGCACCGCAGGGAAGAACAGCCAGTTGCCCAGCTTCCTGGACGAGGCCACGCGCTCTTCATGTGAGGAAGTGGCATAGCTGCCCATGGAGAGCATGCCGGTGCCGGCAATGAGCGAGATGATGATGACGGTGCCGCCGATGATGCGGTGAGCCATGGACTTGCCGAGGTGTTCCACCAGCAGGTCACCGAACAGGAATACCGCGCCGAAGAGGAACCAGAACAGCGCCGTGGTGAAGCGCTTGGGATTGCCCTTGTCGCGCAGGGTCATGACGGTCAGCATCATGACGATGATGCCGATGAGGTAGTAGATGCGGTTGATCGAGATGAGCGTGTTCATGCGGACACCTTGGCAGCGGATTGAGTGGCCTTCCACGCCTCGACATCGCGGCGGATGGAAGCATCGAGGCGGGTCAGGCGGAACATGTGGATCACCAGCGCCGACAGGGCAGTGGGGATGGCCCACAGGCCGATGTGCAGCGGCTCGATGTTGGTGATGCCGTTTTCCTTCAGGAAGGCATCCATCAGCAGCACGGCGCCGAAGGCGATGAAGATGTCCTCGCCGAAGAACACGGCGACGTTGTCACAGGCCGCCGCGTGGGCCTTGATCTTGTCGCGGATGTGTTGCGGCAGGTCTTCGCCGTAGGCGCTCACGGCGGCACCTTCGGCCATCGGTGCCAGCAGCGGACGCACGGTCTGCGCCTGGCCGCCCAGGTAGATCAGACCCAGTGCGGCGGTGCCTTCACGCAGGATGAAATAGAGCATCAGAATGCGTGCCGAAGTGGCGCTGGCGATGCTGGAGATCCACGCCTGGGCGCGTTCCTTCAGACCGTAATGTTCCAAGAGGCCAATGATCGGCAGGATCAAGAGGAAGGTCGCCAGCGAACGGCTGTTGACGAACTTCTCGCCAAAGGTTTCCAGCAGCATGCCGAAGTCCATTCCGACCGACAGGCCGGTGGTGAGACCGGCTACCGTGACCACCAGCAGCGGGTTGAAACGCAAGGCAAAACCGGCCACGACGATCGGTATCCCGATCAGTGGCAGCAGTGTCGTACTCTCCATGAAAAACTCCCTATGTGAATGAGGAAAAATCCTGCCGCCAATGTGCAAGGTCCGTGCCATCTATTTCGTGGAAAGCCGCGCCCAGACTGACTTTGCGTCAATCTGCAAAGCGTAGGGGCGTGACTTTTCCTGCGACCTCGCGGGCCTCGGATTGGCGACCTTTCTTGTTGTTTTTGGAACGAAACTACAGCTTGCGACACCCCTGCATCAGCAGCAGGTGCCTTCTTTCCGGCGTCTTGCGACCACGCCGGGAAAAAACTTTCACACCGCCGCGCGCACGGCAATCTGCTCGGCGTGCAGGCGTGCCCGAATCTGGCGCGCAAAATCCAGGGCGTGCGCGCCATCTCCGTGCAGGCACACGGTCTGTGCATTGACTTCGACCAGGCTGCCGTCGATGGCCTTGACCTTCTTCTGCTTGACCAGCATCAGGGTCTGGGCGATGGCGTCGGCATCGTTGGTAATCATGGCGCCGGGCTTGCTGCGTGCGACCAGGCTGCCATCGGCTTCATAGGCGCGATCGGCAAACACTTCTTCGACCGCATTGAGATCGGCATGGCGGGCGGCGGCGATCAGTTCGCTGCCGGCCAGGCCATACAGGCTCAGTTCGGGATTGAAGGTGCGGATGGCGGCGCAGATGGCATTGGCCAGCACGGCATCCTTGGCGGCCTGGTTGTAGAGCGCGCCGTGCGGCTTGACGTGGGTCATGCGTGCACCCTCGGCGCGCACGATGGCGTCCAGTGCGCCGAGTTGATAGAGCATGCCGCTGAAGATTTCCTCGGGCGGCAACTGCATGGCGCTGCGCCCGAAGTTCTCGCGGTCGGGGAAGCTGGGGTGGGCGCCGATGGCCACGTGATTCTGGATCGCCCAGCGCACGCTGCGGCGCATGGTGCTGGCATCGCCCGCATGCCAGCCGCAGGCGATGTTGGCGGAGCTGACCAGGGTCAGCAGTTGTTCGTCGGTGTCGCAGCCTTCGCCGAGGTCGGCATTGAGATCGATATACATGGCGTTCCCTTATTTCTTGTAGAGCGTGGCGCGCGACCAGTCCAGTGCGGCGACCGTGGCGCGGATGGAATCGAGATAGCGTTGCTGTTCTTCGGCGGCGGCCAGGGCGTCGGCCATCTCGCAGGGTTCCAGCCGCAGCGTGGCGTTCAACGGGGCTTGCGCCAGCTTCCAGAGGTCGGCACCGATGATCACGCCGATCTTGGGGTAGCCGCCGGTAGTCTGGGCATCCCCCATCAGGATGATGGGTTGGCCCGAGGGTGGCACCTGGATCACGCCCGGCACCACGCCGTGGGAGAGCATGTCGCGACCTTGCTTGCGTTTGAGTTCGGGACCTTCGAGGCGATAACCCATGCGGTTGCTGTTGGGGGTGACGCGCCAGGTGTCGGACCACAGCGCTTCCCGCGAACTCTTGCTGAACTGTTCGAATTCGGGGCCGGGCAGCACGCGCAGCGTGACGTGCTGGCTGTGTTCATCGGCACGCAGGGCCAGGCCACTCCAGCGCGGGGAACGTACGCCGAAGGCGGGACCATGGACCGCGACAGAGGCAGTGCTGGCGTCGCCGATGGGGAGCTTGTCGCCGCGCTTCAAGGCGCGTCCCTGATGGCCGCCGAAGCCGGCCTTGAGGTCGGTGCTGCGCGAACCCAGGACCAGCGGCACATCGATGCCACCGGCGACGGCCAGGTAGGTGCGCATGCTGTGACGTGGCGCCTGCTCGGGTGAATCGGCTGCCGCCAGGCTGAGCTTGAGCACGCTGCCTGCGCGCACCGGAATGCTCCAGCAGGCGGCGATGGGTTTGCCATCGAGGGTGGCACCGATGTCGTCGCCACCGAGGGCGATGCGGGTATCGCGGGTGAAGCGCAGCTCGGCCACGCCCATGGTGATTTCCAGTCCGGCCGCATCGACCGGATTGCCGACCAGCAGGTTGGCGCTGGCCAATGCCAGCGTATTGAGCGCGCCACCGGGATGGATGCCCAGGCTGCGATGGCCATAACGGCCCATGTCCTGCACCGAAGCCAGCATGCCGGGTTGGATGATGTCGATCATGAGGCCACGCGCTCCACGGTAAAGCGTACTCGGTCGCCGGGACGCAGCAGCGTCGGCGGTTGCTGGGAAGGATCGAAAAGCTGCAGGGCGGTGCGGCCGATGAGTTGCCAGCCGCCCGGCGAGGCCATCGGATAGATGCCGGTCTGCTCGCCGCCGATGCCCACCGATCCGGCCGGAATGCTCACGCGCGGCGTCGTGTGGCGCGGCGTGGCCAGGCTGGCGTCGAGCCCGCCCATGTAGGCGAAGCCGGGCAGGAAGCCCAGGAAATACACCACGTATTCGGCATTGCTGTGGCGCTCGATGACCTCCCCGGTCGACAGGCCGGTGTGACGGGCCACGTTGTCCAGGTCAGGGCCGACATTGCCGCCGTAGACCACGGGGATCTCGACCGTGCGGCCTTCGCTGCCTGCGCTGGCGAGCCGGGGCCAGGTCTTCAGGATGCGCTCGCTCAGCGTGTCCAGGTCGGCGACGGGTCGCCGGGTGATTAGCGTCAGGTTGTTCATGCCTGGCACGACTTCGCTGACTTCTTCCCATTCACTGGCCAGTGCGGCCAGGGCCCAGATGCGTTGCTGCTGGGGCAGGGTGGCAGGGGACGGCAAACTGCAGAGCAGTGCGCGGTCGCCCAAGGGGTGGAGCTGGGGTGGCTGCATGTGTCTCTCGCCTCGCCGGTGATTTTGTTGAGAACCCGCCGATGCCGCTGTCGGGGTCAAGGTGCGTCTGGTGATGCCCTGCTTTTTTGCGGATATTACATTTCAAAGAAAATATAAACAATATGTCGATAAATTATTTATTTAATCTTTGCGCTATAGTGTTGCCATTCTGTCGTCCTGACCCCTACGCTTCCCATGAGCCAAGAGAACAACGAGACCTCTGTCTCCCTTCCGCCCGATGTGCAGGCCGCCGCCGAGGCGCCGCGCCCGACCAAGATCGTGTCTTCGCAGCACCTGGTTTCCGAGCGCAGCGCCGAACTGTCCGAACTGGAATACGCCCTCATCATGGCCAGCAATGCCTTCAATCGCTGGATGGTGCGCTGCATGGCGGCTGCGGGAGCCAAGGACATGACGGCCATCGAGGTGTCCTTGCTGCATCACGTCAATCACCGCGATCGCAAGAAAAAACTGGCCGATATCTGCTTCGTATTGAACGTCGAGGACACCCACGTGGTCACCTATGCCTTGAAGAAGCTGGTGAAGGCCGGCTACGTGAAGAGCGAGAAGGCCGGCAAGGAACTGCTGTTCTCGACCACCCCGGCGGGGCAGGCGCTGTGCATGAAGTATCGTGAGGTGCGCGAGCGCTGCCTGATCGAGGTGCAGGTCGAAAGCGGCATCCCCAACCAGGCCATCGGCGAGGCGGCGCAATTGTTGCGCAATGCGTCCGGGCTGTATGACACGGCGGCACGGGCGGCGGCTTCGCTTTGAGACATAGATAACTGAAGGATAGGACAGATGCGCGCAATCGAGATCAAGGAATTTGGCGGCCCCGAGGTACTGCAGGCCTGTGAACGGCCCGTGCCTGAGCTCAAGGCGGGGGAAATACTCATCAAGGTGCATGCGGCGGGCGTGAATCGTCCGGACGTATTCCAGCGTATCGGCAACTATCCGGTGCCGCCGGGCGCCTCGGACCTGCCGGGCCTGGAAGTGGCAGGCGAAATCGTGGCGGGTGAGCTGGGTGAGAGCGGCTTCAGGCTGGGTGACCTGGTCTGTGCGCTGGTGCAGGGTGGCGGTTATGCGGAGTTCTGTGCCGCGCCGCTGGCCCAGTGCCTGCCGGTGCCCAAGGGTTTGAGCGCGCTGGAGGCCGCAGCCTTGCCGGAAAATTACTTCACGGTGTGGAGCAACGTCTTCGACCGGGGACAACTGTCAGGTGAACAATCCTTGTTGGTGCAGGGCGGCTCTTCGGGCATCGGCGTGACGGCCATCCAGATCGCCCGTGCGCTGGGCCATCGCGTGTTCGCCACGGCGGGCAGTGCCGACAAGTGTCGCGCATGTGAAGAATTGGGCGCGGAACGGGCCATCAATTACAAAACCGAGCAGTTCGAGGATGTGGTCAAGGAATTGACTGGTGGCCGGGGTGTGGACGTGATCCTGGACATGGTCGGCGGCAATTACCTGCCGCGCGAGATCAAGGCCCTGGCCGACGATGGCCGCCTGGTCTTCATCGCCCAACTGGGCGGCAGCAAGGGCGAGCTCGACATGGGGCAGGTCATGCGTCGTCGCCTGACCATCACCGGGTCGACCCTGCGCCCGCGCCCGGTGGCGTTCAAGGCGGCGATCGCGGCCAACCTGCGGCAACACGTGTGGCCCCTGATCGAGGCTGGCAAGATCAAGCCGGTCATTCACCACCGTTTCCCGCTGGAACAGGCGGCACAGGCGCATGCCATGATGGAATCGAGCACCCACATCGGCAAGATCATGCTGGAACTGTGATTCGGCAGGCGCGCGGAGCCGGGCGGGACAGTCCGGCTTTGCGCCAAGCGGCCGTACCGGATACAATGCGAGGTTATCCAAATTGACACCCATCTCGTAGAACTCAGCCTATGCGTCGCAAACTCGTAGCCGGTAACTGGAAAATGAACGGCAGCCTGGCTGCCAATGCGGCCCTGGTGGCTGGTATCAAGGAAGGTCTGCCGGCCGAGGTCTGCGACGTCGCCGTGTGTGTGCCGGCGCCTTATCTGGCGCAGGTGCAGGGCGCGGTGGCTGGTTCGGCCGTGGCGCTGGGGGCGCAGGACATGTCCGCGCACGCTTCTGGTGCCTTTACCGGTGAGGTGTCGGCAGCGATGCTGCAGGAATTCGGTGTGCAATATGTCATTCTGGGCCACTCCGAGCGTCGCGCCTATCACGGCGAGAGCGATGCGGCGGTGGCGGCCAAGACCGTGGCAGCATTGAAGGCCGGCCTGGTGCCGGTGGTCTGCGTGGGGGAAACGCTGGAACAGCGCGAAGCCGGACAGACCAATGAAATCGTGGGTGGTCAGCTCGATGCGGTGCTGACGGCCCTGGCTGTCGAGGATGCTGCGCGCATCGTCGTGGCCTACGAGCCGGTCTGGGCGATTGGTACCGGCAAGACGGCCACGCCGGAAATGGCGCAGGAAGTGCATGCGATGCTGCGTGCGCGTCTCGGCGCCAAGAGCGCTGAAGCGGCGGCCAAGGTGCGTATCCTGTACGGCGGCAGCATGAAGCCGGACAATGCGGAGCAGTTGCTGGCGATGGCCGACATCGATGGTGGTCTGATCGGTGGTGCGGCATTGAAGACGGCGGATTTCCTGGCCATCATCAAGGCGGCCTGAAGTGGAGTAAGGGGTTTGTCAGTTGCTGAGGCGATACTTTGACGCAGATGCAGCAGGCGATTGAAACATCAAGAGTGGACTTGTTTAAATGAATACTTTGTTTTTGGTTGTGGTTGTAGTTCAGGTGCTGGCAGCGCTGGCGATCATCGGTCTGGTCTTGCTGCAGCACGGCAAGGGTGCTGACATGGGGGCGGCTTTCGGTTCTGGTGCCTCGGGCAGTCTTTTCGGTGCGACCGGCTCGTCGAACTTCCTGTCGAAGTCGACGGCGGTGGCCGCAGGTATTTTCTTCGTGGCGACCCTGGGTCTGACCTTCATCGGCAATCATCACGTGGCACAAAGCGGCAGTGTGATGGATAATCTGCAAGTTCCGGCGGCCCCGGCCCAGCAGGCAGCGCCTGCAGCGCCCGCCGCACCGGCTGATGCAGGCAAGCCGGGTGACCAGTCGAATCAGATCCCGAAATAAGCTTTTGCTGATTCTGAAATAATCGAAGAATTAAGTAGGAAGAATCTTTCTTTTTCGCTGATTGTGCATTGAACAAGAGTAACAAATGAAGGTACAATAGCAGCTTCAAGCCGACGTGGTGAAATTGGTAGACACGCTATCTTGAGGGGGTAGTGGCGAAAGCTGTACGAGTTCGAGTCTCGTCGTCGGCACCATAGAAATGAAATGAAAAGCCAGCGAAGGTCCTAGTGCCTGAGCTGGCTTTTTGTCGAGGAAGTTTCTGATTGATATTGAGAATCATTCCCATCGATAAACCAACGCATAGCGGCCAATCGTGAACCTCGAAAATTACTTCCCAGTCCTCCTGTTTATTCTTGTTGGCATCGGCGTCGGTGTCGCTCCCCAGCTCCTCGGTCGTCTTCTTGGTCCGCACAAGCCGGACGCTCAAAAAACTTCTCCTTACGAATGCGGCTTTGAAGCATTCGAAGATGCGCGCATGAAATTCGATGTGCGCTACTACCTGATCGCCATCCTGTTCATCCTGTTTGATCTGGAAACCGCCTTCTTCTTCCCTTGGGGCGTGTCCATGCGTGAGCTGGGCTGGCAAGGTTTCGTCACGATGATGGTCTTCATCGCTGAATTTGTTGTCGGATTTTGGTACATCTGGAAAAAGGGTGCCCTGGATTGGGAGTAAGCCATGTCTATTGAAGGCGTATTGAATGAGGGGTTTGTTACCACCTCGCTGGATAAGGTAATCAACTGGACCCGTACCGGATCCCTGTGGCCCATGACCTTCGGTCTGGCGTGCTGCGCAGTTGAAATGATGCACGTCGGTGCCTCGCGTTACGACCTCGACCGCTTCGGTGCGGTGTTCCGTCCGTCGCCGCGCCAGTCCGACCTGATGATCGTGGCTGGTACCCTGTGCAACAAGATGGCGCCGGCGCTGCGCAAGGTCTACGACCAGATGCCGGAACCGCGCTGGGTGATCTCCATGGGCTCCTGTGCCAATGGCGGTGGCTATTACCACTATTCGTACTCGGTGGTGCGTGGCTGCGATCGCATTGTGCCGGTCGACGTGTATGTGCCGGGTTGCCCGCCGACGGCGGAAGCGCTGCTGTACGGCGTGATCCAGCTGCAGAACAAGATCAAGCGCACCAACACCATCGCGCGCTAAGAGGGCAGTATGACGACAAAATTGGAAACTCTCGAAGCCGCCCTGCGTAATGCGCTTGGAGGGTATCTTCAGAACCTGACCGTGGCCCTCGGTGAAGTCACCGTGGTGGTCAAGGCCGCTGACTACCTGTCGGCCATGCGCGTGCTGCGCGACCATGCCGACACCCGTTTCGAGCAATTGCTGGACCTGTGCGGCGTGGACTACTCCACCTATGGCGACGGTGCCTGGGACGGTCCGCGCTTTGCCGTGGTGTCGCACCTGATGTCGATCTCGCACAACTGGCGTGTGCGTGTGCGCGTGTTCGCACCGGATGACGACCTGCCCATCGTGGCGTCGGTCGACCCGATCTGGAATTCGGCTGGCTGGTATGAGCGTGAAGCGTTTGACTTCTACGGCATCCTCTTCGACGGTCACCCCGACCTGCGCCGCATCCTCACCGACTATGGCTTCATTGGCCACCCGTTCCGCAAGGACTTCCCGGTGTCCGGCTATGTCGAAATGCGTTACGACGCCGAACAGAAACGCGTCATCTATCAACCCGTAACGATCGAGCCGCGCGAAATCACCCCGCGCATCATTCGTGAAGAAAACTACGGGATCAAATAATGGCAGAGATCAAAAACTATACGCTGAACTTCGGTCCTCAGCACCCGGCCGCGCACGGTGTGCTGCGCCTTGTGCTGGAGCTGGACGGTGAAGTCATCCAGCGCGCCGATCCCCACATCGGTCTGCTGCACCGTGGTACCGAAAAGCTGGCCGAACAAAAGACCTTCCTGCAATCCGTGCCTTACATGGATCGTCTGGACTACGTCTCGATGATGAGCAACGAGCACGGTTACGTGCTGGCCATCGAGCGTCTGCTGGGTCTGGAAGTGCCGCTGCGCGCGCAGTACATCCGCGTGATGTTCGATGAAATCACCCGCCTGCTGAACCACCTGATGTGGATCGGCGCGCACGCGCTGGACGTGGGTGCGATGGGCGTGCTGCTGTATGCCTTCCGTGAACGCGAAGACCTGTTCGACTGCTATGAAGCTGTCTCGGGTGCCCGCATGCACGCGGCCTACTATCGTCCGGGTGGCGTCTATCGCGACCTGCCGGACAGCATGCCGCAGTACAAGGCTTCCATCGTGCGCAACGAGAAGGCCATCCGCGAACTGAACGAAAACCGTCAGGGCTCGCTGCTGGACTTCATCGAAGACTTCACCAATCGTTTCCCGACCTATGTCGATGAATACGAAACCCTGCTGACCGACAATCGCATCTGGAAGCAACGTCTGGTGGGCGTGGGCGTGGTTTCGCCGGAACGTGCACTGCAGATGGGCTTCTCCGGCCCCATGTTGCGCGGTTCGGGCATCGCCTGGGACTTGCGCAAGAAGCAGCCGTATGAAGTGTATGACCTGCTGGACTTCGATATCCCCATCGGCAAGAACGGTGACTGCTACGACCGTTACCTCGTGCGCGTGGCCGAAATGCGCCAGTCCAACCGCATCATCAAGCAGTGCGTGGAGTGGCTGCGCAACAATCCGGGTCCGGTCATTACGGACAACCACAAGATTGCGCCTCCCAAACGTGCGGACATGAAGTCCAACATGGAAGACCTGATCCACCACTTCAAGCTGTTCACCGAAGGCTTCCGCGTGCCTGCCGGCGAGGCGTATGCTGCCGTCGAGCACCCCAAGGGTGAATTCGGTATCTACCTGGTCTCCGACGGTGCCAACAAGCCGTACCGCCTGAAGATCCGTGCCCCGGGCTTTGCCCACCTGCAAGCCCTGAACGAAATGGCCAAGGGCCACATGATTGCCGACGCGGTCACCATCATTGGTACGCAAGACATCGTGTTCGGGGAAATCGACCGATAAGTCGAAGAGCAATAGTCAAGGCGGGCTTCTCAGGAAGCCCGTCAAGTTTGGGGAATATCCAATAACCGCGCAGATCTGATGCGCATGGATGGCCAACGATATGCTGTTAAGTCAAGAAGCCCTTAAGAAAATCGATCGCGAACTCGCGAAATACCCGGCGGACCAGCGCCAGTCTGCGGTCATGTCCGCGCTGCGCATCGCCCAGGTGGAACATGGCTGGCTGCCGGCCGAGCTGCAGCAGGAAATTGCCGACTACATCGGCATGCCCGCCGTGGCCGTGCAGGAAGTCGCGACCTTCTACAACATGTTCAACACCAGCCCGGTGGGCAAGCACAAGATCACCGTGTGCACCAACCTGCCGTGTCTGCTGTCGGGTGGCGAGCGCGCCGCCCATCACCTGAAGCACAAGCTGGGCATCGATTATCGCGAAACCACGGCCGATGGCCAGTTCACGCTGATGGAAGGTGAATGTATGGGCGCTTGCGGCGACGCACCGGTCATGCTGGTCAACAACCATCAAATGTGCAGCTGGATGTCCAACGAAAAGATCGACGCGCTGCTGGAGGAACTGAAGAAATGACCTGCCTGCACGACCGCCACATCAAACCGCTGATCCTCGCCGACTTGAATGGCGAGAACTGGCATCTCGAGGATTACGTCAAGCGCGGCGGCTACGATTCGCTCAAGCGCATCCTCAACGAGAAGATCACTCCGGAACAAGTCATCGCCGACCTCAAGGCCTCGGGCCTGCGTGGCCGCGGTGGTGCGGGTTTTCCGACCGGCCTGAAGTGGAGCTTCATGCCGCGCCAGTTCCCGGGCCAGAAATACCTCGTCTGCAATACAGATGAAGGTGAGCCGGGTACTTTCAAGGACCGTGACATCATTCGTTACAATCCGCACGCGCTGATCGAAGGCATGATCATCGGCGGCTATGCCATGGGCATCACGGTCGGCTACAACTACATCCACGGTGAAATCTTCGCTGAGTACGAGCGTTTCGAAGAAGCCCTGGAAGAAGCCCGTGCGGCCGGCTTCCTGGGTGACAACATCCTCGGCACCGGTTTCAGCTTCCAGCTGCATGCGCACCATGGTTACGGCGCCTACATCTGCGGCGAAGAAACCGCGTTGCTGGAGTCGCTGGAAGGCAAGAAGGGCCAGCCGCGCTTCAAGCCGCCGTTCCCGGCCAGCTTCGGTCTGTACGGCAAGCCGACCACCATCAACAATACCGAGACCTTCGCGGCCGTGCCCTTCATCTTCAAGGTGGGCCCGCAGGCCTACGCCGAGATGGGCAAGCCCAACAACGGCGGCACCAAGATCTTCTCGATCTCGGGCGACGTCGAGCGTCCGGGCAACTACGAGATCCCGCTGGGCACGCCGTTCTCCACCTTGCTGGAACTGGCCGGCGGCATGCGCGGTGGCAAGAAGATCAAGGCCGTCATTCCGGGTGGTTCGTCTGCACCGGTGATCCGTGGCGACGTCATGATGGACACCACCATGGACTACGACGCCATCGCCAAGGCCGGCTCGATGCTGGGTTCGGGCGCGGTGATCGTGATGGACGAGACGCGCTGCATGGTCAAGTCGCTGCTGCGCCTGTCCTACTTCTACTATGAAGAATCCTGCGGCCAGTGCACGCCGTGCCGCGAAGGCACCGGCTGGATGTACCGCATGGTGGAGCGTATCGAAAACGGTCACGGCAAGATGGAAGATCTGGACGTGCTCAATTCGGTGGCCGACAACATCCAGGGGCGCACCATCTGTGCGCTTGGTGATGCAGCGGCGATGCCGGTACGCGCGTTCGTGAAGAATTTCCGCGAAGAGTTCGAATACCACATCGAGCACAAACACTGCCTGGTTCCGGCTTACATCTGAACAGGGCAGGGGATGCCGCGCGGGATGCGATAAGCCTTCCGCCGGCATCGTTGGCAAAGAATATTTAGCTTGGGCAAACAGCCATGGTTGAAATCGAAATAGACGGCAAGAAGGTTGAAGTGCAAGAAGGCAGCATGGTCATGGACGCTGCCAACAAGATCGGCACGTACATCCCTCACTTCTGCTATCACAAGAAACTGTCCATCGCGGCCAACTGCCGCATGTGCTTAGTCGAGGTCGAAAAGGCCCCGAAGCCGCTGCCTGCCTGCGCCACGCCGGTCAACAACGGCATGATCGTGCGCACCGCCAGCGACAAGGCCGTCAAGGCCCAGAAGGGCGTGATGGAATTCCTCCTGATCAACCACCCGCTGGATTGCCCCATCTGCGACCAGGGCGGTGAGTGCCAGCTGCAGGATCTGGCCGTCGGTTACGGCGGTTCCTCCTCGCGCTACCAGGAAGAAAAGCGTGTCGTGGAGCCCAAGGACGTCGGCCCGCTGATCTCCATGAAGGAAATGAACCGCTGCATCCACTGCACCCGCTGCGTGCGCTTTGGCCAGGAAGTGGCCGGCGTGATGGAGCTGGGCATGCTGGGTCGCGGTGAACATTCCGAGATCACCACCTTCGTCGGCAAGACCGTGGACTCCGAACTGTCGGGCAACATGATCGACCTGTGCCCGGTCGGTGCCCTGACCTCCAAGCCGTTCCGCTACAGCGCCCGTACCTGGGAACTGTCGCGCCGCAAGTCGGTGAGCCCGCACGACAGCGTTGGCGCCAACCTGATCGTCCAGGTCAAGAATGGCAAGGTCATGCGCGTGCTGCCCTTCGAAAACGAAGAAGTCAACGAGTGCTGGATCTCCGACAAGGACCGTTTCGCCTACGAAGCGCTGGACAGCGCCGAGCGTCTGACCAAGCCGATGTTGAAGCAAGACGGCAAGTGGCAGGAAGTGGACTGGCAGACCGCGCTGGAATACGTCGCCCATGGCCTGCGCAACATCCGTCACGAACATGGTACCGACGCCATCGCCGCGCTGGGTACCCCGTACTCCACCCTGGAAGAACTGAGCCTGCTGCAGAAGCTGGTACGCGGCGTCGGTTCGGATAACGTCGACTTCCGTCTGCGTCAGTCCGACTTCGGTCTGGATGGCCAGATCAAGCCGTGGCTGGGCATGTCCATCGTCGAATTCTCGCAGTTGAACCGCGTCTTTGTGATCGGTTCCTTCCTGCGCAAGGATCATCCGCTGCTGTCGGCGCGCCTGCGCCAGTCGGTCAAGAGCGGTGCCAAGCTTAGCGTCCTGCATGCCACCGACGACGATCTGCTCATGCCGGTCGCCAACAAGATCATCGCCGCTCCCTCGGCATGGCTGTCCGCATTGGCCGAAGTGGCCGTGGCCGTGGCGGAAGCCAAGGGTGTGGCTGCTCCCGCCGTCTACGCTGGCGTGGTGGCATCGGACGCTGCCAAGGCAACTGCTGCCAGCCTGCTGTCGGGCGAAGGCCGTGGCGTGTTCCTGGGCAATGCTGCCGTCCAGCACCCGCAAGCTGCGCAGCTGCATGCTGCCGCACAGTGGATCGCTGAACAAACCGGCGCCAAGCTGGGTGTGCTGACCGATGGCGGCAACGCCGTCGGCGGCTACCTGGCCAACGCCGTGCCGACCCCCGGCAAGGGCGCCAACGCCGCTGCCGTGTTCGCACAGCCGCGCAAGGCTTACCTGCTGTTGAACGCCGAGCCGGAACTGGACAGCTACGATGCGCAAGCCGCTCGTGCCGCCCTGAACCAGGCCGAGATGGTCGTGGTGATGTCCGCTTTCAAGCATGGAGCCGACTACGCCGACGTGCTGCTGCCGATCGCACCCTTCACCGAAACTGCCGGTACCTTCGTCAATGCCGAAGGCCGTGCACAGAGCTTCAACGGTACCGTCAAGCCGGCCGGCGATGCACGTCCGGGCTGGAAGGTCCTGCGCGTGCTGGGCAATCTGCTGGAACTGGAAAATTTCGACTACGAAACCGCCGAGTCCATCCGCGACGAACTGCTGGGCAAGGAAACCGACCTGTCGGCGCGCCTGAACAACATCGCCAGCGTGCAAGCGCAAGCTGTGCAAGCTGCCGCCGGTGGCGTGGAGCGCGTGGCTGACGTGCCCATCTACTTCGCCGACGCCATTGCACGCCGTTCGCCGCCGCTGCTGGAAACCCGCGACGGCCAGGCGCCCAAGGCATGGCTCTCGGCTGCGCTGGCCGCCAAGCTGGGCGTGGCCGAAGGCGACCAGGTCAAGGTCAAGCAAGGCTCGGGCAGCGTTGCGCTGACCGCCGCCATCGATAAGAAACTGCCGGAAAACGTGGTTCGCGTCGCTGCTGCGCACGCCTCCACCGCTGCACTGGGCGGCATGTTTGGCGCAATCGTCGTGGAGAAAGCGTAAAAATGGATCACCTGATCGCCCAAATCAACAACGTGGGACCGGCCCTGCTGGGTCCGACCCTGTTCACGCTGGTGTGGACTCTGGTCAAGATCCTGGTGGTGATGGTGCCGCTGCTGCTGTGCGTGGCCTACATGACCTACTGGGAGCGCAAGCTGATCGGCTGGATGCACGTGCGTCTGGGCCCCAACCGTGTGGGTCCGGCCGGCCTGTTGCAGCCCATCGCTGACGCCGTCAAGCTGATCTTCAAGGAAATCTCGACCCCGTCCAAGGCCAACAAGGCGCTGTTCTACCTGGCCCCGGTGATGACCATCATGCCGGCGCTGGCCGCCTGGGCGGTGGTGCCGTTCTCGCCGGAACACGTGCTGGCCAACGTCAACGCGGGCCTCTTGTACCTGATGGCCATTACCTCGATGGAAGTCTACGGCATCATCATCGCCGGCTGGGCCTCCAACTCGAAGTACGCCTTCCTGGGTGCCATGCGCGCCTCGGCGCAGATGGTGTCTTACGAAATCTCCATGGGCTTCTGCCTGGTGGTGGTGCTGATGGTCACCGGCAGTCTGAACATGACCGATATCGTGCTGGCCCAGACCAAGGGTCAATTCGCCGGCATGGGTCTGAACTTCCTGTCCTGGAACTGGCTGCCGCTGCTGCCGATCTTCGTGATCTACTTCGTCTCCGGCGTGGCCGAGACCAACCGTCACCCGTTCGACGTCGTGGAAGGCGAATCCGAAATCGTGGCCGGTCACATGATCGAATACTCGGGCATGTCCTTCGCCATGTTCTTCCTGGCCGAATACGCCGCGATGATCCTGATTTCGATCCTGACCGCACTGCTGTTCTTCGGCGGCTGGTCGGCACCGCTGGCAGCACTGGACTTCATCCCGGGCTGGATCTGGCTGGGCTTGAAGACCTTCTTCTTCCTGTCGCTGTACGTGTGGATCCGCGCATCGTTCCCGCGCTATCGCTATGACCAGATCATGCGTCTGGGCTGGAAAGTGTTCATCCCGCTGACCCTGGTGTGGCTGGTGGTCGTGGCGATCTGGATCCAGTCGCCCTGGAATATCTGGAAATAAGTTGGAAGGCTGAGGCTAAAAATGGAAGCTATTAAGGATTTTTTCGGCAGCCTGATGCTCCGCGAACTGTTCAAGGGCCTGGCCCTGACCGGTCGCTACCTGTTCAAGCGCAAGATCACCGTGCAGTTCCCCGAGGAAAAGACGCCGATGTCGCCGCGTTTCCGCGGCCTGCATGCGCTGCGCCGTTATCCCAACGGTGAAGAACGCTGCATCGCCTGCAAGCTGTGCGAAGCGGTCTGCCCGGCGATGGCCATCACCATCGAATCCGAGCAGCGTGAAGACGGTACCCGTCGTACCAGCCGCTACGACATCGACCTGACCAAGTGCATCTTCTGCGGTTTCTGCGAAGAGTCCTGCCCGGTCGACTCGATCGTTGAAACGCACATCCTGGAATACCACGGTGAAAAGCGGGGCGACCTGTACTACACCAAGGAAATGCTGCTGGCAGTGGGTGACCGTTACGAAAACGAAATCGCCGCTGCGCGCGCAGCCGACGCCGCCTACCGTTGATCGGTGCTGCCGGGTGGCCCTGTATTGCGGGGCAGCCGGGCAGGGTGGTGCGGGGCTTGCGGCAATGTGTTGGATGTATTGCGATGGATGGCGTGCTTGCGCTGCCCGTGCTGATTGAATGAACCAACTTCTGGTTGATTATGGAATTTAAAACTGTCTTGTTCTACGTGTTCGCGGTGCTGGTGGTAATCTCCGCCGTTCGCGTCATCACGGCCCGCAACCCGGTGCATGCGGCGCTCTTCCTGGTGCTGTCGTTCTTCTCGGCGGCCGGCCTCTGGATGCTGCTCAAGGCCGAGTTCCTGGCCATCGTGCTGGTGTTGGTCTACGTCGGCGCGGTGATGGTGCTGTTCCTGTTCGTGGTGATGATGCTCGATATCAACATGGACAAGCTGCGTGAAGGCTTCTGGGGCTACTTCCCGCTGGCCGCTACCATCGGCGTGGTCATCGTGCTGGAAATGGCGGCGGTGCTGCTCAACAGCTTCTGGGTCGCCGAGTCGCAGGTTCCTGCTGCCTCCGACACGCTGGGTCAGACCAAGCCGCTGGGCAAGCTGATCTTCACCCAATACGTGTACGGTTTCGAAATCGCGGCCGTGATCCTGCTGGTGGCCATCGTCGCTGCGGTCGCGCTGACATTGCGCAAGCGCAAGGACAGCAAGTACTTCGACCCGGCCCAGGCCGTCAAGGTCAAGGCATCGGATCGTGTGCGCCTGGTCAGCATGAAGGCCGAATCCACCCGCAACGAGCAGCCCGCCGATGGCGCCGCTGCTGCGGCCGACAAGCCGGCCGCTGGTCAACAATCTTAAGAAGGGCGCACAAGAATCATGGCAATCACGCTCTCCCACTACCTGATCATCGGCGCGATCCTGTTCGCGATCTCGATCGTCGGCATTTTCCTGAACCGCAAGAACATCATCGTTCTGTTGATGGCCATCGAACTGATGCTGCTTGCGGTCAACATGAACTTCATTGCTTTCTCGCATTACCTCGGTGACGCTGGCGGACAGATCTTCGTGTTCTTCATCCTGACCGTGGCTGCGGCTGAGTCCGCCATCGGTCTGGCGATTCTGGTGGTGCTGTTCCGTAACCTGGATACCATCAACGTGGAAGACCTCGACAGCCTCAAGGGCTGAGTCGGCATCCGCAGCGTCCTGTTTTTGCGTTCTGGTTTGAATTTCATTTAAAGATGGGAGGCCCCCTTGCAGCAGCGCTGCAGGCGGGGCAGCCAATAAGCGATAAGGTTCATCATGGCTGGGCAACTTAACCCACATCTTCTTCTTGCTGTACCCCTGGCGCCGCTGGCAGGCTCGGCCATTGCCGGTCTGCTGGGTACCAAATTCTTCGGCAACGTGGTTGGCCGCAAGGTGTCGCATACCGCGACCATCCTGGGCGTGCTGATCGCCGCCATCATCTCCATCCAGACCCTGCTTGCAGTGCTGGACGGCGCCACCTACAACGGTACGCTGTACAACTGGATGACGGTGGCAGGCCTGAAGCTGGAGATCGGCTTCATGGTCGACAGCCTGACCGCGATGATGATGTGCGTGGTGACCTTCGTCTCCTTGATGGTGCACATCTACACCATCGGCTACATGGCTGAAGATGAGGGCTACAACCGCTTCTTCTCCTACATCTCGCTGTTCACCTTCTCCATGCTCATGCTGGTCATGAGCAACAACTTCCTGCAGCTGTTCTTCGGCTGGGAAGCGGTGGGCCTGGTGTCCTATCTGCTGATCGGTTTCTGGTATACCCGTCCGACCGCGATCAAGGCCAACATGAAGGCCTTCCTGGTCAACCGCGTCGGTGACTTCGGCTTCATCCTGGGGATTGGCCTGCTGCTGGCTTACGCCGGTTCGATGAACTACACCGAAGTCTTCGCCAAGCGCGCCGAGCTGGCCCAGCTGACCCTGCCGGGTACCGACTGGATGCTGCTGACCGTGGCGTGTATCTGCCTCTTCGTGGGCGCCATGGGCAAGTCTGCGCAGTTCCCGCTGCACGTCTGGCTGCCGGACTCGATGGAAGGCCCGACCCCGATTTCCGCGCTGATCCACGCCGCCACCATGGTGACGGCCGGTATCTTTATGGTCACCCGCATGTCGCCGCTGTTCGAACTGTCCGACACCGCGCTGTCCTTCATCCTGGTGATCGGTGCCATCACGGCGCTGTTCATGGGCTTCCTGGGCACCATGCAGAACGACATCAAGCGCGTGGTCGCATACTCCACGCTGTCGCAGCTGGGTTACATGACCGTCGCACTGGGTGCCTCGGCCTACTCGGTGGCCGTGTTCCACCTGATGACCCACGCCTTCTTCAAGGCGCTGCTGTTCCTGGGTGCCGGCTCGGTCATCATCGGCATGCACCACGATCAGGACATGCGCAACATGGGCGGCCTGCGCAAGTACATGCCCATCACCTGGATCACCTCGCTGCTGGGTTCGCTGGCCTTGATCGGCACACCGTTCTTCTCGGGCTTCTATTCCAAGGATTCGATCATCGAAGCCGCGGCCGAGTCGCACCTGCCGGGTTCGGGCTTTGCCTACTTCGCCGTGCTGGCCAGTGTGTTCGTGACCGCCTTCTACTCCTTCCGCATGTATTTCATGGTCTTCCATGGCAAGGAGCGTTTCGGCCAGGCCCACGGCCATGATGATCACCACGCCCCCGCTGCGGCGCACGGCGTGCATGACGACCATGCGCACGATGCCCATGACGATCACGGTCACGACGACCATCATCACGGCCTGGCTCCGGGTCAGAAGCCGCACGAGTCGCCGCTGGTGGTGACACTGCCGCTGATCCTGCTGGCCATTCCCTCGGTCATCGTCGGTTTCTTCGCGATCTCGCCGATGCTGTATGGCGACTTCTTCAAGGGTGTGATCTTCTTCGGCGAAAACCACAAGGTCATGGAAGAGCTGGCCCACGAATACCACGGCCCGGTCGCCATGGTGCTGCATGCCTTCACCAGCGCGCCGCTGTGGCTGGCCATCTCCGGTGTGGTCGTGGCGTACTACTGCTACATGATCAACCCGCGTGTACCAGCCTGGTTCAAGGAAAAGTTCAGCATCATCTACACCATCCTGGACAACAAGTACTACATGGACAAGTTCAACGAAGTTGTCTTCGCCGGCGGTGCCCGCCTGCTGGGCAGTGGACTGTCCACCGTGGGCGACCGTGGCATCATCGACGGCCTGTTCGTCAACGGCAGCGCCAAGGTCGTCGGCTGGTTCTCGAAATTCACGCGTCTCTGGCAGTCCGGTTACATCTATCACTATGCGTTCGTGATGATCATCGGGGTGCTGGGTTTCCTGGTGTGGTTCATGCCGTTCCCGTTCGCCAAATAAGCTGTCCGAGTAAATAACAACCATGATGCAGTCAACATTTCCCATCTTGAGCCTCGCGATCTGGGTACCGATCGTCTTCGGCATCCTCGTCCTGGCACTGGGCCGCGACAGCAATCCGGGCCTGACCCGCTGGCTGGCGTTGTTCGGTTCGCTGGTCGGCCTGGTCGTTACTTTCCCGCTGATCCAGCATTTCGATCCGCTGGCGCACGGTTACCAGTTCGTCGAAAAGACGCCCTGGATCGACCGCTTCAGCATCAGCTACTTCCTGGGCCTGGACGGTATCTCGCTGTGGTTCGTGCCGCTGACCGCCTTCATTACGGTCATCGTGGTGCTGGCCGGCTGGGTGGTGATCCAGAAGCGCGTGGCTCAGTACATGGGTGCCTTCCTGATCCTCTCCGGCATCATGATCGGCGTGTTCTCCTCGCTGGATGCGATGCTGTTCTACGCCTTCTTCGAAGCGACCCTGATCCCGATGTTCATCATCGTGGGCGTCTGGGGTGGCGACAACCGCGTGTACGCAGCCTTCAAGCTGTTCCTGTACACGCTGTTGGGTTCGCTGCTGATGCTCATCGCCCTGATCTACCTGTACTACGTGTCGGGAGGCAGCTTCGAGATTCCGACCTGGCATCAGGTGCCGTTGTCGATGCTGGAACAGAAGATCCTGTTCTTCGCCTTCCTGGCTGCCTTCGCCGTGAAGGTGCCGATGTGGCCGGTGCACACCTGGCTGCCTGACGCCCACGTGCAGGCGCCCACCGGTGGCTCCATCGTGCTGGCGGCGATCATGCTCAAGCTGGGTGCCTACGGTTTCCTGCGCTTCTCGCTGCCGATCCTGCCGGACGCCAGCCATGCGCTGTCGGGCTTCATGATCTTCCTGTCACTGGTGGCCGTGATCTACATCGGTCTGGTGGCCCTGGTCCAACAGGATATGAAGAAACTGGTCGCCTATTCGTCGATCGCCCACATGGGCTTCGTGACCCTGGGCTTCTTCATGTTCAACGACATGGCCCTGCAGGGCGGTATCGTGCAGATGATTTCGCACGGCTTCGTGTCCGGTGCGATGTTCATGTGTATCGGCGTGCTGTATGACCAGATGCACACCCGTGAGATTTCCCAGTACGGCGGTGTGGTCAACAAGATGCCGCGCTTTGCCTTCTTCTTCATCCTGTTCTCGCTGGCCAACTGCGGCCTGCCGGCCACTTCCGGTTTCGTTGGCGAATTCATGGTGATTCTGGGTGCGGTGAAGTTCAATTTCTGGATTGGTCTGTTGGCCGCTACCGCTCTGATCCTGGGCGCGGCGTACTCGCTGTGGCTGGCCAAGCGCGTCATCTTCGGTGCCGTGAGCAACCATCACGTGGCCGAGCTGGTGGATGTGAATTCCCGCGAATTCCTCATCCTGGGCCTGCTGGCGATCGCTACCCTGGTCATGGGTATCTATCCCGGCATCATCACCGACAGCATCCAGACCTCGGTGACCGACCTGCTGAAGCATGTGGCGGTCTCCAAGATCAACTGATCTGCGCAGTCTAGAGAAGTGAAGGGCGGGGCGCTCGCGTCCCGCCGATAACCAAGCTGGGCAACAACGAGTAACGAGACGAGCCGGTGTGGCATTGCCGGTCGGGCGGCGCGATCAAGGTCGCGACACAAGCGGGCGTACACAAGCGGTAGTAACTAAATGAATAACATGAATCTGATCCCTGTCTATCCGGAAATATTTCTGCTGATCGCGACCTCCGCGATCCTGCTGATCGATATGTTCCTGCCGGAAAGCAAGCGCGTCATCACCTATCTGCTGTCCCTGGCGGCGCTGGTGGTATGTGCGGTACTGAGCTTTGCAGACCTCAATACGGGCGCCACGGTCTACACGTTCAACAACATGTTCGTGTCCGATCCGCTGTCGAACCTGTTGAAGCTGTTCACCTACCTGGGGGTGGGCGTCACGCTCATCTACTCGCGCCAGTACAACACCGCGCGCGGCATCACCGGCGGCATGTTGGGCGGTGAATACTATGCCCTGGCGCTGTTCGCGCTGCTGGGCCAGATGGTCATGATTTCCGGCAACAGCTTCCTGTCGATCTATCTTGGTCTGGAACTGATGTCGCTGTCGCTGTATGCCCTGGTGGCGCTGCGTCGTGATCACGCCGCTTCCACCGAAGCCGGCATGAAGTACTTCATCCTGGGTGCGCTGGCTTCCGGCTTCCTGCTCTACGGCATGTCCATGCTGTACGGCGCGACCGGCGGTGCGCTGGAATTGAACGAGGTCTTCCGCGCCATCGTCTCCGGTACCGTGGACCGTACCCCGCTGGTGTTCGGCATCGTGTTCGTGGTGGCTGGCCTGGCCTTCAAGCTGGGTGCCGTGCCCTTCCACATGTGGGTACCTGACGTCTACCAAGGCTCGCCCACTCCGGTGACCCTGCTGCTGGGTGCCGCTCCGAAGCTGGCGACCTTTGCCATCACCTTCCGTCTGCTGGTCGAAGGCATGCTGCCGCTGGCCGTGGACTGGCAGCAGATGCTGATGGTGCTGGCCGTGCTGTCCATCATCCTGGGCAACGTGACCGCCATCGCACAGACCAACATCAAGCGCATGCTGGCCTACTCGACCATCTCGCACATGGGCTTCATGTTGCTGGGCATGATGTCGGGCGTGGTCGATGGCAACCTGTTCTCGGCCGTCAACGCCTACAGTTCTTCGCTGTTCTATGCGGTGACCTACGTGATCACCACCCTGGGTTCCTTCGGCGTCATCATCCTGCTGTCGCGTTCTGGCTTCGAAGCCGATACCCTGGAGGACTTCAAGGGTCTGAACCAGCGTAGCCCCTGGTTTGCGGCCGTGATGATGATCATGATGTTCTCGCTGGCCGGTATTCCGCCGCTGGTGGGCTTCTATGCCAAGCTCTCGGTGTTGCAGGCCGCCATGGCTACGGGGCAGATCTGGCTGCCGGTGCTGGCCGTGATCTTCTCGCTCATCGGTGCTTTCTATTACATCCGCGTGGTCAAGGTGATGTACTTCGATGAGCCCACCGATACCAGCAAGATCGTCGCCACGCCGGAAATGCGCGTCGTGTTGAGCCTGAACGGCATTGCTGCCCTGGCCATCGGCCTGTGGCCGGGACATCTGATGGATGCCTGCACCAATGCCATCGTCAGCACCCTGGCGACCTTCCTCAGCAAGGTCGTGGCGTAAGGAGGCAGGGAAATGAACGTTTCCCTGTTCAGCTGGATCGTGATCCTGTTGGCCGCCCTGGCGGCCAATTTGCCTTTCTTCAACCAGCAACTCTTTGGCCTGATTCCCTTGAAGAAGGAGGCGGCCTGGGTCAAGCCGATCTGGCTGCGCCTGGTGGAACTGCTGGTGCTGTATTTCGTCGTCGGCGTGGTCGCGCATCTGCTCGAAGGCGGCATCGGCAACGTCTTTTCGCAGGGCTGGGAATTCTATGCCGTCACTGCTTGTCTTTTCCTGGTACTGGCCTATCCGGGCTACGTGATGCGCTATCTGCGCAAGCAGCACGCCTGAAACGCTCTGCAAGAGGCGCCGGTCAGTGACTGGCGCCTTTTTTCTGGTGTCTGTCCCCTCGCGGCGGCCAGTCGTTCTTCCTCTTCAACTCCACTCCCTCGCTCACATCATGGACGCTCATCTCAAAGAGACGCAGAAAGACACTCGCCAGGTCTACGACGGCCATTTCCTGAAGGTCCAGAAGGACACCATCGTGCTCCCCGATGGCAAGCAATCCACGCGTGAATATATCAAGCACCCTGGTGCTGTAACGGTGCTGCCGCTGTTCGATGATGGTCGTGTGCTGATGGAACGGCAGTTCCGCTACCCGCTGGACCGCGTCTTCATCGAATTCCCGGCCGGGAAGATCGACCCGGGCGAAGATACTCTGGACTGCGCCAAGCGTGAACTGAAGGAAGAAACAGGGTATACCGCGACCGAATGGCAATATGTCTGCACCATCCACAACGCCATCGCCTATTCGGATGAACATCTGGTGCTGTACCTGGCGCGCGGCCTGAGCGAAGGGGAGCGTGAACTGGACGAGGGTGAATTCCTCGACATCTACAAGGCGCCGCTGGCCGAGCTGCTGGAACAGGTGCGCAATGGCCAGATTACCGATGTGAAGACCGTGATCGGAGTCTTCTGGCTGGAGAAGATCGTCAACGGCAGCTGGACACCGCCGGAGCGTCCGGCAGGCGTCTGAGAGCAGGGCTGGTCCAATGAAAAAGCCGCATCCCGTGACGGAGGCGGCTTTTGTTTTTGCGAGACGGGGCAGGGCGCTTACATGCCCGAGTAGTTCGGCCCGCCGCCGCCTTCCGGCGTCACCCAGACGATATTCTGTGTCGGATCCTTGATGTCGCAGGTCTTACAGTGCACGCAGTTCTGCGCATTGATCTGCAGGCGGTCGGAATTGTCCTCGTTCTTCACGAATTCATAGACACCTGCCGGGCAATAGCGCGATTCCGGGCCCGCGTACTTGGCCAGGTTCACTTGCACCGGAACGTTCTTGTCCTTCAGCGTCAGGTGCGCGGGCTGGTCTTCACCGTGGTTGGTATTGGAGATGAAGACTGAAGACAGGCGGTCGAAGGTCAGCTTGCCGTCCGGCTTCGGATAGGCGATCGGTGCGAAGTCCGAAGCCGGGCGCAGGCATTCGTGGTCGGCGTGGGTATGGCGCAGGGTCCATGGCGCCTTGCCACCGAAGAGCACCTGGTCGATACCGACCAGCAGGGTGCCGGTGATCAGGCCCTTGCTCATCGAGGGCTTGAAGTTGCGCGCCTTGTGCAGTTCTTCCTTCAGCCAGGAAGCCTCGAAGGCTGCCGGGTAAGCCGCCAGCTCGTCGGACTGGCGATTCTCGCCCAGCGCCGTGAAGGCGGCGTCTGCGGCCAGCATGCCGCTCTTGATCGCGGCATGGCTGCCCTTGATGCGCGAGGCATTGAGGAAGCCCGCATCGCAACCCAGCAAGGCACCGCCAGGGAAGACCAGCTTGGGCAGCGATTGCACGCCACCCGCAGTAATGGCACGCGCGCCATAGGAGATGCGCTTGCCGCCTTCGAAGAACTTGCGGATCTCCGGATGCGTCTTGTAGCGCTGAAATTCCTCGAACGGCGAGAGATACGGATTCTGGTAGGCCAGTCCCACGACGTAACCGACGGCGACCTGGTTGTTCTCCAAGTGATACAGGAAGGAACCGCCGTAAGTGTCATTGGCCAGCGGCCAGCCGGCGGTGTGAACCACCAGGCCGGGCTGGTGCACTTCGGGCTTCACTTCCCACAGTTCCTTGATGCCGATGGCATAGGTCTGGGGATCACGGCCGGCATCGAGCTTGTACCTGGCGATGAGCTGCTTGCCCAGGTGGCCGCGCGCACCTTCGGCGAAGAAGGTGTATTTCGCATGCAGTTCCATGCCCAGCTGGAAATCACCGGTCGGTTCGCCTTCCTTGTTGATGCCCATGTTGCCGGTGGCCACGCCCTTGACCGAACCATCCTCGTGATACAGCACCTCGGCGGCCGGGAAGCCGGGGAAGATCTCCACGCCCAGTGCCTCGGCCTGCTGGCCCAGCCAGCGGGTGACATTGGACAGCGAGATGACGTAGTTGCCATGGTTCTGGAAACAGGTCGGCAGCAACCAGTTCGGGGTCTTGTAGGCCTTGGTCTCGGAGAGGAACAGGAAGCGGTCCTCGCTGACCGGCGTATTCAGGGGTGCACCTTGCTCCTTCCAGTCAGGAATCAGCTCGGTCAGCGCGCGCGGGTCCATTACCGCGCCGGAGAGGATGTGGGCGCCGACTTCGCTGCCTTTTTCCAGCACGCAGACCGACACTTCCCGGTTCTGTTGCGCAGCCAGCTGCTTGAGGCGAATCGCCGCCGACAGGCCGGCAGGGCCGCCGCCGACGATGACCACGTCATATTCCATCGATTCGCGAGGGCCGTATTGTGCGAGCAAGTCTTGAGAAGAAGTCATGGGTGTCCCGTGTTATGTGAACTGCCTGTTTTTCGAACGATCGTGCTATTGTTAAGTATTTTTCGAAGGAACGCTAGAGGGAATGGCGATTTCGCCGCCATTTTTATTCAGCTTCTGGCGTTTATGTCTGAAACAATGCACGCAAACGGCGTCCCGTGTCGGCAGCAGCCTTCAGCAGAGACCGATCCGGAGGGTTTTCCGCAGGTGCCGTATTTTATGGGATTTTTCCGACCGGGCTCATGCCTGATTGGATCGAGTTGATCCGTCATTGCCAGCTTGCATCAGGTGAATGCCCGGCCGTTAGCGAGTGCATGACTCCGTAATGACGCAGAAAACGCGCGGTGATGAGGGATGCCACTGCGTCGTAAATGCGACAGCTCCGGCATGTCGCGCATGAAAAAAATTACATTCATTGATGAATCAAACCGGGAAAGGACCCACGATGAGCAGTCACGAAGCCGCCGCAACGAAGCCCTTGTATGTCTCGCAGCAACGCATCCGCTGGGGCGACATGGATGCCTTCGGCCACGTCAACAACACCCTCTATTTCCGCTTCATGGAGCAGTGTCGCATCGAGTGGCTGGAAGAGGTCTTCGGGCCCACCATTGCGGGCGAGCAAGGACCGGTGATCGTCAACGCCCACTGCAATTTCCGGCGTCAGATGAAGTATCCCGCCAGCATCGTCGTGGAGATGGGCGCAGGTCATCTGGGACGCACGAGTGTGGAAACTACGTATATCATCCGCGACGCCGCCGATGAGCAGATCATTTATGCTGACGGTGCTGCAAAAATCGTCTGGGTCGATTTCAAAAAAGAGAAATCCACTGCACTGCCTGACCAGCTGCGACAGCTCCTGACAAGCTTGTAAGTTTGGCGCAAGGAAACTGGGACAGAATCGGCCCCGACACTCCCGCAAGGATTCGCCGCAGAGCGAAGGGAGAGCGGAGAATTCGTTCACACGGAGCGATTTTCAAAAGCGCTACGCTCGCTTGCGTGCTAGCCAACAATTACATTCTGGAGGATGACATGAGCTACAAGACCCAAACCTTTGTTGCCGCGGCCCTGATGAGCCTGGCCCTGACTTCGCAGGCGGCCGATCCGATCAAGATCGGCGTTTCCGGCCCCTATACCGGCGGCTCTGCCCCGATGGGCGTGTCCATGCGTGACGGCGTCAAGCTGGCCGTGGCCGAGATCAACGCTGCAGGCGGCCTGCTGGGGCGCCAGATCCAGCTGGTCGAGCGCGATGACGAAGCCAAGAACGAACGTGGCGTGCAGATCGCACAGGAACTGATCAACAAGGAAAAGGTGGTCGCCACCGTCGGCTTCATCAACACCGGCGTGGCTCTGGCCTCGCAGCGCTTCTACCAGGAAGCCAAGATTCCGGTGATCAACAACGTGGCCACCGGCACCGTGATTACCAAGCAGTTCGAGAAGGATAAGGACAACTACATCTTCCGCACCTCGGCCGCTGACAAGATCCAGGCCAAGATGATCGCTGACGAAGCGGTCGACAAGCAGAAGTTCACCAAGGTTGCCATCCTGGCTGACTCCACCAACTACGGCCAGCTCGGTCGCGAAGACCTGGAAAAGGTGCTCACTGAAAAGAAGATCACCCCGGTGGCCGTGGAGAAGTACAACATCAAGGACGTGGACATGACGGCTCAGCTGCTCAAGTCCAAGCAAGGTGGCGCTCAGGCCGTGCTGACCTACGGCATCGGCCCGGAACTGGCCCAGATCGCCAACGGTATGGAAAAGCTGAACTGGCACGTGCCCATCATCGGCAGCTGGCCGCTGTCGATGGGCAACTTCATCGACAATTCCGGCAAGAACGGCAATGGCGCCCGCATGCCGCAGACCTTCATCCAGGACGGCAGCACCCCCAAGCGCAAGGCCTTCATCGAGGCCTACCAGAAGGCCTACAAGGTTGACCGCATGCCCTCGGCCGTCTCGGCTGCCCAAGGCTACGATTCCATCTTGCTGCTGGCTGCCGCCATCAAGCAGGCTGGCACCACCGATGGCGACAAGGTCCGCGCTGCGCTGGAAAACCTCAACACCAAGGTCGAAGGCGTGGTTACCACCTATGACAAGCCGTTCACCCACACCGATCACGAAGCCATCAAGCCTTCCATGGTCGTGATGGGCGAGGTCAAGAACGGCCGCGTCATCCTCGGCAAATAAGAATCGACTCGCTTCACGCACAGTAGTCGAAGAGGCCAGTCCTTGCGATCCGGGGGCTGGCCTTTTTTACACGATCTGTTGACGATCTTTTAACGGCGCCGGTCACGGCTGCCGCAGGATCGTTGCAGCTCTACGCCGCCACCCGGCGGTAGCCGCTTCTTGGAAATCACAATGGACATCCTCTTACAACTGGTCTTCTCCGGGATCGCGCTCGGCATGATTTACGCCGTGATCGCCTTCGGTTACCAATTGACCTTTGCCACGTCCGGCACGCTCAACTTCGGCCAGGGTGAAGCCCTGATGCTGGGCTCACTGGTCGGGCTTTCCGTGGTGGGCAACATCCACGGCGGCCCTTATCTCAATTACTGGCTGATGATTCCAGTCGTGCTGGTCTTCGGTGCACTGCAAGGCATGTTTGTCGAATGGATAGGGGTGCGCCCGGCCATCAAGATCAAGTCGGAATTCGGCTGGATCATGTCCACCATCGCACTGGCCATCATCTTCAAGAACGTCGCCGAAAACATCTGGGGCAAGGACGATCTGCCTTTCCCGTCGCCGGTTTCCGACGCGCCGTTCCAGGTCTTGGGCGCCAACGTGCAGCCCATGCAGGTGCTGGTGGTGATCGGTGCCTTGCTGATGATGGCCGCGGTCGAATTGTTCAATCGCAAGTCGATCTACGGCAAGGCCGTGGTGGCCACCTCCAACGACCGCGATGCGGCCGGGCTGATGGGCATCAATACCAGCATGGTGATCACTTTTTCATATGCCCTGTCGTCCGCCACGGCCGCCTTCGCCGGCGTACTGGTGGCTCCGCTGACGCTCACTGGCGCCACCATGGGCGCGGCACTGGGTCTGAAGGCCTTTGCGGTGGCCATCATCGGTGGCCTGACATCAGGCATGGGTGCCATCGTCGGCGGTCTCATTCTCGGTGTGGCCGAGACCTTGACCGGCTTCTACATCTCCACCGGCTACAAGGAAGTCCCGGGACTGCTGCTGCTGCTGCTGGTCCTGGCGGTAAAACCTGCAGGCCTGTTCGGCAAAACTGCGATCAAGAAGGTCTGATGCCATGAACAAGAAAATCCTGCTGCTATCCTTGCTGGGCATTGTCGCGTTGGGCGGCATTCCCATGGTGGTGCACAATCCGTATTACCTGCACCTGATCGAAACCATCCTCATCTACGCCATCCTGCTGTTCGGGCTGGACATCGTGGTCGGTTATACCGGCCAGGTCTCGCTGGGTCATGCGGGCCTCTTCGGTATCGGCTCCTATGCGGCCGGCGTGCTGTTCTTCAAGCTGGGCATGCCGATCTTCGTGACGATACCGGCTGCCATTGCCGTCACGGCAGTGTTCGGCGCCATCCTGGCCTTGCCGGCGCTGCGCGTGACTGGCCCCTATCTGGCCATGGTGACCCTGGCTTTTGGCACCATCATCCAGATCCTGATCAACGAGATGAGCTTCCTCACCGAAGGTCCGATGGGTATCAAGCTGGACAAGCCCATGATCGGTGGAGAGAAGATGAGTGAAGTGCAGTTCTTTTACCTGGTGGCGGTCTTGATGGTGATCTCGATGCTGGTGGTGCATCGCGTCCTCAAGTCCAACCTGGGGCGTGCCTTCCAGGCGCTGCGTGACAGCCCGATCGCATCGGACTGCATGGGCGTGTCGGTGTATCGCTACAAGGTCTATGCCTTCATCATCAGCGCTGCGCTGGCAGGTCTGTCCGGGGCCCTGTATGCGTATTCGGAAGAGTACATCTCGCCCAATACTTACAACTTCGAACTGACCATTCTGTTCCTGTTGGCGGTGATCATGGGCGGTCGCAAGTCTCGTATCGGTTCGCTCATCGGAGCACTGATCGTGGTGATGCTGCCTAGTCTGCTGTCCGACATTGCGCTGTTCCGCCAGATCGCCACCGTGCTGGCGTTGATTGTGGTGGTGGGCGCTGGCTTGCAGGTCGCGCGCAAGACCAGGACTGTGCGCGGCGTGGCCGTGCCGGTGGTCGCGACCATCGCCATGGCAGCCTTCTCCTACAAGCTGAAAGACATCACCGACTGGCGCCTGACCATCTTTGGTTTGATGACCCTGTTCGTGGTGTATTACCTGCAGGATGGCATTGTCGGCTTCTGCCGCAACCTGTTCGGTCGCATGCTCACCAAGCATGTACCGGTAGCGCAGCAGATCGCTGGTGATAAAGAACGTGCCGTCATCACTACCGATTCGGTCAAGGATCAGGGCGCCACGCTGTTGAGGGTCAACCAGATCCTGATGCAGTTCGGTGGTCTGAAAGCCTTGAACCGAGTGGATCTGGATGTGCGCAAAGGGACCGTGCACGGCCTCATTGGTCCCAATGGTTCCGGCAAGAGCACCATGATGAACGTCTTGACCGGCATCTATCGTCCTACCGACGGCGTGGTGGAATACGATGGCCGACCGATCTCCGGCAGTGTGCCCTCGGCCATCGCCCTGGGTGGGGTGGCACGGACTTTCCAGAACGTGCAACTCTTCGGTGAAATGACTGCGACCGAAAACGTTCTGGTGGGCCTGCATCACACCTTCAACAGCAACGTCGTCGACGTCATGGTCAACACGCCGCGTTACGTCCGTGAAGAACAGGCCGCGCGCGAACGGGCTGCTGCCATCCTGGAGTTCGTGGGGCTGGCCAACCTGGCCAATGAAGAGGCGCGCAACCTGCCTTACGGCAAGCAGCGCCTGCTGGAGATCGGCCGCGCACTGGGCCTGAACCCCAGCCTGCTGCTGCTGGATGAACCGGCGGCAGGCTTGACCGCACCGGACATCAAGGAGCTCGTCGCCATCATCCGCAAGATCCGCGAAGCCGGCATCACCATCATCCTGATCGAACACCACATGGACGTGGTCATGTCGATCTGCGATACCGTCACCGTGCTCGACTTCGGCCAGAAGATCGCCGAAGGCAAGCCGGCCCAGGTCCAGGCCGACCCCAAGGTCATCGAAGCCTACCTCGGCAGTGGCGCAGGCGATGCCCACGACAACACATCCAGCCCCGCGGGAGCCTGAACATGCTGACCATTTCCAATTTGCACGCCGCTTACGGCAAGGTCGAGGTGCTGCATGGCATCTCGATGGACGTCCCCAAGGGCAAGGTAGTCACCCTGATCGGTTCCAACGGCGCCGGCAAGACCACGACCATGCGCGCCATCTCCGGCATGATCAAACCGAAGGGCGGGGAAGTCACGCTCGGCGGCAAGAACATCACCGGGCTGGATTCGCACCGCATTGCCCGCTACGGGCTGGCGCACTCGCCGGAGGGCCGGCGCGTCTTCGCCACCATGAGCGTGACCGACAACCTGCTGCTGGGCGCCTTCCCGCGCTTCACGCGCGCGCGTCCCAAGGGCGATATCGCGCATGACCTCGAGCGGGCGCTGGAGCTGTTCCCGCGCCTGAAGGAAAGGCAGACCCAGCTGGCCGGCACGCTCTCTGGCGGCGAGCAGCAGATGCTGGCCATGGCACGCGCTGTGATGTTGAATCCGGAGGTCATCCTGCTGGACGAGCCCTCGATGGGGCTGGCACCGATCCTGGTGGACGAGGTGTTTCGCATCATTTCGCGGCTCAAGGAGCAGGGCGTGACCATGCTGCTGGTGGAGCAGTTCGCGGCGGCCGCACTCAATGTTGCGGACTACGGCTATGTGTTGGAGAATGGCAAGATCTCCGTTCACGGACCCGCCGACAAGCTGCAGAACGACCCGGCGGTCAAGGCCGCCTATCTGGGCGGCGGCGCGCATCACTGACCGGCTGCGGTTGTCGGCAGCCTCAGCCATGCGCCTGACGTGATACTTGGGCTCGCACGTCGCGCAAGCTGATAGCGTGTCCGGTATATTGAGGGGGAGCCATACCCCCTTGAAGGCTGATTCAGGCGCACCCCCCGGTGCGCCTTTTTATTGGTGCTGGTCATCGAACCTTCTCAGACAGGGCGGTCCGGCAGAAAGACAAGCTGTACAAACTGTGCAGTCAGAGGAGCAAGCATGTCCGCAGGGGAGCAGACGACTGTCGAGATGCCGGGCGCGGTCTTGTTTGCCAGCCTGTGGGGCGGGCCGCTGGCCGGGCGCGTACCCATCGTGCTGTTGCACGATTCGCTGGGCGCGGTCGCCTTGTGGCGGGACTTCCCGGCTCGCCTGGCGGCGTACACGGGCCACCCCGTGATCGCCTACGACCGTCCGGGTTTCGGCCGGTCCACGGCGCGCAGCGATGCTCTCACCCTGGACTTCATTGCTGCTGAAGCGCACACGTCGCTAGCGGCCGTGTTGCGCCATTTTGGCGTGGACGAGGTCATCTTGTTCGGCCACAGCGTGGGGGGTGGCATGGCGGTGTCGGCTGCGGCGCAGTGGCCGCGGCGGGTGCTGGCCGTCATCACCGAATCGGCGCAAGCCTTCGTTGAGGATCGGACCCGGCAGGGCATCGAGGACGCGCGCGCCAGCTTTGCCGACCCGGCGCAACTGGCGCGCCTGGCGAAATATCATGGCAACGACCTGCAGCAGGCGCGCTGGGTGCTTTCTGCGTGGACCGACACCTGGCTCTCGGCGGACTTTGCCAACTGGTCGCTGGCGCCCATGCTGGCGCAGCTGGCATGTCCGTTACTGGCGCTGCATGGCAATCTGGATGAGTTTGGAAGTCTGGCGCATCCGCGCATGATGGCAAGCCTGCCATCGGCGTTCCCGGGGCAGGGGCAGTATCAGGTGCTGGCGCAGTGTGGTCATGTCCCGCACCGCGAGCAGACGGATCAGGTGCTGCGGACGGTGAAAGAATTCCTGCTGCTGCACGGCCTGCACTGAACCCGTGAGCAACCCCCTTTATTCTTCACTTTGCCGCTAGTTGTAGTGCGCGCGCCCTCAGTCGAGCGGATGCTGCCGACGATATGCCTGCAGTCCCAACAAATACATCGTGCGGACAAACAGTGCGCGGGAACGGTAGGTTTGTCGCGCCAAGAGGTCAGCTTCCTCGAATTCCGCCTCATTTAATCGAAAATTCACCAGACGCGTCGCCCCTTTTGCGGGCTTGCGTTCGTTTTGTTGCTTGGGTGCCATAAGATGTCTCCTCGCTGTTGGACTGAAAGCAATATTCTAGGAGAGGTCCTTTTCATATGTCATCGAATAAAACTGAATTTTTGACAATACTTGGTGATCGTCTTGCACAAGAGCGCGGCCGCTGCGGTCATACCCAGAAATCGGTAGCCGACCAGCTCGAGATCACGGCGCGTACGCAGATCAAGTACGAGATCGGTGAAACCGCACCGGACGCCTACTATCTACACGGCCTGGGGGAGATCGGCGTCGATATCACCTATGTGCTGACCGGTGTGCGTGGCGCCACGCCCAGTGCCGAAGAGAGTGAATTGCTGTCCTGTTACCGCGCGGTGGATGCCACCACCCGCAGTGCGTTGGTGCAGCTCTTGTCGGGGCTGTCGAAGATGTCGAAGGGGAAGAAGAAGCGCGATTTCCCGACGGCGACCGAGACCCGACGTATCCGGCCCGGACGACAACGCAAGGTGACCGTCGCACAGCCGGTGGTGGAGGGGGCTGATTCGCCGGAGGCAGGGTCTGCTGACCATACCGGGCGCATGCGGCAGTGGCCTGGCGATAAATAAGACGTTCAGCAGCAGGGAGGGGGCAAGATTGTCGTCGCAACGGTGATCGCGAGGGGCCGCGGTCCACATTCAACCAGTCCACAGAAACAAAAAAAGCACCACGATTGCTCGTGGTGCTTTTTGTTGTTGGTGGGGCGTCACAGATTCGAACTGTGGACCTACGGATTAAGAGTCCGCTGCTCTACCAGCTGAGCTAACGCCCCGTGGTGCGCCTGAAACCATCAGGTCGACCGGGAAGTGAAAAAGGCCTCGGTGCAAGAGGCCTTTGAAATTTTGGTGGGGCGTCACAGATTCGAACTGTGGACCTACGGATTAAGAGTCCGCTGCTCTACCAGCTGAGCTAACGCCCCGTTGCTGCACTTCCTTGTTGCTTCAGTGCTGCAAGAGAGAGCGCATTATAGGAGGGAGGTCGGGGTGGCGCAAGTCTTTTCTCGAAAAAGATGAAAATATTTTATCTCTTGCGCATCGACACCACGCCGCGCCGCATTTTTCGCCCTAGAAGCCGGCCTTGATCCCGTTGACCCAGGATTTGGCCGGCAACCTGGTCTGGCTCTCGATGAGTGCCGCACGCGCATACAGTTCGGGGAAATCGAATGTCACCGCGCCCTTGAAGGCCAGTGCCACGACGTTGCCGTCATGGACTTCGGGCAGCGAGACCACGGTATCGAAAGCATATTCCATGGCCCGCAGGTTCTTGGCGTAGCTGGGATGATCGCCAAAGAGGTTGACCGTCATCACCCCGCCCGGTGCCAGGCTATCATGGCAGGCCTGGTAGAACTCGGCGCTGTCGAGCACCGGTCCGCGCGCGGTGGCGTCATAGAGATCGACCTGCAGGGCGTCGATGATGCCGTGGCTGGCAGCGTGGACGATGAAGTCCATGGCATCGCTTTCGATGATCATCAGGCGCTCGTCCGGCTCCGGCAATTTGAACATGCTGTGACAGATCGCAATGACGGCCGGGTTCAGCTCCACGGCCGTCACCTGTGCCTGCGGGAATTGACGGTAGCTGAACTTGGTCAGTGCACCCGTGCCCAGGCCGAGCTGTACGATGTGGCGCGGTGCGCGGTTGAAGAGCATCCACGCCATCATCTGCTGGGCGTATTCCAGTTCGATCCAATCGGGTTTGCGGATGCGCATCGCACCCTGCACCCACTCGGTCCCGAAATGCAGGTAGCGTACGCCTTCCAGTTCGGAGAGCGTCACGGGGGCATATTTGGGTTTGCGCGGTTTGCTGGCGTCAGCTTCCAGCTGTTGGCGGCGACGATTGGGGCCGGCCTTGGTGTTGGCCTGGGCTTCGATGGATTTTCTTCGGATGAGCATGATATGAATGAAACGGCGCGGCAGCCGGGGAGGCCGCCTGCGGATGCCGAATGATACCTTGCCTTGGCGACTTGTCCGACACGGCCATCATCCAGCGCATGGCCATCCGGCGGCCGCGAAAAGTGATCCAGGCAGTTTTTGCCTCCATTTTGCGCATCGATACTGCTCAGCCTGACCGGCCTCCATTACACTTCGACCATGCTCAAGAACCTCATCCTCTGCCTGAAGCTGGCCATCGTCTTCTGCGCCATCGTGTTTTTCGCGAAGGCGTTGCAGTATTTGATCTTCAATGGCGGGTTTTCGGGGGAGTTTTATGACTACCTGTTCCTCAGGAAGTGATTTAAAGAATGCTTGACATGTGCATGTGCTAAGTGCAGCTTTGGGTCATCGCAGGAGGCGACCCATGCGCACAGTCCACTTTACTGGCGCCCGCAGCAACCTCAAGAACGTGATTGATCGCGTCGTCGAAGATGCCGATGTGACCTTGATCACCCGGCGGGATGCCGGTATGCGAAGCCACTGACGATCAGCGCAATGCAGCCCGCCAGCGCGCCCGCTTGTCTTCATACCCCAACGCCGCATGCGCCGGACTGCTCGACGGCAGCACCACCACCCGATAGTCCTGCGCCTTGGCGCCCAGCGCCTTGGTCCCGATCTTGCCGGCGGTCCCACCATTGAAGGCGATGGTCTCCAGTGCAGGCAGTCTGGCGATCAGCGTCAGCAAGTCATTGCCGCTGTGATCCCTGATTTCGCTGTCCAGACTGCCGATACGCCTGGCTTGGGCGATCACGTCCCACAAGCCGATGCGATGCTGCAGCAAGCTGGCCAGCCTGGCGGCATAGTCCATTGCGTAAAGGTCGACCCCGATCACTTCGCCGACCAGCCGCCAGAACGCATTGCGCGGATGCCCGTAATACTGCCGGATCGCCAGCGAAGCCGCTCCCGGCAGGCTGCCCAGGATCAGGATGCGCGTATCGGGTGCCACCACCGGCGCAAAGCTGGCCAGCAAGGGATCAGTTGCAGATGTATCTGCATCGTGGTCAGCATCAGCATCAGCGGCGGAGGAAGGGCGAGCAGGCATGGAAACGGCTGGGATGAAAAGAATTTCAGCAAGCGCTACCCGCATCGCAGTGCGTGCACAATGGCGCGGCTGCAGAGGCGTCAGGCTTGCGGCAAAATGCACAAGAATTCACATCTTAGCGTAAGCTGCCTTGGCGTCACGCGCCGGGCCATTCATTCAAGGGAAACTGAACATGACAGATAAAGTCATCATCGTCACCGGCGGCAGCCGTGGCATCGGCGCGGCCACCGCGCTGCTGGCAGCCCAACGTGGCTACGCGGTCTGCGTCAACTACGTCTCCAACCGTGAGGCTGCCGAATCGGTGGCCGGGCAGATCCGCGCCGGCGGCGGCCGCGCCATCACCGTCGCGGGCGACGTCTCCAAAGAGGAGGACGTGCTGCGCCTGTTCACCACCACCGACCAGGAGCTGGGCCGCGTCACCGCCCTGGTCAACAACGCCGGCATCCTGGAGCACCAGTCCCGCCTGGACGCCATGAGCGCCGAGCGCATCACCCGCGTGCTGGTGGCCAATGTTACCGGCAGCCTGCTGTGTGCGCGCGAGGCGGTCAAGCGCATGTCCACCCGTCACGGCGGGCAGGGCGGGGCCATCGTCAACCTTTCGTCGATGGCGGCCAAGTTGGGTGGTCCGGGGGAATACGTCGACTATGCCGCCTCCAAGGGCGCCATCGATGCCTTCACCATCGGCCTGGCCAAGGAAGTGGCTGCCGAGGGCATTCGCGTGAACGCCGTGCGTCCCGGCCTGATCTATACCGACATCCACGCCAGTGGTGGCGAAGCGGGCCGTGTCGACCGGCTCAAGGATGCCGTCCCCATGAAGCGCGGCGGCACCGCCGAGGAAGTGGCCAACGCCATCCTGTGGCTGCTGTCGGAAGAGTCTTCCTATGCCACCGGCACCTTCATTGACGTCTCCGGCGGCCGCTGAAGCTACGCCCGCTCATTGAACGAGGAGCTCCCATGGACAGCACCAGCACCGTCTCCCCGCGCCGCATCGATGTGCTGCTGGCCCGCTATGCCGAGAGTCATCGTCATCCGATGAATGAACTGATCCACTGCATCTGTGTGCCGGCCATCGTATTTTCGCTGCTCGGCCTGTGCTGGATCGTGTCGCCCGCCGTGGCCCTGGTGGTGGCCGCCGCTGCGCTGGCCTACTACCTGCGCCTGTCGCCGCCCTTTGCCGTAGGCATGCTGGCCATGTCGGCGGTGATGCTGGTGGTGCTGGCGCGATTGCCGCTGGGGGCCGTGCTGCCGGTGTCGGCGACGGTCTTCGTGCTGGCCTGGATCGGCCAGTTCATCGGCCACCGCATCGAGGGCAAGAAGCCATCCTTCTTCGAGGACCTGCGGTTTTTGCTGATTGGGCCCTTGTTCGTGCTGGCCTTCCTGTACCGCCGCTGGCACATCACGTATTGAGGCGCGCCGCAGAGGACAGATTGTCGGCGCGGGACATCTTTGTATTAAGATGTAAAGGAATGTGTGCATCCGCGCCGGATGCGCGATCATGTTGCGTTCGCGCGGACGCCCGAATTCCCCCGCCGCCCGGAGACGGGCCAAACAGTTCTCAGTCGGAGTTTTCAGTATGAAGAAATTGATTTTGATCGCAGCCTTGGGCTCCCTGGTAGCCGGCTGCGCAGTGACACCCAACTCGGCCAGCGTCTACAACACCCGCCAGGCCCAGGGCGAGCAGACCGTGCGCATGGGCGTGGTCGAGTCGATCCGCAACGTCACCATCGACAAGGGTTCAAGCGGCATCGGCACCCTCGGTGGCGCCGCGCTGGGTGGCATCGCTGCCGGCTCCAACATCGGCGGCGGCAACGGCGCGCTGGCGGCCGGCATTGTCGGTGCGTTGGCCGGTGGTGTCCTGGGCAACCAGGCCGAAGCCCACCTGAACAACCGTCCGGGCCTGGAAATCACCGTGCGCCTGGACAACGGCGAACTGCGCGCCATCACCCAGGATGCAGATGAACCTTTCCGCGTCGGCGAGCGTGTGCGCCTGCTGTCCAACGGGCGTACTACCCGCGTGACGCACTGATCGTTGCCAGGCATATGAAGAAGCAGGACTGCGGTCCTGCTTTTTTTTTCGCCGATTTCGCCCATTCATTCAGTTCCGTGCCCAAGGATCAGCAGGTTCTTGCTGCGATGAGGCGTCCGCCGGCCGGTCTCCCTGGGCCGTCTTGCCTGCCTTGGGCACCCACCTGCCGCCAACCGGGTGGCTAAACGCCGATATGAAAGAAAACGCCGCCCGGATAGTCCCCCAGGCGGCGTTCCTGCCCGCCAGGCCAGCGAGGGCGGCGGGCATGCGGCAACAGATGAACAGACTTACTTCGCGGCCATGGCCAGCAGCATGTCGTTCAAGCGCTTGACGAAGCTGGCCGGGTCGGCCAGCGCACCGCCTTCGGCCAGCAGGGCCTGGTCGTACAGGATGTGCGACCAGTCGTCGAAGCGCGCCTCTTCGTACTTCAGGCGTTGCACCAGCGGGTGGTCCGGGTTGATTTCCAGGGTCGGCTTGGACTCTGGCGCAGCCTGGCCGGCCGCCTTCAACATGCGCACCAGGTTGCCCGAGAGCTCGTTCTCGTCGGCCACCAGGCAAGCCGGGGAATCGGTCAGGCGGAAGGTCACGCGTACCTCCTTGGCCTTGTCGCCCAGAGCGGTCTTCATCTTCTCGACCAGATCCTTGTACTCGGCTTGCGTTTCTTCGTGCTGCTTCTTCTCGTCTTCGTTTTCCAGCTTGCCCAGGTCCAGGCCACCCTTGGCCACCGACGCCAGTTCCTTGCCCTCGAACTCGGTCAGGAAGGACAGCATCCACTCGTCCACGCGATCGGTCAGCAGCAGCACTTCCACGCCCTTCTTGCGGAAGATTTCCAGGTGCGGGCTGTTCTTGGCGGCCTGGAACGTCTCTGCGGTGACGTAGTAGATCTTGTCCTGTCCTTCCTTCATGCGGCCCACGTAATCGGCCAGCGACACATTCTGCACCTCGCTGTCGTTGTGGGTGGAAGCAAAGCGCAGCAGCTTGGCGATGCGTTCCTTGTTGGCCGCATCCTCGCCGATGCCTTCCTTCAACACCTGGCCGAACTCGGTCCAGAAGGTGGTGTACTTGTCCTTCTGCGCCTGCTCTTCGCTGTTGGCCAGTTCTTCCAGCAGGCTCAGTACGCGCTTGGCCGAACCGTCGCGGATGGCGCGCACGTCGCGTGACTCCTGCAGGATCTCGCGCGAGACGTTCAACGGCAGATCGGCCGAATCGATCACGCCCTTGACGAAGCGCAGATACACCGGCATCAGCTGCTCGGCATCATCCATGATGAACACGCGCTTGACATACAGCTTGATGCCGCCGCGCTTGTTGCGGTCCCACAGGTCGAAGGGGGCGCGCGCCGGGATGTAGAGCAGCTGGGTGTATTCGCTGCGGCCTTCCACGCGGTTGTGGGTGTAGGCCAGCGGCGCGCCGAAGTCGTGCGAGACGTGCTTGTAGAACTCTTCATACTGCTCGGGCGTGATGTCCGACTTGCTGCGGGTCCACAGGGCGCTGGCCTGGTTGACCGTTTCCAGCTCGTCCTTCTGCACGGTTTCCTTCTTTTCCTCATCCCATTCTTCCTTGTTCATCAGGATGGGCAGGGAGATGTGGTCGGAATACTTGCGGATGATGGACTTCAGTTGCCATGCGGAAAGGAATTCATCTTCGCCCTCACGCAGGTGCAGGATGATGTCGGTGCCGCGACCCGGCTTGTCGATCTGCTCGATGCTGAAGTCGCCCGCACCTTCGGATTCCCAGCGCACGCCTTCGGAAGCGGGCGTGCCGGCACGGCGCGTCTCGACCGTGATGCGATCGGCGATGATGAAGCCCGAATAGAAGCCCACGCCAAACTGGCCGATCAGGGCGGCGTCCTTCTGCTGGTCGCCCGACAGGCGCGAGAAGAATTCCTTGGTGCCCGACTTGGCGATGGTGCCCAGGTGCGAGATGGCCTCGTCACGGTTCATGCCGATGCCGTTGTCGGAGATGGTGATGGTGCGCGCCGCCTTGTCGAAGCTGATCTTGATCTTCAGTTCCGGATCGTCCTCGAACAGACTGCCATCGTTGATGGCCTCAAAGCGCAGCTTGTCGGCCGCATCCGAGGCATTGGAGACCAGCTCGCGCAGGAAGATTTCCTTGTTCGAATACAGCGAGTGGATCATCAATTGCAGCAGTTGCTTGACTTCGGCCTGGAAGCCCATGGTCTGTTTTTCGGTTGCCATGCGGTTGTCCTTATTGAAGAAAGGGATGAGTGAAATAGGCAGAGCTAATCGTCTGTGGGCAGGATATAGGGAGAGACTTGTGGTTTTTCAACCGCATTTTTGTTGTTTTTGTTCTCTCTGTTGCCCCTCCGGCATTTCCCGATGGCATGACGGCAACAAGCTGACCATAATTGCCGAAGTTAACTTTTATCAAGTCAATTGAAATTAAACGATTTTTCCCGTCTTTTTGTAATTGAGCTGCAATTCGCCGGTGATAGAATTGTTTTAACAAAATAGTAACAAATTCGATCAGGCTGATCGAACGGATGTGCAGGCCGGTGCTTCACAAGAAAAAGAACAGGAGTTCCCCGGCTTGATGACGGGAATCGCGGCGAGGGCTGCCGATTCTTTCCTGGGATGCGGGTTGGGTAGGGGAGGCCGGTGGGATACCGGCTGATCGTGTTGATGAGAGTTCTTAAAAGCAAGCGTTTCATACTGGGCGTTTCACTTGGCTTGGCCGCGCATCATGCGCTGCTGGCGGCGGACAAGCCGCCGCTGGCCGCCGCCACAGCCATGCAGGCCACACCGTCCACGGCCGACAACAAGCTCGATACGCCGCCCCAGATCCGTCTGGGTGCCGATCCTGCCGGGCCGTCCGCCGCCGATTACCGCCTGCCGGGTTTGCCGGCCGACACCCCGCCGGGCTCGCCGCAGGATGAAATCCTGCTGTTGCTGCGCCAGTCCGATCCGGACTTTGCCGGCAACCGGATCGCCCTGCCGCAGATCAGCATCGTCACCGAAGGCGAGACCGTAGCGGACCTGAGTCTGCGCAGCGTGCTGGACCTTGCCCTCAACAACAGCTACAGCTACGCCGCCACGGCGGCCCAGGCCGACCAGGCGCGCTATGCTTCCAAGGCCACGGCCGGCCAGTTGGGGCCGACTCTGGATGTGCGGGCGCAGAAGGGCAATGAATATTCCTCGCCGTCCTCGGTGATCGATCCCAATACCGGCCTGATCCAGCGCGCCTCCTATCACAAGCGCTGGGACGTGACCGTGATCGGTCGCCAGCCGATCTTCGCACCCGGTTCGTATTACGACTACCGCAAGAGCAGCGCGCTGGCCGACGCCGCCGACCTGCGCCGCGACGATGCCCGCGAGACCCTGTATTACAACGCCATCAAGGCGTATTACGACGTCATGCGCGCCTATGCCACGCTGTCGTTCTCGCGCAGTTATGCGCAACGTATGGCCGCCTTGCTGGACTACATGAACAAGCGCCTCCAGGGCGGCGGCGCCAGCCGCATCGATTTTGAACGGGTGCGCGGGCGCTCGCTCACGGCCCAGTCGGCCGTGGCCGAGGCCGAAGGCGCGCTGGAAAGCGCCATGGTGACGCTGAACCAGATCACCGGCCGCAAGATCGAGCAGATCGAGGTGCCGGACCACATGATGCCGGTCGTGCCCGACACCTCCAAGCTGGCCCTGCAGGATGTCTACGACACCAACCCCGGCGTGCGCGCGGCGCGGCGTGATGTCGATGCCGCCAATCAGGAACTGAAGTCGGCGCGCGCCAGGTTCTCGCCCACGCTGGCGCTGGAATGGACCCAGACCAAGACCCGGGGTGCCGGTGGCGCCATCGACACCACCGACAACAGCCTGCAGCTGACCACCGATCGTCGCCTGATGATGGTGGTGACCATGAACCTGCTCAATGGCGGGTCCGACCTGTATTACAGCAAGCAGGCCGGCGCCAAGTACGTGGAAAAGAGCAATACCGCGCTCGACCTGGAACGCAAATTGCGTGAGCAGATCGAGATCAACTACCGCACCCTGGGCGCGGTGCGAAAGCGCATGGAGATCTCGCGCCAGGCCTATCTCACCAACGCCAACGTGGCCGACGTCTTCCTGGAGCAGCTCTCCACCGGCAGCAAGCAATTGCTGGACGTGCTGGACGCCTACCAGCAGGCCTACCAGGCGCGCATGGACTTTGCCAACCTGTTGTTCCAGCAGGCCGATATCAGCTACCAGATCCTGCGCAACACCGGTCGCGCATCGGCGCTGGAAACTCTGCCCGCGCGGGCAGCCAAATAGGACGGGGGAACCATGGAGGGCGGACGTGAGCAGAATTTCTGGCCAGGCTTCGTGGACGCACTGTCCAACGTGGTGCTGGTGATGATCTTCGTGGTGGTGGTGTTCGTGGTGACGCTGTTTTACTACTCCCAGAAGCTGGCGCAGATGAAGGTCAGCAAGCTGATCTCGCAGGGCCAGGTGCAGGTTGTGGGCCAATCCAAGGCAACCAAGACCGATACCATCGCCACCGCCGACAGCAACAGCACCAACAGTGCCGAGACCCCGGGCGAGCGCGAGAAGGCGCAGGAGATCGAACAGTTGAAGCGCGAAGTGGCCAGCCTCAAAGCCAGGCTGGCGGCGCCGCCGCTGCAATCCGACAATGGCAGCCTGCGCAGCGCCGCCGCGCCGTCCAGCCCCAACGCCATCCAGGTCAAGACCGAACCCAATGACAAGGAAGTTGCACCCGGCCTGCGCATCGATGCCAACGAAAAGGCCGTGACCCTGAACTTCGACGCCGACTCCACCCAGTTGAACGAGGAGGGTAGCCGTGCCCTCGACAAGAGCATCGGCGACTGGGTGCGCCGCGCCAAGTCCAGCCAGGGCAAGATCGTGGTCACGGGCGTCATCGGCAGCGGCGCCTACAGCGAGAGCCGGCGCCGCGCCTACTACCGTACGGTGGCGGTACGCAACTACCTCATCGACGCCGGCGTGGACAAGGCGCGCGTCACCAGTCGCGTGGCTACCGATGAAAACGGCAACGGCAACGATGCTCGTGTGATCGTGCAATACCAGGCCCAGCCAAAATGACGCTCTCGCTCAAGCCCGGCACCGGCCACGGGATCAGTTCCCGCAGCAAGGGCTTCATGCGCCGTGTGGCGCCGCGGCTGGACCGTCGCCTGGGCCAGTTGCAGAGCATGCCGCGACCGCGCCTGGCGGTGCTGGCCTGCGCGCTGTTGCTGGTCTTGCTGGTGATCTGGTCGATGCTGGCCCCCATCGACATGGTGGTGCGGGGCAACGGGCGCATCGTCGCCTCCGAACACAACCAGATCATCCAGCACCTGGAAGGCGGCATCGTCTCGGCCATCCTGGTGCGCGAGGGTGCGGTGGTCAGGAAGGGCCAGACCCTGGTCTCGATTGCTGACGTGCGCGCCAATGCCGACCTCGGCGAAGGCCGCGTGAAGATTCTCGGCCTGCGCGCCAAGATCGCGCGCCTCTCGGCCGAAGCCGCCGGAGCCGCCAGCCTGCAGATGCCGGCCGACCTGGAACACGACGACCCCGCCGTGCAAAGCGAACAGGCCGCCTTCGCTGCGCGCTCGGCCAAGCTCACGCAGGAAATGTCGGTATTGCGCGAACAGTCCGCGCAACGCCAGGCCGAACTGGGTGAAGCCATCAGTCGCCAGAAGAGCCAGACCAGCGAACTGGATCTGGCACAGCGCCAGTACAAGCTGATCCACAACATGCTCGAACGCAATGCCGCCTCGCAGCTGGAAGACATCCAGGCCGCTGCCCGCGTGCAGGATGCGCAGAGCAAGCTCTCCGCCAACGAAGCCATGATCCCGCGCCTGAAGGCCGCCATCGCCGAGTCCCAGGCCAAGATGGGAGAAGCGTCGTCGCGCTTCCGATCGGACGCCCGCACCGAGCTGACCGCTGCCGAAAACGAACTGGCCCGCCTGCAGGAAGAGATCAAGTCGCGCAATGACCGCGTCTCGCGCTCGGAGGTGAAGGCGCCCATGGATGGCGTGGTCAACCGCGTGCTGATCAATACCGTCGGCGGTGTGGTCCGCCCGGGCGACCCCATCATCGAGATGACCCCCAGCGATGACAAGCTGGTGATCGAAGCCCGCATCTCCCCCACCGACCGCGCCGAACTGGTCACCGGTGCCAAGGCGCGCGTGAAGGTATCGGCCTATGACTATGGCGTCTATGGCGCCATGGAAGGCGTGGTCACCGAGATCAGCGCCGACACCGTCCCCGATGACAACAATCCGCGCGGCGAGCGCAGCTACCGCATCAAGATCGCCGTGCAGCGCGGCGACAACGAACTGCAGCGCAAGCTGGCCCTGATGCCCGGCATGACCGCCAGCGCCGACATCATTGTTGGCCGCCGCACGGTGTGGCAATACCTGATGTCGCCGCTGTCGCGCTTCGGCCAGGGTGCCCTGCGGGAGCCGCGATGAACTGCGCCGCCATCCCCGCAGTGACTTATGCTTCGCCGCAAAGCCTCATCCACCAAGGCTTTGCGGCAGTTGACGTTTTCTGCACCAGCCATTTTCCCTGCGTTCTTTTCTCCGGAACCTCGCACGTATGAAAAATCTTCGCCAGTTCTACGCACTTGCCGCCATCCCGACGCTCCTGCTGCTGTTCGGGGCCTTCCTGTTCCGGGCCTTCGTGGGGCATGCGATCCAGATCAATCCCTTCCTCAATCTCTTCATCATCGCCGTGGCGGTGTTCGGGGTGAGCCTGATCTTCTACAACCTCTATCGCGTCAACTGGGAATACGACAAGCTGATGCAGTTCTACGACCGCACCAAGGCCGGCGAATCGATGGACAGCCTGGTCAAGGCGCCCGAGTTCGAGGGCACGGAGATCGGCCAGGTGCTGGTCTCGGTGGCCAGCACCAAGGGTCGCCTGACCTCGCGTATCGAACAGGAAACCATCGAGGGCTCGCTGCATGACTTGCGCGCCCATCTCGATGCCAAGACCGAGTTCCCGCAATTCCTGACCGGTTTCATGATCGCGCTGGGCCTGCTGGGCACCTTCATCGGTCTGCTGGAAACGCTGGTCAGCACGGCGGCGCTCATCGACGGCTTCGGCAAGGCCAGTGCCGGTGGCGACATGGATGCCTCCTTCATGCACCTGGTGGCCGACCTGCAAAAGCCGCTGGCGTCGATGGGGACGGCCTTCTCGGCGTCGATGTTCGGCCTGATCGGTTCGCTGGCCCTGGGCCTGACGTTGACGCCCCTGCGCGCGGCCAGCAAGAAGCTGGTCACCCGGGCCCGCGAATGTATCAGCGACATGGTGCAGCACGTGGTGCATGACATGAGCGGCCCGGCCGCCACCCAGCGCCAGGGCGTCTCCGAAACCTTCCTCGCCGAATTCCTGCAGGACCTCATGGTGTTGCAGCGCGAATCGATCATGGCTGCGCGCAACAGTTCGGAAGCCTCGCTGCAGGCCGGCATCAAGCTGGAAGGTCTGAACGATCGCTTGAACAACATCGTCCAGCTCTTCAACGACAGCATGGAAGAGTCGCGCAGCCTGCGCCAACTGGTGGCCTTCGGTCCGCGCATGCACGAAACCGCGCAGCAGACGCTGGAAGAAATCCGTAACGTCGGCCAGCTGATCAACACCAAGATCACCTCGGCGCGCGATCTTTCCGACAGCCTGTCCTCGCTGGAAGAGCGCCTCTCCGTCAATGGCGATATCGCCAATCGCACCTTCGAAGTGCTGCCGCAGATCGTCACTACCATCCAGACCGGCCAACTGGCGTTGTCCACGGCGCTCAGTTCCTTGCAGGCGCAGCAGGGCGAAATCTCCAGCATGAACGAGAAGAACGCGCAGAATATTGCGCAACTGCCGGCGCTGCTGAACCAGATCTCGGTACGCCTGGCCGACGAGATGGGTGCCATCCAGTACCAGGGCGAACTGCAGGCCACCGTGGCGGCTCGTCTGAACGAACTGGGCAACACCATCGGCGAGAACTCCAGCAACATGGCGCGCGATGCGCTCTCGGCCCGCCAGCTGCAGATCGACCTGGCCAAGCACATGGCGACCCAGAACGACCGCGTCAAGAACCTGGGGGCCATCCCGCAATCGCTGACCTCCATCACCGAAGCGCTGATGCGCCAGAACATCAACTGGCAGACCGTCATCGAAGAAATGCGCAGCGGCCGCCAGACCATGGTCAAGGACCTGCGTCTGGAGCTGCGCGAAGCGATCCGCGAACTCACCGCGACCAATCGCGGCGGCCAGGCCTGATGCCGGCCTGACGACGATCACCGCGCACCATGAACGCCAGCGAACAGGTCCACATCGATCAGCCGCAAGTCCGCACGGACCTGCGCGCCGATCCCACTTACCTGACGCTGCTGCGCGCCTATGGCAGCCGCTTCGTCGAAATCATCGTCGCCGGCATCCTGGTCAATCTGCTGGGCTTGTTGATGCCGCTGTATTCGCGGCTGATCTACGACAAGGTGCTGGGCAATCACATCCCGGAAACGCTCTGGGCGCTGACGCTGGGCATGCTGCTCTTCATCGGGCTGGAGCTGGTGTTGCGCATCATCCGCGTGTATTACACCGAGCAACTGGCCGGTCGCCTGGATGGCGAATTCGACGAAGTCTCGGCACGCCGCCTGCTGACAGCCAAGGTACAGGCCCCGGTGGGCGTGGTGCTGGCGCGCTACCGCGATCTGTCGGCCGCACGCGACCTGCTGTCCTCCAACTACATGCTGCTGCTGGTGGACCTGCCGTTCCTGGCGCTGTATCTGGTGGTGCTGGGCCTGATCGGCGGCCACATGGTGTGGGTGCTGCTGGTGGGCGGTGCCTTGCTGGTGGGGCTGCAACTGCTGCTGAAGGTGCCGGCCAACGATTACGCCCATGCCGCCATGAAGGCCGGCACCGGCAAGGTCGACAAGCTGGCCAGCATCGTCTACGGCATGGAAACGCTCAAGACCACGCCCCTGCAGGACCGCCTCATGCGCGCCTTCCTGGCCGATGCCGGCGCCAATGCCGTGGCCCAGGCCAAGAGCCGTTTCTGGATGAACACCAGCTACGCCATCTCCACCGTCGGCTACACCTTCATCTCGGTGGCCACGCTGGTGGTCGGTGTCTATCTGGTGGAAGACAACCTGCTGACCGTCGGTGCGCTCATCGCCTGTTCGCTGCTGATCAGTCGCGCCACCACGGTGCTGTCCTCGCTGGCCGCGCTGTTGGGGCGCATCGAGATGTTCCGCCGTGCCCGCGCCGAATTCGACCAGCTGTTCGAAGAGCAGGAAGAAACCCCGACCGCCGACGTGCTACGCCAGGAAATGCGCGGCCTGATCCAGGTCGGCAATCTGCTGCTGCACCTGGACCAGAAGGATAATGCGACCCTGAAGAATATTTCGCTGACCATCCAGCCTGGCGAGAAGGTCGGCCTGGTAGGACGTTCCGGCTCCGGCAAGTCCACGCTGCTGCGGGCGCTGGCCGGATTGCACAAGCCCGACGAAGGCCACGTCCTCATCGATGGCGTGGCCGTGACGGCCTATGCCCCCGAAGTGCGCATGCGCTGCATCGGCTTCAAGCCGCAGGAACCCTTCCTCTTCGATGGCACGGTGGCGGCCAACATTTTTGTGGGCGACCGCGTGCCGGGCCAGGTTTATGAAGCGGCGCTGGCGGTATCGTCACTGGATGACCTGATCGCGCGCGGCGAGCTGCGCCTGGATCAGGCCATCAAGGCGCCCGGCAATCTCTCCGGCGGCCAGCGTCAGATGGTGGCATTGGCCCGCGTGATCGCCTGCACCCCGCGCATCCTGCTGCTGGACGAACCGACGACCGGCGTGGACCAGCAGACCGAGGCCCGCATCATCGAGCGGCTGGCGGCCTATGCAGGCCCGCGCACGCTGGTGGTGGCCACCCATAGCCCGGCGCTGTTGCGCCACGTGGACCGCATCATCGTCATCGAGGGCGGGCGCATCGTGGCAGACGGACCGCGCGACCAGATTTTGCAGTGACTCTGCCAGGCAGGATCACACCGAACCAGATTCGAAACTCGAACGATCTTCGATAGCGAGGAAACATGGCAACCGCAAGCTCATCACAAGCGAACTCCGCGGACAAGGTGGCAGGCCCCGTCAAGGTGGTCATGCCCGACCAGGCCGGCAGCTTCCAGGTCAGTGCCACCCGCGCGGCCGTGCAGCACGTGCAGGTGGTCGACGTGGACATGGTGCTGCACATGGCCGACGGCACCAAGGTGGTGCTGGCCGGCGGCGCCATGGAGGCGATGGACGACAAGTCCAAGGTCAAGTTCACCGACACCAGCGCCGATACCGGCAAGCTGCTCGATACCGTGGGCAAGATCGCGCTCAAGCCCAACGATCAGTCGCGCGTGCTCAATTCCGATCCCGTGAGCTCGGCGCCCAACGTGGCCCCGGCCCAGACGGTGACGGTGGATCGCAACTCGGCCAGCATCGGCGGCGAGGGCGCCACCCAGTTCGCCCAGATCATCAGTGACAATGCGGCGTCCCTGACCAGCAGCAGCGCCAGCTCCAAGTCGGCCACCTCGGCAGGTCCTGTCGTCGGCGGCGATACCACCCACACCACCGTGGGGGCCACGGCAGCGGCGGCGCAGGATCTGGTGTCCAACACTCCCCCGGTGTTTTCGCCCCAGATCAATCCCAATTCCAACGACGCCCCCGTCAAGCCGAGCGATCTGCAGCTGCCGCCGGAACGCCCCGGCAGCCAGCCCTCCACCATCGTGGTCGATCCTTCGCAGCCATCGATGGCGATCAAGTTGGTCAACCTCGCCACGACCACGCAGAGCGGCGATGTTCTCCGGGGGAGCGGTGGCGTGGCCGCTTCGGCTAGCGATGCCGGGCTGCCGCTGCAGTTCAGTACCCAGGTCATCAATGCCCCCGACAGCGTGCATACGATCTACGCGGCGGGCAACAATGCCGGCACCTTCATCAAGGTGTTCGACGTCACCATCACCGGCAGTGGCACGGTGGTGTCGGTGACGGTCTCGGGAGTACCGGCGGGCATGTCCATCGTCAACGGTACCGACCTCGGTGGCGGACGTTTCCAGGTGTCGGTGGCGGCCGGTCAAACCGACTTCCCATTACAGTTCCAGTACAGTACGGTGGAAGCCAATTCAGCCTCACCGGTACACCAGGCTTTCGATCTGAGCTTCACCACCGTGGTGGCTACCTCCAATGGCCAGCTCACCCTGAACGACACTCGCCACGTGGCCATCAAGGATGCCAGTGCCTATGGTGACCTGAGCTATCTCGACCCGGCCACCGGCGACCCGGTGCTGGTGCTGCCGGCCCAGGGCCTGCCGCACGAGATCCATGCCGGCAACGGTGGCGTGACCGTCTATGGCAGCAACGCCAATGACTTGCTCTATGGCGGCACCGGCAACGACGTCCTGATCGGCGGCAGCGGCAATACCTTCTTCGAAGGGGGCGCCGGCGCCGACCAGATCGTGGGCGGCCTCAACAGCACCGGCACCAACGTGAACACGGCCAGCTATGCGGGGTCCTCCGCCGGCGTGACAGTCAACCTGGTCACCGGGGCGGGCACGGGCGGGGATGCCCAGGGCGACCAGCTGAGCAATATCCAGAACCTGCGCGGCAGTGCCTTCGACGATACCTTCGTGGTCAATGCAGCGGTCAACCGACTCGACGGTGGCAGCGGCGGGTCCGATACAGTGTCGTACGCTTCATCGAACAGTGCCGTGACAGTCAACCTGGTCACCGGCACCGGGTCGGGCGGATACGCGCAGGGCGACACCTATACACATATCCAGAACGCCATCGGCAGCGACTACAACGACATCTTCATCGCCAGTGGCGACGCCAACCGCTTCGATGGCGGGCTGGGTTCCAATACGGTGTCCTATGTCAACTCCAATGCCGGGGTGAACGTCAACCTGCAAAGCGGGGTGGGCAGCGGCGGGGCGGCGGCGGGCGATAGCTACGTGCGCATCCAGAACGTCATCGGTACCGCCTACAACGATACCTTCGTGGGCAGCGCCGACGCCAACAGTTTCGATGGCGGCAGCGGCGGCAGCGATACGGTCAGCTATGCCGGGTCGACGACGGGAGTATCGATCAACTTCGTCTCCGGACGCGGTACCGGCGGCTATGCCGAGGGCGACAGCTACAACCACATCCAGAATGCCATCGGCTCGGCCTTTGACGACGTCTTCATCGCCGGGGTGGACAGCGTGCACTTCGATGGCGGCAGCGGCGGGTCCGATACGGTGAACTACGGGGCATCGACCGGCGCGGTCACGGTGAACATGATCACCCTGAGCGGCAGCGGCGGCTATGCGCAGAACAATACCTATACCAACATCCAGAACATCGTCGGCAGTTCATATTCCGATACCTTCATCGCCAGTGCTGCCGCCAACAACTTCAACGGTGGGCTGGGCGGTTCGGATACGGTCAGCTATGCCAATTCCAATGCCGCCGTCACGGTCGACCTGACGCACTCGGATGGCACCGGTACCTCTGGCGGTTATGCCCAGGGTGACGTGCTGGCGCACATCCAGAACCTGGTCGGCAGCAGCTTCAACGATACCTTCATCGCCAGCGCCGACGTCAACAACTTCGACGGCGGCGCTGGCTCCAATACGGTCAGCTACATCTACTCGACAGGTGGCGTGACGGTCGATCTCACCAATGCCATCGGCACCGGTACCGGCGGCTACTATGCGGCGGGCGACTCCTTCAGCAACATCCAGAACCTGATCGGCAGTGCCTACGACGATACCTTCGTAGCCAGCGCCGATGCCAATACCTTCGATGGCGCCGGTTCCAATCACAACCGCGTCAGCTATGCCGCCTCCACCACGGCGGTCACGGTGGACCTGAACTACACCGACGGCACCGGCACCTCAGGCGGCTACGCCCAGGGCGACAAGCTCTCCAATATCCAGGACCTCACCGGCGGTGTTGGCAATGACAGCTTCGTGGCCAGTGCCGCGGCCAACAACTTCGACGGCGGAGCCGGATCCAACCGGGTCAGCTATGCCGCATCGAACGCCGGCGTCACGGTGGATCTGGTGCTGGGCAGCGGCAGTGGCGGCTATGCCGACAACGATACCTACGTCAACATCCAGAACGTCACCGGCAGCGCCTCCGACGACACCTTCATCGCCAGCCTGGCTGCCAATGATTTCGTCGGCGGGGCCGGCACCAATACGGTGAGCTATGCCAAGGCCAGCGACGGCAACGGCGTCACCGTCGACCTGTTCCATGGAACCGGCAGCAACGGCTTCGCCGGGGGCGACACCTACAGCGGCATCCAGAACGTGATCGGTTCGGCCTACGACGATACCTTCATCGCCGACAGCAACAGCAATGTCCTTGCCGGCGGGCTGGGTTCCAATACGGTCAGCTATGCCTTCTCGACGGCGGCAGTCACCGTCAACCTGGTGACCGGCAGCGGCAGTGGCGGCTTTGCCGCGGGCGATACCTACACCGGCATCCAGAACGTGGTCGGCTCCTCGCTCGACGACGTCATCATCGCCAGCAGCGAGGCCAACAGCATCGATGGCGGCACCAGCACGGCCAGTTCGCACAATCGCGTCAGCTATGCCGGTTCCGACGCCGCCGTCACGGTGGACCTGAGCTTCACCAATGGTAGCGGCACCTCCGGCGGCTATGCGGCGGGCGACAAGCTGGTGAATGTGCAGGACCTCACCGGCAGCATCTACGATGACACCTTCGTGGCCAGTCTGGCGGCCAACAATTTCGACGGCGGTAGCGGGTCGCTGCACAACCGGGTCAGCTATGCGCACTCGACCACCAGCGAGACCATCAACCTCTTCACCAGCAGCGGCAGCGGCACCTACGCTGCGGGCGATACCTACACCAACATCCAGGACGTGACCGGTGGTTCGGGCGACGACCTCATCATCGCCAACGCCGCCGCCAACTTCATCGATGGCGGCAGCAGCACGGCCAGCTCGCACAATCGCGTGAGCTACGTCAACTCGAGCGTGGCCGAGACGGTGGACCTGTTCAATGGCGTGGGCACAGGCGGTACCGGCAGCCTGGCCAATGGCGATACCTACGTCAACATCCAGGACGCCACCGGTGGCAGCGCCGATGACACCTTCATCGCCAGTGCTGCGGCCAATCATTTCGACGGCAGCGGCGGCACGCACAACCAGGTCAGCTACGCCAACTCCAGTGTCGACGAGACGATCGACCTGCTCGCCGGCCAGGGCAGCGGCGGCACCGGCAGCCTGGCAGCAGGCGACACCTACACCAACATCCAGGATGCCACCGGTGGCAGCGGCAACGACACCTTCTATGGCAACACGGTGGCCAACCGCTTCGATGGTGGCGGCGGCAGTCACAACCGGGTCAACTACGCCAGCTCCACCGTGGCCGAGACCGTGAACCTGTTCGCCGGTACCGGGTCGGGTGGCACGGGCAGTCTGGCCAATGGCGACACTTACACGAACATCCAGGATGTGACCGGTGGTACGGCCGATGACGTCTTCATCGCCAGCGCGGCTGCCAACGCCTTAGACGGTGGCAGCGGCTCGCTGCACAACCGTGTGAGTTACACCAATTCCGCCGTGGATGAAACCGTCAACCTGGTCACCGGCCAGGGCACGGGTGGCACCGGCAGTCTGGCCAACGGCGACACCTACATCAACATCCAGGACGTCACCGGCGGGGGCGGCAATGACACCTTCTACGGCAACACGGCGGCCAACAACTTCGATGGTGGTGGGGGCAGCCATAACCGGGTCAACTACAGCAGCTCCACGGTCTCCGAAACGATCGACCTGTTCACCGGCAATGGCAGTGGCAGTACCGGCAGTCTGGCCAATGGCGATACTTACACCAACATCCAGGACGCTACCGGCGGTGTGGCCGATGATCTCTTCGTAGCCAGCGCGGCGGCCAACAACTTCGATGGCGGCACCAGTACGGCCAGTTCGCACAACCGTGTCAGCTATGCCAACTCCACGGCCAATGAGACCATCAACCTTGTCACCGGACTGGGCAGCGGCACGCTGGCAGCCGGCGACACCTACACCAACATCCAGGATGCCACCGGCGGCAGCGGCAATGACACTTTCTACGGCAACAGCGCCGCCAACAGTTTCGATGGCGGTGGCGGTACGCACAACCGGGTCAATTATTCCAACTCCACGGTCGATGAAACCGTCAACCTGATCGCAGGCACCGGCAGCGGCGGTACGAACAGCCTGGCCAATGGCGATACCTACACCAACATCCAGGACGTGACCGGTGGCAGCGGTAATGACACCTTCTACGGCACCAGTGCCGCCAACTTCTTCGATGGCGGTGGCGGCAGTCACAACCGCGTCAACTACAGCAGTTCCACCGTGGCCGAAACGGTCAACCTGTTCAACGGCACCGGCAGCGGTGGCGCGAACAGCCTGGCCAATGGCGATACCTATACCAACATCCAGGACGTCACAGGCGGCTCGGCCGATGATGTCTTCATCGCCAACAGCGCGGCCAACTTCTTCGACGGCCGCACCAGTACGGCCAGTTCGCACAACCTGGTCAGCTACGCCAATTCCAGTGCCGACGAAACCGTCAACCTGGTCACCGGCACCGGCAGTGGTGGCACGGGCAGCCTGGCCAATGGCGATACCTACATCAACATTCAGGACGTCACCGGTGGCGGCGGCAACGACACTTTCTACGGTAACAGCGCGGCCAACAAATTCGATGGCGGTGGTGGCAGCCACAACCGCGTCAACTACAGTACCTCGAGCGTCTCGGAGACCATCGACCTGTTCAACGGCAGCGGCAGCGGCGGCACGGGCAGCCTGTCCAACGGTGATACCTACACCAACATCCAGGACGCCACCGGCGGTACCGCCGATGACGTCTTCATCGCCAGCGCAGCGGCCAACGCTCTCGATGGCGGCACCGGTTCGCTGCACAACCGCGTGAGCTACGTCAATTCCAGCGCCGATGAAACCATCAACCTGCTCACCGGCAGTGGCAGCGGCGGCACGGGCAGCCTGGCCAATGGCGATACTTACGCCAACATCCAGGATGCCACCGGCGGCAGCGGCAATGACACCATCGTGGCCAGCCTGGCGGTGAACTTCATGGATGGCGGTGCCGGGTCCAATACCGTCAGCTATGCCGGCTCGGCCAGCAGCAACAGTTCCACCGGCGTGACGGTGAATCTCTCAACCGGTGTCGGCAGCGGCAACTACGCCCAGGGCGATACCTACGCCAACATCCAGAACGTGATCGGCAGCGACTGGGCCGATACCCTGACCGGCTTCGCCACGGCGGGTGTGAGCTCGGTGCTGACCGGCGGCAAGGGCGCTGACAGCCTCACTGCCGTGCTCGCCAACCGTGCCGATACCTATGCGTCCTATGCCGGCTCGTCAGCGGGCGTGAGCATCAACCTGCAGGCCGGCACCGGCAGCGGCGGCGATGCCCAGGGCGATACGCTGTTCAACATCGACAACCTCATCGGCAGCAGCCAGAACGACACCTTCTTCGCCAGTGCCAATGCCAACAAGCTCAGTGGTGGCGCGGGGGGCTCCGATACGGTCAACTACTCGCTCTCCACCAGCGGTGACGGTACTACCGGCGTGACCGTGGACCTGTCCACGGGCACCGGCAGCGGCAACTATGCGCAGGGCGACACCTATGTCAGCATCGAAAACGCCGTCGGCAGTATCTTCAACGACACCCTGACCGGCTTCGCCACGGCGGGTACGCAGTCGGTGCTGGAGGGCGGTGCAGGTGCGGACACCATCACCGCAGTCAACGGCAATCGTGCGTCGACCTATGCCTCGTATGCCGGTTCCGGCTCGGCCGTGACCATCGACCTCAAGAACGGATCCGGCACGGGAGGAGATGCCCAGGGCGATATCCTGGTCAACATCGACAACGTCATCGGCAGCGCCTTCAACGACCTCTTCAAGGCCAGTACCCAAGCCAACAAATTCGACGGCGGCAGCAATGGCGTGGACACCGTCAGCTACGAATACGATACCGGCGGCGTGACCGTGGACCTGACCAACACCCTGGCGGCCACCGGCACCTACGCGGCGGGTGACACCTTCACCAACATCGACAACCTCACCGGCGGCGCGGGCAACGATACTTTCTATGCCAGCGGCGTCGCCAATTTCTTCGATGGCGGGGCAGGCAACAACACCGTCAACTATGCACGCTCGGGCAGCTCGGCGGTGGTGGTGGATCTGTTCCATGGCACCGGCAGTGGCGGTTATGCAGCCGGGGATACCTACGCCAACATCCAGAACGCTACCGGCAGTGCCGGCAGCGATACCTTCTATGCCAGCAGTGCGGCCAACATCTTCAACGGCGGGGCAGGGGGGAGCGATACGGTCAGCTACCTGTATTCGACCGGCAGTACGATCTCCGCCAGCCTGGTGTCGGGCGGTAGCGGCGGCGATGCCAGCGGCGACAGCTACATCGGCATTGCCAACCTGGAAGGGAGTGCCAACGTCGATAGCACCCTGACCGGCAACAGTGCGGCCAACGTGCTCTCTGCGCGTGGCACCACCACCACCAACGTACTCGATGGCGGCGGCGCCAGTTCGGGCACCGACATCTTCAACGTGGTCGATGGCGGCAGCAATTCGGTCACGGTGGGCAGCGGCAGCAACCTGATCAACGTCAGTGCCGGCTCGCACAGTTCGGCGGGGGCGCAGAGCGACATGGTCAACCAGACCACCGGCAGCGCCAACATCCACAGCATCAGCGGTGGCGCCGGCGTGACCACGCTGCATTTCGCCGATCTGGGTTCGACGCTCAATCTGAGCAACTTCTCCAGCAAGGTCACCGGCATCACCACGCTGGACGTGAGTGCCGGCAGCGGTACCAACGTCATCATCACGGCCGATGACGTGCGTCAGATGGGCATGGACGGCAGCGGCATCTCCAAGGTGCTGACCGTCAAGATGAGTTCCTCGGAGAGCTTGCAGATCATGGCCAATGGTTCTGACCACTACGTCTACTTCCCCGGTTCGACCGACTATGCCTTCTACAACGCCAGCAATCAGGAAATTGCCCGCATCCATCTGGTGACGGCCTGATGGAACGATGAGCCGGGGCCGGCCTGCCGTGCGGGAAGAGGGCGATGGTCAGCGGTCCATCGCCTTTTCCAGGAAGCGCCAGATGCCGGGGTCCGACATCCCGGCGACGTTGATGCGCATGCGGGTGGAGGGCAGTTGCGAGGGCGAGAACAGGCTGCCCGGCGCCAGCAGGAATCCCTGTTCCATCGCCTCTTCGGTCAGCACGTTGGTATCGCGCCCGGTATCGACCCACAGGAACATGCCGCAGGGCGGCGGATCCTCCACCTCCATGCCCATCCTCTCCAGCTGGCGCATCACCTTGTCGCGCGCACCGTTCAGACGCGCCCGCAGCCGTTCCGCATGCTTGCGGTAATGCCCTTCGGAAAGCACCCGGTAGGCCACCCGTTCACCGATCTCGCCGGTGGTGAGTGTGGAGAGCAGCTTGCGGTCGGCCAGGCTGCGCGCCAGTTCGGCCGAGGTGGCGATGAAGCCCACGCGCAGGTTGGCCGAGAGGGTCTTGGAAAACCCGCCGAGATAGATCACCCGCTGCAACTGGTCCAGCGCCGCAATGCGCGTGGCGGCCTGCACGGCCGAGCCGGGGTGCATGTCGCAATAGATGTCGTCCTCGACGATGATGAAGTCATGCTCCTCGGCGATACGCAGCACCTGGAACGCCTTGGCAGCTGAGAGCGAGGTCGAGGTCGGGTTGTGCAGCACCGAGTTGATCACGTACAGCTTGGGTTTGTGGATGGCCGCCAGCTCGCGCAGCTGGGCGATGTCCGGGCCATCGGCCAGGCGCGGGATGCCGACGATCCTGGCCCCCAGCGCGGCAAAGGAACCGAACATCAGGAACCAGGCCGGATCATCCACGAAGATCACATCGCCCGGCCGCAGGAAGTGGCGCGCCACCGTATCGATGGCCTGGGTCACGCCGGTGGTCAGCACGAACTGCTCGGGCGCGGCCGCGATTTCCAGCTCGGCCAGCTTCAATTGCAATTGCTGGCGCAGCGGCAGGAAACCCAGCGGTGTGCCGTAGCCCAGCAGCAGGGAAGGATTGTCACGGCTGATGGCGCGCAGGGCATTGGCGATCAGTTCGCCATCGAGCCAGTCCGGCGGCAGCAGGCCGCCCCCGGGCATCTTGTGCGGCGGCATCTGGCGGAACATGTTGCGGACCAGCCAGACCACATCCAGCCCGCGTTCGGCCTCGGCCACCGCCTCAGCCTGCGCGGCCAGGTTGCCGTAGCCGTTGGCGACGGCAACCCGTTCCTTGACGAAGAATCCCGAGCCCCGGCGTGACTCCAGATAGCCCTGGGCCACCAGCCGGTCAAAGGCTTCCACCACGGTAAAGCGCGAGATCTCGTGGGCATCGGCAAACTGCCGGATCGAGGGCATGCGCGCGCCGCCACGCAGCAGCTTGTCATCGATGCGGGCGCGTACGCCGCGCACGATCTGGTCCACCAGCGACTCGCCACTCTCGCGAATGAGCAGCGGCCAGCCGGGCAGGGCGCTGTCACTGGCCAGTGTCTTGGAGGGAATACTGCGCAGATGCTTGACTGTATTGGTCATTTTACCGTGACAATGTTTGAAACTATTTGGAAAAGTGTACAGGTACTGTACTGGTATTGTCGGCTAGGATGTCAGCCAATGCAAGAGTAAGCGGCCTGGCGGGAATGCGCCGGACCGGGCTGCGATCAGTGCTCTTGTTTCGCATCTTTTCGAGGAGACCATCGTCATGACCAGCCTGTCCATCCAAGCCAGCCAAGCCACCCGGACTGCCAGCGAACTGCTGCCCGGCCTGGAAGAGATCGAACAGGCGGCCGGCATCGTCTACGCCGGCATGGCTCCGACCCCGCAACTGTGCTGGCCGTTGCTGAACCAGGCGCTGGCTGCCGAGGTGTGGGTCAAGCATGAGAACCACGCTCCGACCGGTGCCTTCAAGGTGCGCGGTGGCATGGTCTATCTGCATCACCTGGCCCGGCAGCAGCCGCAACTGTCCGGCGTCATTTCCGCTACACGCGGCAATCATGGCCAGTCGGTCGGTTTGTCGGCGCGGCGCTTTGGCATCCCCGCCACCATCGTGGTCCCCGAAGGCAACAGCCGCGAAAAGAATGCCGCCATGCGCGCCCTGGGCGTGGACCTGATCGAGCATGGCCGCGAATTCCAGGACAGTCGCGAACATGCCCAGCGTCTGGCCGGCGAGCAGCAACTGCACATGATCCCTTCCTTCCACCGTGACCTGGTGGCGGGCGTGTCGACCTACTGGATGGAGCTCTTCGCCGCCCATCCGGGGCTGGATGTGGTGCTGGTGCCCATCGGGCAAGGTTCCGGTATGTGTGGTGCGGTTGCGGCCCGCAATGCGCTGGGTTTGAAGACGCGCATCATCGGCGTGGTCTCGGCCCATGCGCTGGCCTACAAGCTCTCTTTCGAGGCGGGCCGCAAGATCGAAGCGCCGGTCTCGACCTGCATCGCCGATGGCGTGGCCTGTCGCGTGCCGGACCAGGCTTCGCTGGACGTGATGCTCCGCGACGTTGACGAGGTCGTCGCCGTCACTGATGACGAAGTGATGGATGCCATGAAGCTGGCCTTCATCGCCACCCACAACGTGGCCGAAGGCGCGGGTGCCTGTGCGCTGGCCGCCGCCCTGCAACTGCGCGCGCGTCTGCGCGGCCAGAAGATCGGTGTCACGCTCTCCGGCGGCAACGTCGATCACGACGTCTTCGCCCGTGTGCTGGCACGCCCGAGCGCTGTGGCCGATGCGCTTCTGGCACCGGCGCAGGTGGTGTCGCTGGCGCAGGCTGCGCACAGGAGAAACGCATGATCGAAACCTTGTTGCCGCTGATGTCGTTTGCCTTCGTCTCCTCCATCACGCCGGGGCCGAACAACATCATGCTGACCTCCTCGGGCATCTGGTTCGGCTTCCGGCGATCCCTGCCGCACATGCTGGGCATCACCTTCGGCTTCGGCGTGCTGCTGGCCGTATGCGCATTCGGTATAGGTCAACTGGTGGTGGCGCTGCCGCAAGTGGTGCTGTTGTTGAAGGCGCTGGGATGCGCCTATCTGCTTCATCTGGCCTGGCAGTTGCGCCGCATGGGCATTGCCGGTGCGGGTGAGCGGGCGGTGCAGCCGATGTCGTTCCTGGGGGCGGCGATGTTCCAGTTCGCCAATCCCAAGGGGTGGGTGATGGCCATTACCGGTGCCTCGGCCTTCATGCCGTTACTGCATGAACGCGCCGGCTGGCTGGCCATCCTGATCTACTGTACGGTGTTCTGCGCGGTCAACCTGCCTTGCGTGTCGGTGTGGGCCGGCGCCGGTGCGGTCTTGCGGCGCTATCTCGAACAGCCCCGGTGGCGTGCGATTTTTGCGGGCATGATGGTCTCGCTGACACTGTATTCGGCGCTGGCGATCTGGTTGTAGCAGCATCAGCAAATGAAAAATTTGGTGCAATAACGCGTTTTGACGACAGGGGACCCTCATGCAAGCCAGCAGCAAGACCCGCCACCCCGCAGCAAGAACTTCCGGCGTCATCCGTCACGAAAGCCGCGGCATGTGGCTGGGCCTGATCGGCGTGGCCATCTTCAGCCTCACGCTGCCCTTTACCCGCGTCGCCGTGGCCGAGCTCAATCCGGCCTTCATCGCCTTTGGCCGCGCGGTGGTGGCCGGCGTCTGTGCGCTCGCGCTGCTGGCCTGGATCAAGGCCCCGCGTCCGACGCGCCAGCAACTGCGCGGTCTCATCATCACGGCGCTGGGCGTGGTGGTGGGTTTTCCGTTGTTTTCCTCGATCGCCATGCGCTATGTCCCGGCCGCCCATGGCGCCGTGGTGGTGGGCCTGCTGCCGCTGGCGACCGCCCTGTTCGGTGCGCTGCGCTTCGGCGAGCGGCCCTCGAAGGGTTTCTGGCTGGCGGCGCTGGCGGGCTCCGGCATCGTGATCGCGTTTGCCTTGCGCGAGGGCGGCGGCAGTTTCCATCTGGCCGACTTCGCTCTGTTCGCCGCCGTGGTGACCGCCGCCATGGGATATGCCGAAGGCGGACGCCTGGCTCAGAGCATGGGCGGACAGAACGTGATCGCCTGGGCGCTGGTGGTGGCCCTGCCGGTGATGTTGCCGGTCTCGGTGTGGCTGGGCTGGCAGTACGGTGTGAGGGCGTCGGCACCGGCCTGGCTGGCCTTTGCCTATGTATCGCTGTTCTCGATGTTCATCGGTTTCTTCTTCTGGTACAAGGGCCTGGCCCTGGGCGGTATTGCCCGTGTCGGGCAGGTGCAATTGTTGCAACCTTTCATGAGCCTGCTGGGCGCGGCGGTGATCGCCCATGAGGCGCTGGATGCGAGCAACATGCTCTTTGCCCTGGCCGTGATCGTGGTGGTGGCCATCGGCCGTCGCATGGCGGTGCGCCGCTGACACGGCGCTGACCGGGTTTGCGAGCCGAAATAGTTCAGCCGGTACGGGCTAAAGCTGCCGTTTTTTGAGATAATCGAGCACTTGTTTTTTTCACATTTTGTCAACGCGCAACGCGCGAGCCAACTGTCTTTTGGCCGCAAGCGGGCGCTGTCCAACTGGGAGTACCGCATGTCCGTCTATGAAAAGCTGAAAGCACTGAACATCGAACTGCCCGCCGTGGCCACCCCGGCAGCAGCCTATGTGATGTATGCACAAACCGGCAATACCGTCTTCCTCTCCGGCCACCTGGCCAAGAAGGATGGCAAGGTCTGGGTCGGTCAGCTGGGACGCGACATCGGCACCGATGACGCCAAACTGGCTGCGCGCGCCGTGGCCGTGGACCTGATCGCCACCCTGCAGGCCGCCTGTGGTGGCGACCTGACCCGCGTCAAGCGCATCGTCAAGCTGATGAGCCTGGTCAATTCGACCGGCGAATTCACCGAACATCATCTGGTGACCAACGGCGCCTCCGAGCTGATCGGTGAAGTCTTTGGCGAAGTCGGCAAGCATGCCCGTTCCGCCTTTGGCGTGGCGCAACTGCCCATGGGCGCCTGCGTGGAAATCGAAATGATCGCCGAGATCGCCTGATCGCCGATCCCATGCACTGCCCGGCTGTTGCGGCCGCAGAAGCCGCACGGCCCGAAGCACTCTCACACCGACACAGACTCTACGACCCGTATGAAACTCGAAAATCCCGCACCGCTGCAGTGGCAGTTCTCCCAGCGCGCCGAAGCCATGAAGAGCTCGGCCATCCGTGAAATCCTGAAGGTGACGATGCGTCCCGACATCACCTCCTTCGCCGGTGGCCTGCCCTCGCCGCTGACCTTCCCGGTCGAGCACATGAAGACCGCCTTCGACCGCGTGTTGAGCCAGCAGGGCAAGATGGCCCTGCAATACGGCCCGACCGATGGCTACCTGCCGCTGCGTGAATGGATCGCGGCGTCGCTGTCCACCAACGGCGCGCAGATCACCGCCGAGCAGGTGCTGATGGTTTCCGGTTCCCAGCAGGGCCTGGACCTGCTGGGCAAGGTGATGATCGACGAAGGCAGCAAGGTGCTGGTCGAGACCCCCAGCTATCTGGGTGCGCTGCAAGCCTTCTCGCTGTACGGTGCCAAGTTCGAATCGGTGCCGAGTGACGAGTTCGGCCTGCAACCCGAGACCATCGACGCCATCGCCGCTGGTGCGCGCATGCTGTATTCGCTGCCCAATTTCCAGAACCCGACCGGTCGCACCCTGCCCACCGAGCGCCGTTTCAAGCTGGTGGAAACCTGTGCCCGCCTGGGTCTGCCGCTGATCGAAGATGATCCCTACGGTGCCCTGAGCTACCAGAATGCACCGCTGCCCAAGATGCTGTCGATGAATCCGTCGGGCGTGATCTACATGGGTTCCTTCTCCAAGGTGCTGACCCCCGGCATCCGCCTGGGTTACGTGGTCGCACCGCGCCCGCTGATCCTGAAGATGGAGCAGGCCAAGCAGGCCACCGACCTGCACACTGCGCAGCTGACCCAGATGGTGGTGTACGAAGCCATCAAGGACGGCTTCCTGGACCAGCACGTGCCGACCATCCGCAAGCTCTACGGCGACCAGTGCCAGGCCATGCTGGACGCGCTGCAACAGTACTTCCCGGCCAGCTGCAGCTGGAGCAAGCCGGAGGGCGGCATGTTCATCTGGGTGACCCTGCCCGAGCACCTGGACGCCAGCGCGCTGTTGAATGAAGCCGTGGAACAGGAGAAGGTCGCCTTCGTTCCGGGCGCACCGTTCTACGCCAACGTGGCGCAGAAGAACACCCTGCGCCTGTCCTTCGTGACCGTGCCGCCGGAGCAGATCCGCGCCGGGGTGGAGCGCCTGGGCAAGCTGATTGCGTCCAAGCTGTAATCAGCGCGCGCTGGCCCGCGCATGAAGTAGGAGGGTGGAATCTGTAAAGCAGATCCCGCCTTTTTCTTTTTTGAAGATCCTGATGGTCAGGCGTCTCAAGTAATTTTTGACAAGGAGACGGCCAGCGTCAATGGAGCGTCCGGCATGGGCCTGAATCCGTACTGAGCGTAAAAACTGGCGGCGTTACCATCCTTGGCGTCCACGAAGAGCAGCGTTCCACCGACCTGCTTGCTCGCTTCCTTGGCGCGCCATAGCGCGTCATAAAGGAGAAACTCGTCAAGTCCTCGGCCCTTCAGAGTCTGGCATATCGCCAATCGCGCCAAGGTCAATGCAGGGACTTCGCGGGGCAGGCGCTTTGAAAATGCGACGGGCAGGGCAGCAGTGGCGACCATCTGGCGGATGGCCAGTGCATAGTAGCCGTCGACGACATGAGGTGCGTGCTCGGAAGCGAGGACGAACGAGCGGGAAATCCCCTTGTCCTGATGCTGGCCTGCCGTCGTGCGCAACCAGTGGTTCAGCGCCGGGGTGCCGCAATCGAAGTGCTCAGTCTGATGGTGCGTCTTGTTCAGCGGTGCTACGAAGTACTCGTTCATGTCGGGCCCGATGATAACGCTCGCGCGCGCGCATCAGCTTGGCATTGGCAGGCGATGGGTCGTCAAGCAGGTTCAACAAAAAGTCAGCATCTCGCGGGGTTACTGCGATGAAGCGCTCGCGGTCGATGATTTCATTGGCCTTTTCCAGTGCAGCTTGTACCAGAAACTGGTTCATCGTCGCTCCGACCAGATCGGCAGCTTCCCTCAGCCTTTCTTCAACGGCCAGTGGTACCCGGGCCGTGATCCGGCCCCTTTCAACGATATCGGTCATGGTGATCTCGCTTTCTTGCGGAGAATATCCCGAGCCATATTCCCTGCCGGTGCAGGGTGGGAAATTGCCGCCACTTTCTCGAAACAAATTTGTTCCCTTGAAACGGCGGTAAACAACATCATAGCATGTGGTGCCAAATTGTCGCCTTTGTGGTGTCAATTTGGCGCCACTATTTCCGTGACGGTTGGGAGCATTTGAGGCGGCCTGCCGAGCGTTACTGATCCTGCTTCAGCGTCTCGTCATGCTTGAGCGTGACGAACTGCTCCTGCGGCAATCCGGCCTCGCAGTTGAGCGCGCGGCATGCAGGGCAGGGCGCATGCTGTCGCTCCGGTTTAAATCACGTATTGCGCCAGCCCGCGCCCGAATGACCAGTTGCCCTTGTCGCCCTCGACCAGGCTGATCATCACGTCATCCGGACCGATCCCGGGGTTCTGTTGGAGGCGTTCAACGATGCGTGCATAGAGTGCATTCTTCTGCGCCTGGGTACGCGTATTGCTGACTGTAAGCTGGATCAGCACGAAGTCATCCGTACGGGCCATGCCCATGTAACTGCGGCTGAAGACCAGCTCTTCCGGGTCATGCTCGGTGATGACCATGAAGCGGTCGTCCTCCGGCACATTGAAGCTCTCGCGCAGCGCCTCATAGACATTGTCGGCGATGGCGCTGCGATAGGCGCGGGACTTGCCGCGCAACAGGGAAATGCGGACCAGGGGCATGACGTTCTCCTTGCAGGTTGATGAAAAGCTGGAGCGGGGGGTCTCCATGCCTTGCATGCTATGCTGGTGCGATGATTTCAAAAACCACTGATGGATGATTTCAATGATTGAAATTCATCATCATGGATATCTGACCACAAGAGGCCACACGTCATGGAAAAACCGCTGGATCTGGACACCGTTCAAGCCTTCGTCCTGGCCGCCGACCTGCAAAGCTTCACGCGCGCGGCCGAAGCGCTGGACAGTACGCAATCGGCCATCAGTTTCAAACTCAAGAAGCTGGAGCATCGTCTGGGCCGTCGCCTGCTGGAGCGCACGCCGCGTCAGGTGCGGCTGTCGACCGAAGGCCAGCAGTTCCTGCCGGCTGCGCGCAACCTGCTGGCCGCACATGAACGTGCGCTGGAGCAACTGGACCAGGGGCCGGTACGCTTTTCGGTAGGCATCAGCGACCACGTGGCCGGTGCCGCCCTGCCGCGTGCGCTGGCGCAGCTGCATGCGGTTGATCCCGGCGTGGTGGTGGAGGTGCGCGTGGGCTCCTCGCATGAGCTGATGCCGGCCTATGAACGCGGTGAGCTCGATGCCGTCATCGTGCGCCGTGAACCGCAGGATCGGGGCGGCAAATTAGTGATGGAAGAACGCATCGGCTGGTTTGCCCATCCGGATGCGCAATGCTGGTCGGGCGCAGCCCTGCGCGTGGCGACCTTTTCCTCGGCCTGCCGGATTCGCGAATTGTCCTTGCGCAGGCTCGACGCCGCCGGTGTTGCGTGGGTGGAAGTGTTCGTCGGCGGCGGCATCCTGGCCGTGGGGGCGGCGGTCAGTGCAGGATTGGCGGTCTCGGCCCTGCTGCATCGCTGCGCACCGCCTGGATCGGTGGAGGTTGGCCAGCGGCTGGGACTGCCGTCATTGCCGCTGGCGCAGGTACGCCTGCATTCCCGGGTCAAGCAGGCGCGTATGCAAGCGGCGTTGCGTACGCTGGTAGCGGCGTTGAAGGCGGGTTGAGCGACTGGGCGCGTTTTTTGCCGTCGCTTGCGCAACCACGCCGATCGTTACGTGACCGACCGCATCGCATAGCGCCCATGCTGACGGCTTGGCAGAGGGTGGGGGGCGCTAAGGACATGCCGTCCTCACAGAATCACTGGACTTTCCTCGAAGAATTTCGTGGCGAGACCCCGCGCGCTATCGCCAACGTGATCCTCACATTTTTTCGAAAAAATCCCTTGAAAACCAAAATCCCCATCCCTAGATCGGTACCAGCAGATGCTCGATGTTGAGGTCTGCGACGAAAACATCGCTTAACTGAAAGGATATTTTTATGCGTACTTTTGATCTCTCCCCCCTGTACCGTACCGCTATCGGCTTCGATCGCCTGGCCCAGATGTTCGACAACGCCCAGCGCACTGATCAGCCCAGCTATCCGCCCTACAACATCGAACTGGTGGCCGAGGACAAATACCGGATCACCATGGCCGTGGCCGGTTTCGCCCGCAGCGAAATCGATATCGAGACCGAAAACGAAACCCTCAAAATTACCGGCCGCAAGCAGAAGGAAGACAAGCAGGTCAACTTCCTGCACCGCGGCATCGCTGCCCGTGACTTCGAACAGCGCTTCCAGCTGGCCAATCACATCAAGGTGGTCGGCGCCAACCTGGAAAACGGCTTGCTCAATATCGAGCTGGTCCGTGAAATTCCCGAAGCGCTCAAGCCGCGCAAGATCGAGATCGGCGCCGCCGAAGACGGCAACATCCAGCGCCTGGAACGCGCCGCCTGATCGCAGCCCCCCGCCCAACGGCGATCCTCGCGCAGGATCGCCCTGGTCTGCACCGCCCGTCTCACCGGGCGGTTTTTTGCATGCTTCACGACGCTTGTGATTGACGCCACCTGGCGGCTTGGTTACGTTACAGCTTGCACTTCAACTTCACCGCTCACGACCCGGCACGTGCTCCAAGGCCGGACCAACTGCTCAAAAGAGATTGGCACAGGAGCAATATCTTGCGTATATTGCGTCGGCCACAGGGAGAAACGCGTGAACGACCACCGATACCAGCATATCAATCCCGAACCTCTGCTCGATGCCATGGGTGGGGATGTCGCCGCCTGCCGCCACATGTTCGGTACCTTCGCCCAGAGCGCCCCCGCCACTTTTGCCCGGCTCGAACAGGCCATCCGCGCCGATGATGCACCCCAGGTCAAACGCGAGGCGCACAGCCTCAAGAGCATGACCGCCCTGGTCGGCGCGGGCGTTCTGACCGACCTGCTCAAGAGCGTGGAAAGCCAGTCCCGCGCCGAACCGCCGCAAAGCGCCCAGCCGCGCCTGTCCGAATTGCAGAGCCTGTTCGCTGCCGTCGCCGCCGAAGTGCGTCACTACGTCGACCAGATCGGCGTGGCCCAGTAAGGCCAAGGCCGCATTGCACACGCCTCCTCCCGCACCGGTCGGGCATCCCCCCGCAAGGCGCGCAGGGCCGGGAGTGCTCCGTCAATTCCTTCATGAATTACCGACTCATCAGTCAGTAACCTGACGTACATCAATCGGCTTTTCAGCAGGTCTCTTCATAATGTGGACACGAAAGACGAAGCTTTAAACAAAGCTTCGGATGCAGCATCTTGTCGCCACATTTCCTGCCGATGTCGAGAATCACGATGTGCGAGCCCTCCCTGCGAATCCGTCCCTTGCTGGCCGTCTTGCCGCTCCTGCTGGCCGCCTGTCAGTCGATGGCACCGCACTACCAGCGTCCCGCAGCGCCCATGGCCGCGCACTATCCCCGGCAGGAAGACGCCACGGACGCACTGACGGTGGCGCTGCGCTGGGAGGATTTCTTCCGCGACCGGCAACTGCAAGCGCTCATTGCGCAGGCCCTGGTCAACAACCGCGACCTGCGCGTGGCGGCATTGCGGGTAGAAGAGGCGAGGGCGCTCTACGGCATCCAGCGCGCCGACCTGTTTCCGGCCATCGGCGCGCAAGCGGGACTGGATCGCTCGCGCACCCCGGCTGATCTGAACCTGACCGGCCGTCCGCTGGTTGGCAGCGCCTATCAGGCCGGGCTGGGCTTGAGCACCTGGGAGCTGGACCTGTGGGGTCGCCTGCGCAGCCTCAATGACGCTGCCCTGCAAAACGCCCTGGCCAGCGAAGCTACGCGCCGCGCCGCCGCGCTGAGCCTGGTGGCGCAGGTGGCCGACGCCTGGCTGGAACTGGCCGAGATCGACGAGCGCCTGGCCATCGCCCGCGACACCATCGCCAGCCGCCAGGAGAGCTATCGCATCTTTGCGCGCCGGGTCGAGGTCGGTGCCACCTCGCGCCTGAACCTGACCCAGATCGAAACCCTGCTGACCCAGGCCCAGGCGTTGGGCGCACAGCTGGAACAGCAGCGCGCGCAGCGCCTGAATGCCCTGACGCTGCTGGTCGGTGCTCCGGTGGATCTGCCAGTCGGCCAGGCGCGCGCTGCGCTGGAGACCGTTTTCCCCGAGATGGCACCGGGCACGCCGTCGCTATTGCTCACGCGGCGCCCGGATGTGGCCGCCGCCGAGCATCGCCTGCAGGCCGCCAACGCCAATATCGGCGCCGCACGTGCCGCCTTCTTCCCCAGCATCTCGCTGACCGGCACGCTCGGCACGGCCAGTGCCGAACTGAGCGGGCTGTTCCGCGATGGCAGCCATGCCTGGAGCTTCTCGCCCGGCATCTCGGTGCCGATCTTCACGGCAGGCCGCTTGCGCAACAACCTGGACCTGACCGAAGTACGCCGCGATCTGGCCGTGGCCAATTACGAGAAGACCGTGCAAGCCGCCTTCCGGGACGTCGCCGATGCCCTGGCCGCGCGCCAGTGGCTGGCCCGCCAGCTGGCCATCGCCGAGACGGCCGAGCGGGTCCAGGCCGAGCGCGCGCGCCTGTCCACGCTGCGCTATGACAACGGCGCCGCACCTTTCCTCGACGTGCTGGACGCCCAGCGTGAGCTGCTGAGCGCGCGCCAGCAACGGGTGCAGATCCGGCGCGCACTGCTGTCCTCGGCCGTGGCGCTGTATGCGGCGCTGGGCGGCGACAGCAATGCGCCCACGGCTTTCCCCCTTTCTTCCGGACCTCGACCATGACGCTCCCTCACGCCAAGAAACCCCTGCTGGCCGCTGCCCTGGCCGTCATCCTTGCAGGCGGTGCCGCCTATGCCTGGCTGCGTCTGCATCAGAGCGGCCCGGGCGAGGGCTTTGCCAGCGGCAATGGCCGTATCGAAGCCACCGAGGTGGACGTGGCCACCAAGCTGGCTGGACGGGTCGATGCCATGCTCGTCAATGAGGGCGATTTCGTCAGTGCCGGCCAGCCGCTGGCGCGCATGCAGGTGCTGTCGCTGCAAGCCCAGCGCGACGAAGCCCAGGCGCGTCAGCAGCAATCGGTTGAGGCCGTGGCCAGTGCCGAAGCCCAGGTGGCCGTGCGCGAGAGCGACCACCAGGCCGCACTGGCCCAGCTCGCCCAGCGCGAGAGCGAGCTCGATGCAGCCCGGCGTCGGCTGGCGCGCTCCGAGGTGCTGGTCAAGGAGGGCGCATCGTCCTTGCAGGAAGTGGACGATGACCGCGCCCGCGTGGTGGGCATGCAGGCCGCCGTGACCGCCGCCCGTGCTCAGGTGACCGCCGCCCGGGCTGCCGTGGCCGCCGCCCGCACCCAGGTCAGCGGTGCGCGCGCCACGGTGACTGCGGCCGTGGCCACGGTTCAGCGCATCAAGGTCGACATCGATGACAGCACGCTCACCGCGCCGCGCGCCGGCCGTGTGCAATATCGCATCGCCCAGCCCGGCGAAGTGCTGGGCAGTGGCGGCAAGCTGCTCAACCTGGTGGACCTGAGCGACGTCTACATGACCTTCTTCGTGCCAGAGGCGGTGGCCGGCCGGCTGGCGCTGGGCGGCGAGGCCCGCATCTTGCTCGATGCAGCGCCGCAGTATGTGATCCCGGCCCGGATTTCCTTTGTCGCCAGCACCGCCCAGTTCACCCCCAAGACGGTGGAAACGGCCAGCGAGCGGCAGAAGCTGATGTTTCGCGTCAAGGCGCAGATCGATCCGGCGCTGCTGCGCCAGCACCTGACGCTGGTCAAGACCGGTTTGCCAGGCGTGGCCTGGGTGCGTACCGATGAGGCGCGCGACTGGCCGGCCACGCTGGCGGTGCAGGTCCCGCGATGAAGGAGTCGCGCGGCCAGGGCCCGGTGGCGCGCCTGTCGGGCGTGTCGCTGCACTATGGCAGCAAGCCGGCCTTGCAGGCGGTATCGCTGGAGATTCCGGCTGGCTGCATGGTCGGCCTGATCGGGCCCGATGGCGTGGGCAAATCCAGCCTCCTGTCACTGGTGGCCGGTGCGCGCGCCTTGCAACAGGGCGAGGTGGAGGTGCTGGGCGGCGACATGCGCCGCGCCGCGCATCGTGAGCAGGTCTGTCCGCGCATCGCCTACATGCCGCAAGGGCTGGGCAAGAATCTCTATCCCACGCTTTCCGTCGAAGAAAACCTGCAATTCTTCGGACGCCTGTTCGGCCAGTCCGCACAGGAGCGCCGCAGCCGCATCGATACGCTCACTACCGGCACCGGCCTGGCGCCTTTCCTGGCACGGCCAGCGGGCAAGCTCTCCGGCGGCATGAAGCAGAAGCTGGGACTGTGCTGCGCGCTGATCCATGATCCCGATCTGCTGATCCTGGACGAGCCCACTACCGGCGTCGATCCGCTTTCGCGCGCGCAGTTCTGGTCCCTGATCGGACATATCCGCCAGCAACGTCCCGGCATGAGCGTCATCGTCGCCACCGCCTACATGGAGGAGGCTGACCGCTTCGATTTCCTGGTCGCCATGAACGCTGGCCAGGTGCTGGCCACCGGCACCCCCGCTGAACTGCACGCCCGCACCGGCACCGCCGCGCTGGAAGAGGCCTTCATCGCCTTGCTGCCGCCCGACCAGCGGCGCGGCCATCAGCCGGTGCAGGTGACACCGCCGGACCCGGCACGCGAGGCCGACATCGCCATCCAAGCGCGCGGCCTGACCATGCGCTTTGGCGACTTCATGGCGGTGGATCATGTGGACTTTCGCATCCGGCGCGGCGAGATCTTCGGCTTTCTCGGCTCCAACGGTTGCGGCAAGTCCACCACCATGAAGATGCTGACCGGCCTCCTGCCCGCCAGCGAAGGCCAGGCCTGGCTGTTCGGCCAGGCCGTCGATCCGCGCGACATGGCCACGCGTGCGCGCGTAGGCTACATGTCGCAGGCCTTTTCGCTGTATGGCGAACTGAGCGTGCGCCAGAACCTGATCCTGCATGCGCGCCTGTACCGCGTACCACCCGAGCAGATCGATGCGCGTACCGAGGAGATGGCGCAGCGCTTCGGCCTGCTGGAGGTGATGGACAGCCTGCCCGAGAGCCTGCCCCTGGGTATTCGCCAGCGCCTGTCGCTGGCCGTGGCGATGGTGCACAAGCCGGAACTGCTGATCCTGGATGAGCCCACCTCGGGCGTGGACCCGATTGCGCGCGACCTGTTCTGGCAGCTGATGATCGATCTGGCACGCCGCGACCAGGTGACCATTTTCATTTCCACCCATTTCATGAACGAGGCCCAGCGCTGCGATCGCATCTCGCTCATGCACGCCGGCCGCGTGCTGGTCAGCGCCACCCCCGACGAACTGATCCGCCAGCGCGGTGCTGCCAATCTGGAACAAGCCTTCATCGCCTATCTGGAAGAGGCGGCGGGGAAGGGCGCGGCGACGTCGGTACCTGAAGCAAAGTTCACATCGGCCTCAAACCGCCCCTCCATGCAGCCCGCCTTGCGCCGCGCAAGCCTGCGTACCCGCCTGGGCCGGGCGCTGAGCTACAGCCAGCGCGAGAGCCTGGAACTGCGGCGTGACCCGGTGCGTGCCACGCTGGCCTTGCTGGGGTCGGTGATCCTGATGTTCATCATCGGCTATGGCATCAACCTCGATGTGGAAAACCTCAGCTACGCCGTGCTCGACCGCGACCAGACCGGCCTGAGCCAGAACTATGCGCTCAATCTCTCGGGGTCGCGCTACTTCATCGAACGGCCGCCCATCAGCGATTACCCGGACCTGGACCGCCGCATGCGCAGCGGCGAGATTTCGCTGGCCATCGAGATCCCCTCAGGCTTTGCCCGCGACATTGCCCGTGGCAAGCCGGTGGAAATCGGGGCCTGGGTAGACGGCGCCATGCCCACCCGTGCCGAGACCGTGCGCGGCTACGTGCAGGGCATCCATCAACTGTGGCTGGCCGACATGGCCACACACCGCCTGGGCCAGCCACTGGCGCAGGCCGCCGCCATCGAGACGCGCTATCGCTACAACCCGGATGTGAAGAGCCTGCCGGCCATGGTGCCGGCCATCATCCCGCTGCTGCTGATGATGATCCCGGCCATGCTGACGGCGCTGTCGGTGGTGCGCGAGAAGGAGCTGGGTTCTATCCTCAATCTCTACGTCACGCCGGTCACGCGCATCGAATTCCTGCTCGGCAAGCAGTTGCCCTATCTGGTCCTGGGCATGCTCAATTTCGCCATGCTGACGTTGCTGGCGGTGACCGTGTTCGGGGTGCCGGTCAAGGGCAGTCTCTTCACGCTGACGCTGGCGGCGCTGGTCTTCGTGATCTGCTCCACCGGTTTTGGGCTGTTGGCCTCGACCTTCACCCGCAGCCAGATTGCGGCCGTGTTCGTGACCATGATCGGCACCATCATTCCCTGCGTACAGTTTGCCGGCCTGTTGAATCCGGTTTCCTCGCTCGAAGGCATGGGCGCCCTGATCGGGCAGGTCTATCCGGCCACGCATTTGCTCACCATCAGCCGAGGCGTGTTCAGCAAGGCGCTCGGCCTGGGCGACCTGAACGCCTCGTTCTGGCCGCTGGTGGTGGCCGCGCCCGTGATCCTGGGTTTGTCGGTGCTGCTGTTGAAGAAGCAGGAGCAATGAGATGCGACGCGCGCCGGCCAGCCTGTCCAATATTTTTCGCCTAGGCATCAAGGAGCTGTGGAGCCTGCTGCGCGATCCGGCCATGCTGGTGTTGATCGCCTACACCTTCACGCTCTCGATCTATGTGGCCGCCACGGCCATGCCGGAGAGTCTGCACAACGCGGCCATCGCCATCGTCGACAATGATGGTTCGCCGCTGTCGGCGCGCATTGCGTCATTGTTTTATCCGCCGCATTTCAAGGTGGCACGGCTGGTGACGGCGCGCCAGGCCGATGCCGGGCTGGATGCGGGCGACTACACCTTCGTATTGGACATCCCGGCTGACTTTCAGCGCGATGTGCTGGCCGGGCGCGCCCCGGCGGTGCAGTTGAACGTGGATGCCACGCGCATGAGCCAGGCCTTCACCGGCAACAGCTACATCCAGCAGATGGTGACCAGCGAGGTGACGCAATTCGTGCGCCGTAGCGAGGCCGCCAGCGAGACGCCGGTCGGGCTGGCCTTGCGCATGCGCTTCAATCCCAACCTGGAGCAATCCTGGTTTGGTTCGCTCATGGAGATCATCAACAACGTCACCATGCTCTCCATCATCCTGACCGGTGCTGCGCTCATCCGCGAGCGCGAGCACGGCACCATCGAACACCTGCTGGTCATGCCGGTGAGCCCGGCCGAGATCATGCTGGCCAAGGTGTGGGCGATGGGCTCGGTCGTGGCCCTGGCGGCGCTGACTTCGCTGCTGCTGATCGTACGCATGGCGTTGCAGGTACCGATTGAAGGTTCGCTGGCGTTGTTCATGCTGGTGACGGTGCTGCATCTGTTTGCCACCACCTCGATGGGCATCTTCATGGCCACGCTGGCGCGCTCGATGCCGCAGTTCGGGATGTTGACTGTACTGGTGCTGCTGCCGCTGCAATTGCTGTCGGGCGGCTCCACGCCGCGCGAGAGCATGCCTGTACCGGTACAGGACATCATGCTGGCCGCCCCGACGACGCATTTTGTAGCGGCGGGGCAAGCCATACTGTACCGGGGCGCTGGCCTGGAAGTGATCTGGCCGCAGCTACTGGCTATCCTGGCAATTGGCCTGGTCCTGTTTGTAGCTGCACTGGGCCGGTTCAGGAAGACCATCAGCCAGATGGCGTGATGGAGAAGCGGGCGTGCAGTGGCAGCGCCCGTGTACGGAGATGGTTGATTAGCGACGTCATCGACAAGGAGCAAGCATCATGGATTTCAACAGCCCATCCACCTGGATACCCGTCATCAGCATTGCGCTGCTCCTGATCGGCTATGGCATGCGCGCCCGCGCGTGGGGGCCGTACTGCATGCTGGCGGGGGCGTTTGGATTGCTGGGGGTGTTGGTGTATCGGGTGTCGGTGGCGATTGGGTGAGGGCGGCTTCGGACGCCAGTGCCACCATACGCTTCGCACACTGCGCGCAATGTCGGCAATGCGGCAGGGCGGTCATCCGGCTTGTCGAGCAATTCTGCAGCCGCTTTCAGGTATTCGGCTGCCAACGCAGGATCAGCGCGCAGTTCGGTGATTTCAGGCTCATGATGAGAAACCGCAGCCGTGATGTTATTCATGTTTGAGTCACTGATGCCTGTTATTGTCGGCATAAATCATTTAAAAAATATTTTTGGCCATCATCGTCAGGTACGAGACCTTGCAGATCTTCTTTCGGCAGTCGCTTGAAAGAGGGCCAATGCTTTCGTGGTAGTGACACGAATCCGCTTTGGCAAAGGGCTGGAATCACTTCCGGGTTCTCGCCGCAACGCAGGTCGTTACTGATGACGCACCGTTCAGCCTCAGCGATGCCAAGAGAGGGGAGCGGCACTTCAGAAATTACCATGAGGCTGTATTCGATATCTGGATGCACCTGCTTCGCGTACAGTTTCCAATATCCCTTGTGAAGCTTGTAGCCGTAGATCGAGAGGGCCGGCAACAGAACGATTGCTGCAAGGCCCATGGCGATCAACGCTGTATTGGCTAACGTGTGCCGCGTCTTGCTGCGGATAATGTGGGCGATAGCGGGAAAAGCGAGAAAGCATCCCAGCGCCCACAGAAGAGGATCATCGGGACAGCTTTCTCCACAATTGGCGACGAACGCGGCGCTGAGGGTTCCCACGACGCTGCCGCACGCAAGGCCCCATATGCTTAGCAATGGCAGTGCAAAGCAGCCTTTCATTTGATCTCCCAAAAGAGAATCTGGGTCGCCTGGCCGAGATCCGAATAGATGAGGCCGTTATCGAAACCTAGCGTAAATCTGCTGAATGTCGTAAGTCTTGCTCGCAAGCTACCGCTACCTGTCGTCAACCTGCTGCCATTCCAGAGATCAATATGATCGCCAGTGGGTTGACGTTCTGCAGCACCATTGCTATTTGTTCGGCGCCAGTAATCTGCGAAATAGACGATCCCCGTTTTGCCCTTGATTCGGCCTTGCCAACCAGTGCCTTTTATGTCGATGGGCTTTGTGCAGCCTACAAAGGGTTGAAGCTTGAGCCATTCGGCAAGCTCCTTGGCCCTCAAGACGTGATCAGTATGCCCTTTGAACCAGCACTTTCCTTTACTTGGGTAGGATTTGAAGGTCACTCCGGCGTTCTTTAACGCGACGCCAACCCGGATAGCACACTGATCGCTAAAGGTTGGCTCTCCGTTCTTGTCTTTTCCATCGCAGGGATTGCCTCCGGGGTAGGCGTTCCACAGATCGGAGAAGCTTACGGAAGGGACCTCAATCCGGCACACCGAGTCCTTGATCGTGTTTGTGCGCACCCTGGCCTGCTGCATCAGCTTTTTGGTCGTCATGATGCGGCCTTTTGCATCTTGGCGAGGGCTTCATCCGCCCAATAAACTGCGTATTCATCTTCGTCATCAGTAGCGATCCGAGGTAGCAGTCCTTCAACTTCAATGCGGCCGGAAAATCTGCATCCATCTGCTGTTTCGGCGTAGTACGGGACTCCTTCAATCTGTGGAGTTGTGAGGTGGATCTGTTCGTCACCGCTATTCCCTACACCATCAATGTCGTTTAGCGTGGACAGGCAGGGGCAGCCGCCACTGGTTTTCATGCCATGAATAACCTGCGCACGTCCATTGGTCAGCGTCGAGCGCACGAACCCTTGCGCAATGACGCAATTCTTGGGGCAAGCCATTCGCGCACCGACGAACGCATAAGCGCGTCCATGACTGCGACAGGTCGGGTCGCCCTCGATAACCGCTGCGCCGCAAGCGGCCCGGTCGCCTTCACGAATCCATCCGATGATTTTCATCTTGCACGCTCCTCGCTTTCAACAATGAGCGCGCATTCTCCCCAGCGGGCGATGGCTCTTCCACGCCAACACCCAAAACTCCAACCCGCATTCGAAATGCTTCGAACGCCCCTTGCCCGCGAAGCAATCAGTTATGCAAGCCATCAAAAAAATCGCCCCCTGCCAAACTGCGCAGGGGGCGACTTCACCGCAAAAAGAAACCGGACATCAACCCTGCGAACGCAACCCCACCGCCTTGATCCGCGACTCCAGCACACGTCCCTTGCGGGCACGCTTGCCCACGTGCGCCAGCAGCTTCTCGCCGCTCAAGGCAATCTCCTTGGGCTTGCTCATGTTGCCGGTACCATGGACCACCACACCCTTCTGGCTGATGGCCTGGGCGGCGACCAGCTTCTCGTTCTTTTCCAGCTCCATCAGGTTCACGCCACGGCCACCGGAAGACAGCGTCTTCATCTCGTCCAGGCCAAACACCAGCAAGCGGCCATTGGCCGAGACGCAGGCCACGGCGCTGGCGTCAGCGGCCACCACGCTGGGTGCCAGCGGCAGGGCGCCTTCGTCCAGCGTGAAGAAGCTCTTGCCACCCTTGACCCGGCCAAACATGTCGGACGCCTTGGCGATGAAACCAGCCGCCGCGTCAGACGCCAGCAACAGCGTGGTATCAGCCGGACCAGCAAAATAATGCTGGATGCTGCTGCCGCTGGCCAGCTCGATGAGGGTCGTCACAGGCACACCATCACCACGCGCATTGGGCAGCGCATTGACTGCAATCGTGTAGACCCGGCCATTGGAGCCAAAGGCCAGCAGGTTGTCCACGGTGCGGCACTCGAAGGCGCCATACAGGCTGTCGCCGGCCTTGAAGGTGAACTGCGTCGCATCGTGGCCATGGCCGGTGCGCGCACGCACCCAGCCCTTCTGCGAAATGATCACCGTCACCGGTTCATCGATCACCTTCTGCTCGAAGGTGGCGCGCTCGGCTTCCTTGATGATGGTGCGGCGGGCGTCGCCATAGGTCTTGGCGTCGCCTTCGATTTCCTTGATGACCAGACGCTTCATCGAGGAAGGATTGTCCAGCAGATCCTGCAGCGTGGTCTTCTCGCTGCGCAGCTCGGTCAGTTCCTGCTGGATCTTGATGGCTTCCAGTCGCGCCAGCTGGCGCAGGCGGATTTCCAGGATGTCTTCGGCCTGACGGTCGGAGAGTTTGAAGGCATCCATCAGGGCCGGCTTCGGTTCGTCCGATTCGCGGATGATCCGGATGACCTTGTCGATGTTCAACAGCACCGCTTCCCGGCCTTCGAGGATGTGGATGCGGTCGTTGACCTTCTGCATGCGGAACTGCGTGCGGCGGGTCACCGTCTCGAAGCGGAAACTGATCCACTCGGTCAGGATGTCGTTCAGGCTCTTCTGGCGTGGACGACCATCGCCGCCAATCATCACCAGGTTCAGCGAGGCGCTGGTCTCCAGTGAGGTCTGTGCCAAGAGCGTGTTCATGAACTCGGTCTGGTCCTGGTTCTTGGACTTGGGCTCAAACACCAGGCGCACCGGCGCTTCGCGGCCGGACTCGTCACGCACGGCGTCGAGCAGGCCGAGGATGGTGGCCTTCTGGTTTTGCTGTTCGGGCGTGAGCGACTTCTTGCCGAGTTTGAGCTTGGGGTTGGTCAGTTCTTCGATTTCTTCCAGCACGCGCTGCGAGGACACGCCCGGCGGCAGTTCGGTAATGACCGCCTGCCACTGGCCGCGCGCCAGGTCTTCGATCTTCCAGCGCGCACGCACCTTCAGGCTGCCACGGCCGCTCTGGTACATCTCGGCGATGGTCGACGTCGGGGTGATGATCTGGCCGCCACCGGGGAAGTCCGGGCCGGGGATCAGTTCCATCAGCTCGGCATGCGTGATCTTGGGATTGCGGATCATTGCCACGGCCGCCCTGGCCACTTCGATGAGATTGTGCGAAGGAATCTCGGTGGCCATGCCCACCGCAATGCCGGAGGCGCCGTTCAAGAGCAGGAAGGGCAGGCGCGCCGGCAAGAGGCGCGGTTCTTCGGTGGAACCGTCGTAGTTGGGCTGGAACTCCACCGTGCCCATGTCGATTTCATCGAGCAGCAACTTGCTGATCGGTGTCAGGCGCGCTTCGGTGTAGCGCATCGCCGCAGCACCATCGCCATCGCGCGAACCGAAGTTGCCGTGGCCGTCGATCAAGGGATAGCGCAGCGAGAAATCCTGCGCCATGCGCACCAGCGCGTCATACACCGATTGGTCGCCGTGCGGGTGCAGCTTGCCCAGCACATCGCCGACCACGGCGGCGGACTTGCGCGGCTTGGCCGCCGAGTTCAGCGACAGTTCATTCATCGCGTAGAGGATGCGGCGCTGCACCGGCTTCTGGCCATCGGCCACGTCGGGCAGGGCGCGGCCCTTGACCACCGAGATCGCGTAATCGAGATAGGCGCGTTCGGCGAAGGTGGACAGCGTCAGCGATTGGCCATCGGGCGCAGTCGGAGCTTGGTCAAACAGGGTCGGTTGATCGGTCATGGAGCTTGTCTTGTTGTGTTCGTGATGACAGGGTTAATCGTTGAGGGTCGGCTCGCGCGGCGGCAGTGTCACCTTCAGGCGCGCATTGCCGGGGGCGTCGGCATGGCCGCGCTCACCGGCGGCAATGCGCAGCGCACCGGCCGGGCGATACAGTTCATAGAAGCGCGACACCAGCCGCACATAACCCTGGGTCTCGGGATAGGGCGGAATCTTGTTGCCGTATTTCTGCACTGTGCCTTCCCCGGCGTTGTAGGACGCAATGGCCAGTTCCACATGCTGCGGGAACATTGCCAACAGATCGCGCAGGTAGCGCGCGGCCAGGCGGATGTTGATCTTCGGGTCGGTCAGCTTCTGGTGCAGGGTCTTGCGGCGGTCGCCTTGCAGGCCGTAGCGCTCGGCGGTGTCGGGCAGAATCTGCATCAGGCCGACTGCGCCCTTGCTGGATACCGCCTTGGCATTGAAGCCGGATTCAGCCGTCAGCACCGCCTTGAGCAGCGCGGCATCCAGACCGAATTCCCTGGCCGCATCGGTGAGCAGGCCATCGTACTTGCGCGCATCGCGATGGGCCAGCATGGTACGTACGAAGGGCGGATCGGCGGGGGTGACCGCTTCCTTGCTGCCAGGATGGTTCAACAGTGAGGCGCTGCTGGCCATGAGCTTGTCCGGATCGTCCAGCGCCTGGGCATAAAAGTGGACCGCACCATCGGCGTCGGTGTACCGGTACACAATGGTCCTGGGCTTCTTGCTGCCGCTGTCCTTGCTGCTGCCATCCTTGCCGGTGTCCGTTGCTTCCACCCGCATGTGCGATACACCATCGGCATCGGTGTACCGGACCACTTGCTGCGACTGTACCGGTCCAGTACACAGCAGTGTCACCCCGCCGAGAAGGGCGGTGGCGAACACGCTGGTGGACAGGAACGCGGCGCGGGGCATGTCAGATGTCTGCTTCGGCTTCGTTGCCGTGCTCTTCGATCCAGGCACGGCGCGAGGCCGCTTCGCCCTTGCCCATGAGCATGTTGAAGCGCTCTTCGGAAGTCTGCACGCCGGGCTCGCCGAAGCTGATCGGCAACAGGCGGCGGGTGTCGGGGTTCATGGTGGTTTCCCACAACTGCTCGGCATTCATCTCGCCCAGGCCCTTGAAGCGGGAAATGCTCCACGCCCCTTCCTTGAGGCCATCCTTGCGCAGCTTGTCTTCGATGGCTTCGAGTTCGCCATCGTCCAGGGCGTAGAGCTTCTGCACCGGCTTCTTGCCGCGTGCGGGCGCGTCCACGCGGTACAGCGGCGGGCGCGCCACGCAGATGTTGCCGTTCTCGATCAGCTTGGGGAAGTGGCGGAAGAACAGCGTCAAGAGCAGCACCTGGATGTGCGAGCCGTCCACGTCCGCATCGGACAGGATGCAGATCTTGCCGTAGCGCAGGCCGGAGAGATCAGGCGTATCGTTGATGCCATGCGGATCGACACCGATGGCCACCGCGATATCGTGGATTTCGTTGTTGGCGAAGAGGCGGTCGCGCTCGGTTTCCCAGGCGTTCAAGACCTTGCCGCGCAAGGGCAGGATGGCCTGGAATTCCTTGTCGCGGCCCATCTTGGCGGAGCCACCGGCAGAGTCGCCTTCGACCAGGAAAATTTCATTACGCGTCACATCCGAGGATTCGCAATCGGTCAGCTTGCCCGGCAGCACGGCCACACCTGAAGATTTCTTCTTTTCGACCTTTTGCGCCGAGCGCAGGCGGCTCTGGGCTTGCTTGATGACCAGTTCGGCCAGCTTCTTGCCGTATTCCACGTGCTGGTTCAGCCACAGTTCCAGCGCCGGACGCGAGTAACCGGCGACCAGTCGCACGGCATCTCTGGAGTTCAGGCGCTCCTTGATCTGGCCCTGGAATTGCGGGTCCAGCACCTTGGCCGAGAGCACGAAGGAGACGCGCGCAAACACGTCTTCAGCCAGCAGTTTCACGCCCTTGGGCAGCAGCGAGTGCATTTCCGCAAAGCTCTTGACCGCCGAGAACAGGCCCTCGCGCAGGCCCGATTCGTGGGTGCCGCCGTTGGAGGTGGGGATCAGGTTGACGTAGGATTCGCGCACCACGGCGCCTTCTTCGGTCCAGGCCACCACCCAGGAGGCGCCTTCGCCCTCGGCAAAGCCTTCGGCATCCTTGCCGGCAAACTGTTCGCCTTCGAACAGCGGGATCAGGGTTTCACCGCTGCCGGTCTGGGCCAACTGCTCCATCAGATAGCCGCGCAGGCCCTGGTCGTACTGCCAGTTCTGGGTGTCGCCGGTTTTGGCGTTGATGAGCGTGACCTTCACGCCCGGCAGCAGCACCGCCTTGGAGCGCAGCAGGCGTTGCAGCTCGCCCAGCGGAATGGTGGCCGAGTCGAAATATTTGGCGTCGGGCCAGACGGTCACGCGCGTGCCGGATTTCTTGTCGTCGCGGGTGGCGGGGCGCGACTGTAGTTTCTCGATGACGTCGCCGCCCGAGAAGGCCAGGGTATGTACGCCACCTTCGCGCCAGACCGTGATTTCCAGGCGCGTGGCCAGGGCATTGGTGACCGACACGCCCACGCCGTGCAGGCCGCCGGAGAAGGCATAGGCGCCGCCCGAGCCCTTGTCGAACTTGCCGCCCGCGTGCAGGCGGGTGAAGACGATCTCGACGGTCGGGACCTTTTCTTCCGGGTGCAGGCCGACCGGGATGCCGCGTCCATCGTCTTCCACGCTGACGCTGCCGTCGGCATTGATGGTGACGATGATGCTCTTGCCGTAGCCGCCCAGCGCTTCGTCGGAGGCGTTGTCGATCACTTCCTGGAGGATGTGCAGCGGGTTCTCGGTGCGGGTGTACATGCCCGGACGCTGCTTGACCGGCTCCAGTCCCTTGAGGACGCGGATCGATGATTCACTGTAATCGGACGGGGTGGTTTTTTTGGTTGCCATGCAGATGAGTGGTCGTGGCTGATGCCGGAGGGTTGTTGTCTGTTCATTCAGCGCCGGCCCGGCAGAGGGCCATCGTGCGCTGCAAAAGCGCATTCTAATGAAAATTCCGGGGATTCGGCGTCCGGCGCGGCGGAATGTTCCCTACGGGGCAATACTTGTCGGTAACAGCCCGTAAATCCTGTTAAAAACGCGCACAAAAAAGGCTTGCGCGCACGCAAGCCTTGTCAGAGGGGCAATCAGAGGGGCCCATGCGGGGCTCAGGCAGCCAGCAGTCCTTCCACCGCCAGGGCCATCGAGAGCAGGCGCTTGTCCGCGCCACCGGCGGCAGCCAGTGACAAACCAACCGGGGCGCTGCCTGCGGCATGGCAGGGCAGGGAGACCGCACAGCCATCGAGGAAGTTGATCAGCGTGGGATTGCGCAGCATCTTGCCGTTGGCGGCATAGTAGGCATCGTCGCTGGCTTGCAGTTCGGCAATGCGTGGCGCCACGATGGGCACGGTCGGCATGACCAGCGCATCGTAGCCGGCCAGTTGCGCCTGCACCTTGGCGATCCAGCGCGGGCGGGCGTGCAGCACGTCCAGCAGGTCGGCCGCACTCATGTCCTTGCCGCGCAGGATGCGCGAGACCACGCGCTGGTCGTAGCCGGCCGCGTTCTCGGCGATCAGGGCGCGGTGCCACGCATAGGCTTCGGCTGCCGTGAAGCCGCCCTTGGCATTGATGGCGGCCAGGGCATTGAAGGCGGGGACTTCGGCTTGGACGATGACGGCACCCGCAGCGGCGAGCTTGTCCAGGGCCGCGCGGTAGGCCTTGCCGACGGTCTCATCCATGCCGTCCAGCACGATGTTGGTCGGGGCCAGCAGACGCAGGCCGCGCAGCGGGTGAGCCACCACAGACACATACGCTTCACCGGCCAGTACAGCATCCATGATGGCACAGCATTCTACCGATACAGCCAGCGGGCCAATCGAGTCCAGGTAAGCGGACAGTGGCAGTACACCCTGCATGGACACACGCGCTGCCGTGGGTTTGAAACCGGTCAGGCCGTTCAGCGCCGAGGGGATGCGCACCGAGCCGCCAGTATCCGAACCGACGGCGGCGAAGGCCATGCCATCGGTGACCGAGATGGCCGCACCGGAAGAGGAGCCGCCGGGAATGCGGCCACCTTCCACGTTGCGCTCCCAGGCATTTTGCGGGGTGCCGTAATGCGGGTTGATGCCCAGGCCGGAGTAGGCGAACTCGGTCATGTTGGTCTTGCCGATGACGATGGCACCGGCCTTGAGCAGATTCTGCACCACGACCGCATGCGCGGCGGCAGCGGGCTTGCCGCGCAAGACGACCGAACCGGCCAGCGTGGTCTCGCCGGCGACGTCAAACAGATCCTTGACCGAGACCGGTACACCTTCCAGCGGCGAGCGGCACAGCTTGGCCGCGCGCAGGGTATCGGAGGCGCGGGCGGCAGCGCGCGCCTGTTCGGCGTAGACGCTGGTGAAGACACGGGCGCCTTCGCCCGCCGGATCGGCGATGCGGGCCAGGGCTTGTTCGGTCAGTTGCAGGGAAGTGATGCGGCCGGCATCGAGGTCGGCGGCCAGTTGGGACAGTGTGCTGGGCATGATGAGGCAATTCGGTGAGGTCGGACGAAGACAGGCAGAAGGATGCGCAAGTATCGCATTGCCAAGCGCATCCCACCAAGCGGATCAGGCCACTTCGGCCAGCGACTCGGACACGTAGTGGTGCCGCAGCGCACGCTCGCGGCGCGGGTCGAACAATTCCATCGTGAAGGCCGCCGCAGGACGGATGCCGCCGATGGCACCCACGGTGCCGCAGGTCATGCCGCAACCCTCGGGCAGGGTGGCCCTGCCGTCGGTGAAGCGCGCGATCAGGTCGGCCGGCGTGCGCAGCGAGGCCAGTGTGCCTTCCTGATAGAGCCGGGTGGTGCCGTCTTCCTCGATCCAGGAGCGGATCACCAGTTCATCCCAGTAGTCGGCCACCTCCGAGAGCTTCCACGCGCTGCTGCCCACGGGCTTGACGCAGGCCTGCTTGGAGAAGGCCACGCTGTGCGCTTCCAGCTTGCGGTCGGTGTGGTCGGAGGCGATCGAGACATAGAGCTCGCCGCCGCTGTTGAAGACGAAGGTCTCCACTTCGCCTGAGGACGCTTCGCCCAGCACCTGCACCCGGGCCGCCTGCGAGAGCTGGTTGGCCGAGACGCGGTAGAACAGGGGCACCGCACTGGGACGTGAAATGCCCAGCGCTTCCAGTTCTTCGATGTGATGCTCGATGGCCGCCATGTCGCGGCCGGCCCAGCCGGCGATGACCAGGGTGTCGATGTCGGTCTGGAGGGTGGATTGGTCGGGGAGGGTAAAAGTCAGCTTCATGAGGTTTCATTCCAACAGGGTGAATCAGGAGAGGCTGGCCGGGGGAGGCGGCCAGCCAGGGGAAATCAGTGCTTCTTGACGCACACCACCACCAGGAAACTGGCGAGGAACTCCAATGCCGCCACGAAGTACAGGCCCGAGGACAGCGATCCGGTGCTGGTCTTCAATGCGCCGATCATGTAGGGGGCCACGAAGCCGGCCAGGTTGCCGATGGAGTTGATGAGGGCGATGCCGCCGGCCGCTGCGGTGCCGGCCAGGAAGGCGCCGGGGATCGACCAGAACACCGGGAAGGCCGCCAGGATGCCGATGGCTGCCAGGGTCAGCGAGCACAGGGCCAGGGTGGCGTTGCCCAGTGTCATGCCGGTGGCGATCAGGCCGAGGCAGGCGATGAGCGTGGCGATGGCGCTGTGCAGGCGGCGCTCGCCGGTCTTGTCGGAGTGGAAGCCGTTCCAGATCATCGCCAGTGTGCCGGCCACGAAGGGGATGGCGGAGATCAGACCGATGTGCAGGTTACCCTTGATGCCGATTTCCTTGATGATCGAGGGGGCCCAGAAAGCGATGGTGGCATTGCCGCTGACCACGCAGAAATACACGGCCGCGCAGATCCAGACACGGTAATTGCTACAGGCATCCTTGAAGGAGAAATGCTTGCCCGGTGCGCTGTTCTCGGCGGCCAGCACCTGGGTGACGGCGCTCTTCTCGGCTTCGGTCAGCCATTTGGCATTGGCCGGCTTTTCCGGCAGCCAGGCCAGCACGGCAAAACCGGCCAGGATGGAAGGAATGCCTTCGATGATGAAGAGCCACTGCCAGTTGGCCAGATGGCCCACGCCTTCCATGCTGCTCATGATGAAGCCGGCAATGGGGCCGCCGACCGCACCGGCGATGGCGAACGAGGTCATGAACAGACCATTGACGCGGGCGCGGCGCTGTGCCGGGAACCAGTAAGTGAGATACAGCACCACGCCCGGGAAGAAGCCGGCCTCGAAGATGCCGAGCAAAAAGCGCAGGACGTAGAAGCTCGTCGGCGTGGTGACGTAGGCCATGGCCATCGAGGCCAGGCCCCAGAGGATGGTGATGCGCGCCAGCGTCTTGCGCGCGCCGATCTTTTCCAGCAGCAGGTTGCTGGGCACCTCGAAGAGGAAATAGCCGATGAAGAAGATGCCCGCGCCCAGCCCGTACACCGCTTCCGAGAACTGTAGGTCCTGCAGCATCTGCAGCTTGGCGAAGCCGACGTTGACGCGATCGATCCAGGCCAGCACGAACAGGAAAACCAGGAAGGGAATCAGGCGCCAGGCGATCTTGCCGTAGGTGGCTTCCAGGCTGGCTGCAGCGCTGGCAGAGGGCGCTGCGGTGGCCGCAGCGGATGGGGAATACGACATGGAAAACCTCCTCAAGTGTGGCCGGCGTCCGCTATGCGGCGCCGTGTTGTGTTCTGCATGGATGGACGGGTAGGGTGTCGGTCCCGGTACGGCAGGACCGGTCAGGTGCCGGTTGCCGCCCAAAGGCAAAGGCGCCGGTCTCAATTCAGTATGGAGAGGCAGGGCGGGCGCTGTCCAACAAGAAAATCTGAACAGGATTGATTGAAAAATCTTATGAGCAAAAGCAGGGCGCGTTTTGCCTCAGCATGGTGCTGCCCGCACGCCGGTGCAGATCGGCGCGCAGCGCAGCCTGCAGGCGGGAGGACGGGCCATGTCAGCCAAGCGGGGCGGGCAGTCGCGCAATCTCCTGGCCCCAATTGAGTGCGAAGTCGGAAGCCGTTTCCTGGGCGATGCGCGCCACCGTTTCGGTCAGCGGATTCTCATGGTCCGAGCGGAAGCAGGCGATCAGCGCCAGCGCCGGGAACTCGGTATCGACCCGCAGCAGATGCAGGCTCTCTTCGTTGAGTTCGCGCTGGATGATGGCCGGCGGCAGGGCGGTGATGCCGAAGCCATCGGTGGCCAGCCGGATCATGGTGGCCACCGAGGCGATGCAGTTGATGTGCAAGGTGCGCTCTGCGCGCTCACTGCCCGAGAACAGTCGTTCGATCACCGCGTGCGGACCGGAATTGCGGGCGAAGCTGATGATGGGGAAGGCCGCCAGGTCGCTCAGCGAGAGCGTCTCGCTGCCGATGTCCAGCTTGGGGCTGCCGACCCAGCGCATGGGGAATTCACACAGCGCAATGTTGCTGACCTGCGGACCGATCACCGGTTCGGCCTGCAGCACCAGGTCCAGGTTGCTCTTGCTGAACTGCTCGTGCAGGTGGATGGTGGTGTCGCTGACGATCTCGATCTGCAGACGTGGAAAGGCCCGGTGCAGGCGCCCGAGAAAATCCGGAAACCAGCTGTGCACGATGGATTCGATGACGCCAATGCGAATGACGCCGGCAAAGACTTCGCGGTCGGACATGTCGTCCTTCATCTCGCGCATGAGCTTGACCATGCGCTCGGCGTGGACCAGTGCCTTGCTGCCATCGGCAGTGAGCGCCACTTCGCGCGCGCTGCGGTCGAACAGCCGTACGCCGAAATCCTGTTCGAGCGAGGCGATGCGGCTGGAAACGGCAGCCTGCGTGGTGTGCAGGCGCTCGGCGGTGAGCCTGAAATTGCGCAGCCGGGCCAGCCAGACGAAGGTTTCAAGAAAACGGATATTCATGGGCGGGCAGGACGGTATGAAGAAGCGTATTTTATCGTCTTCGCCAGGGCGCGCGCCGCGTCATTTTTGGTGCGCCGCGCCATGAATCTTCCTTCATCTGGTGCACATCTGCTGCATTTCATGCGCTCAATCGCGTGCTTCTGGTGCGTTATATCGATATTCGAATTTTGAAAGTATTTTTTCTTTACTCTCGGGGAAAATGAAAATATATTTACATTTTTTCGGCGGGACTGAAGCAAATGACATGTCCTGCACGATGATAAAGACGTCCGCATCAGCGGGCGCAACAGGACAAGAATAGTGGTGGCAGGGCTCTCTGCAAACGAAATAAATGATTTAAACGATTTATTTCTTTTGTGTTTTGTTTGCGGAGGGCGGTGAGTTCAATGACAACGGGGTAGCGGACGGTGACACATCAGCCGAAGAACATCAGTTTGCAGGGCGCCGGAGCGGTAGCACAGGCCGTGGGCAAGCTGTATCCGCAACTGTCCAAGTCGCACCGCAAGACAGCCGATTATGTGCTGGGCAATCCCTTCCGCGCCGCCACCATGACCATCGACGAACTGTCGGAAGCAGCCGGGATCTCGGTGGCCACCGCCAACCGCTTCGCCCATGCGCTGGGCTTCGATGGCTATGCCTCTTTCCGTGCCGCGCTGGTGTCGGATTTCGCCACCACCCTGGCACCGGTGGAAAAGCTGCGCGAGCAGGTACAGCGCAGCGCCACCAGCGCCGAGATCATGGCCGCGGCCTTCGACAGCGACATCGCCAACATCGAAGCCACGCGCCGCATGCTCACCGCCGAGCATTGCGAGCAGGCGGTCGACATGATCCTCTCGGCGCAGCGCGTCTTCATCACCGGCTTCGGCGCCTCGGCCTACCTGTCCGGGTTGATGGCCCATACGCTGGAACCCTACGTGCGCACCGTCAGTTCGGTGGCCATGGCGGGCGGGCCGTCGCAGGCGGCGCGGCAGTTCTTCAAGCTCGACAGCGATGACCTGGTGATCTCGATGGTGTTTCCGCGCTATGCCGCCGACACCGTCTGGCTGACCCAGCGCGCGGTGGAGAAGGGCGCGCGCGTGCTGGCCCTGACCGATACGCCCGGTTCTCCTCTGGTGCCGCTGGCCGATGTCACCCTGTATGCCCAGACCGATGGCCGCCTCTCGCCGACCTCGGATGCGGCTGCACTGATCCTGATCCAGGCGCTGTGCGATGCCGTGGCGCACCGTGCGCGCCGCTCGGTGCAGGCGGCTACGCAAATGACTGAATTCGTGCTGCCCTGGCTGTACCTGGCCCAGCAGCAACAGCGCGGTGGCTCCACGCCGGTCGCCAAGCCCGTGCGGGCGACTGCCAGGCGCGCTCCAATCAAAGGAAAGACCAACGCATGACCACTCCGGTAATTGTCATCCACGGCGGCGCAGGCACCATCACGCGCGCATCGCTCACGGTCGAGGACGAGGCCCGCTATCACCAGGCGCTCTCCGACATCGTGGCCGCCGGCCAGGCCGTACTCAATGCCGGTGGTTCGGCCCTGGAAGCCGTCACCGAAGCGGTGCGCCTGCTGGAAGACTGCCCGCTCTTCAACGCCGGCCATGGTGCCGTCTACACCAGCGAAGGCAAGCATGAGCTGGACGCCTGTGTCATGAACGGTGCCGACCTCGCCTCGGGTGCGGTGGCCTGCGTGACCAATCTGCGCAACCCCATCCTGGCTGCACGCACGGTGATGGAAAACAGCGAACACGTCCTGCTGGTGGGCCCTGCCGCCGAAGCCTTTGCGGCGCGCCACGGTGCGGTCACGGTCGAACCCGCTTACTTCCATACCGATGCCCGCCATGAGCAATGGCTGCGCGTACGCGGCCAGTCGCGCGCCATGCTGGATCATGATGCTTCCTCGTTCGCCTTCGCTGAAAAAGCCGCCGCGCCCAAGGAGCCCATCGACCCTGACCACAAGTTCGGCACTGTCGGCGCTGTCGCGCTGGATCAGTTCGGCAATCTGGCAGCGGCGACTTCGACCGGTGGCATCACCAACAAGCAACCTGGCCGCGTGGGCGATTCGCCCATCATCGGCGCTGGCTGCTATGCCAACAATGCCACCGTAGCCGTGTCGGCCACCGGCACCGGCGAAGCCTTCATGCGCACTGCCGCCTGTTATGACATCGGTGCGCGCATGGCCTACGCCGGCCAGTCGCTGGAAGAGGCCAGCCGTGCCGTGGTCTTCGAGACCTTGCCCAAGGTGGGCGGACGCGGTGGCGTGATCGCCATCGATGCCCACGGCAACCTGGCCTTGCCCTTCAATACCGAAGGCATGTACCGCGCCTATGGTCGTGGTGAACTGGCTCCGGTCACCGCCATTTACGCAGCACCGGCCTGAACGGCCGAGCAGGAGAGAATCAAGATGCAACAGTCCCAACGCGTGCTCGACGTCAGTCACCTCAACGTGCGCTTTGCCACTTCCGAGCGCACCGTCGATGCGGTGCGTGACCTGTCCTTCCACGTCGATCAGGGCGAGACCCTGGCCATCGTCGGTGAATCGGGCTCGGGCAAGTCGGTGTCGTCGCTGGCCATCATGCGCCTGATCGAACACGGCGGTGGCAAGATCGCCAGCGGCAGCCTGCAGTTCCTGCGCCGCAGCGGCCAGTCGCTGGACCTGGCGCAGGCCGACAACGCCACCATGCGCAGCATCCGGGGCGCGGAGATCGCCATGATCTTCCAGGAACCGATGACCTCGCTCAATCCGGTCTTCACCGTCGGCGAGCAGATTGCCGAATCGATCCGCCTGCACCAGGGCATGAGCCGCGCTGCCGCCCAGGCCGAGGCGCTGCGCATGCTGGAGATGGTGCGTATCCCCGAAGCGAAGCGTGTGCTGGGTCGCCATCCGCACCAATTGTCGGGCGGCATGCGCCAGCGCGTGATGATCGCCATGGCACTGTCCTGCAAGCCCTCCTTGTTGATCGCCGATGAACCGACCACCGCTCTGGATGTGACCATCCAGGCGCAGATCCTGCAACTGATCCGCTCGCTGCAGCAGGAGATGCAGATGGGCGTGATCTTCATCACCCACGACATGGGCGTGGTGGCCGAAGTGGCCGACCGTGTGGTGGTCATGTGCCGTGGCGAGAAGGTGGAAGAGAACGAAGTCCGGCAACTCTTTGCCGCCCCTGCCCATCCCTATACCCAATCCCTGCTGGCCGCCGTGCCGCGCCTGGGCTCCATGCGCGGCACCGACAAACCGCTGCGCTTTGGCATCGCCCCCCAGGCCGAGGTGCGCCCCGACCTGATCGCCAGCGAACTGCAGGCCCAGGCGGAGATTGCCGCCCAGCGCCAGCCCATCCTCAAGGTGCGCGACCTGACCACGCGTTTCGATGTCAAGAGCGGCATCTTCGGGCGCGTCAGACAGCGCGTGCATGCGGTGGAGAAGGTCAGCTTCGATCTCTACTCCGGCGAGACCCTGGCCATCGTCGGTGAATCCGGTTGCGGCAAGTCCACTACCGGGCGCTCGCTGCTGCGCCTGGTCGACATCGCCGGTGGCAAGGTCGAGTTCGGTGGTCGTGACCTGGCGCAACTGCCGCGTTCGGAATTGCGCCAGCTGCGTCGCGACATCCAGTTCATCTTCCAGGACCCGTTCGCCTCGCTGGATCCGCGCATGACGGTCGGCTATTCCATCATGGAGCCGATGCTGGTGCACGGCATGAAGGAGGGCGCGCAGCAACGCGTGGATGCCTTGCTCACCCGCGTGGGTCTCACGCCCGAGCACGGCCAGCGCTATCCGCACGAATTCTCCGGCGGCCAGCGCCAGCGCATTTGCATTGCGCGCGCCCTGGCGCTGAACCCCAAGATCGTCATCGCCGATGAATCGGTATCGGCGCTGGACGTGTCGATCCAGGCCCAGATCGTCAACCTGATGCTGGACCTGCAGGCCGAGCTGGGCATCTCCTTCATCTTCATCTCGCACGACATGGCGGTGGTGGAACGCATCAGCCACCGCGTGGCGGTGATGTACCTGGGGCAGATCGTGGAGATCGGTCCGCGCCGGGCGATTTTCGAGAATCCGCAGCACCCCTATACGCGCAAGCTGATGGCGGCCGTGCCGGTGGCCGATCCGACCCTGCGCCAGCCGGGCAAGAAACTGATGACCGATGAAATTCCCAGCCCGATCCGGCTGGTGGGCGATGAGCCCAAAGTGGAGCCTTTGCGGGAAGTGGCTCCCGGGCACTTCGTGGCCCAGCACCGTATTGCCGGCGCTTTTTGAGCGGCGGTCCGTGTTCTTGTTGTACCAAAATGCAGTCAGCGCAGTAAAACCCAACTACGTCGTACCAACCTCGCTTTACTGATCAGGAGAGACCACATGTCTACAACAGCAACTCAAAAGGGTGTATCGGCGGCCAAATGGCTGGCAGTCGCGGCCCTCGGGACCACGCTGCAGTTCGCCGCAGCGCACGCGTTTGCGGCCAAGACCGTGACGCTGGCGGTGTATTCGACCTTCACCACCATGGATCCTTATGACGCCAACGACACGCTCTCGCTGTCCATGGCCAAGTCCTTCTATCAGGGCCTGTTCGGTTTCGACAAGGACATGAAGCTGGTGCCGGTACTGGCCGAAGGCTACCTGGTCAGCAAGGATGGCCTGGAATACACCATCCGCCTGAAGCAAGGCGTGAAGTTCCAGGATGGCACCGATTTCAAGGCCGATGCGGTCAAGGCCGTCTTCGACCGCGTGACCAACCCGGACAACAAGTTGAAGCGCTACAACCTCTTCAACCGCATCGCCAAGACCGAGATCCTCAACGACTACACCGTCAAGATCGTCCTGAAGGAACCGTTCTCGGCCTTCATCAACGTGCTGGCCCACCCCTCGGCCGTGATGATCTCGCCCACCGCCCTGAAGCAATACGGCAACAAGGACATCGCCTTCCACCCGGTCGGTACCGGCCCCTTCAAGTTCGTGGAATGGAAGCAGACCGATTACGTCAAGGTCGAGAAGTTTGACGGCTACTGGAAGAAGGGCTATCCCAAGGTCGATGAAATCATCTGGAAACCGGTGGTCGACAACAACGCCCGCTCGGCCATGATGCAGACCGGCGAGGCGCAGTTCACCTATCCGCTGCCCTACGAACAGGCTGACCTGTTGAAGAGCAAGTCCAACCTGGACGTGATCTCGGCGCCCTCGATCATCCAGCGCTACATGTCGATGAACACCAAGCAGAAGCCCTTCGACAACCCCAAGGTACGCGAAGCCATCAACTACGCCATCAACAAGCAGGCACTGGTGAAGGTGGCCTTCAATGGATATGCCACGCCGATGGAAGGGGTGGTGCCGCAGGGGGTGGACTACGCCTTCAAGACCGGTCCGTGGCCGTACGATGTGAAGAAGGCCAAGGCCCTGCTGGCCGAAGCGGGCTATCCCAACGGTTTCGAAACCGAACTGTGGTCGGCCTATACCCACAGCACTGCCGTGAAGATCATCCAGTTCCTGCAGCAGCAACTGGCGCAGGTGGGCATCAAGGCCAAGATCCAGGCCCTGGAAGCCGGCCAGCGCGTGGAGCGTGTGGAAAGCTGGCAGGACCCGGCCACCGCACCGGTGCGTCTGCTCTACATCGGCTGGTCCTCTTCCACCGGCGAAGCCGACTGGGCACTGCGTCCGCTGCTGGCCTCCGAGTCCATGCCGCCGCGTCTGTACAACACCGCCTACTACAAGAACGACAAGGTGGATGCCGACATCGCCAAGGCCCTGACCCTGACCGACCGCAAGGAAAAGGAAGCGCTCTACAAGGACGCCCAGCAGCAAGTCTGGAAAGATGCGCCATGGGCCTTCCTGGTCACCGAAAAGCTGCTCTATGCCCGCAACAAGAACCTCAAGGGTGTCTACGTGATGCCTGACCAGGCGATCGATTTCGAGAACATCGAGCTGACCAAGTAAGACGGCAGTACCCGGCTGGCGGCGTGCTCATGCGCGCCGCCGGCAGCATTCCTGCGACGGGCCTGCGCCCGTTGCCGCAACAAGCAAGGCTTCGATCCACCGTGGCAGCGGCCTTCTTCAGAGAGCATCATGTTTTCCTTCGTCATCAAACGCCTGTTAGGCCTGATCCCCACGCTGTTGCTGGTGGCGGTCCTGGTTTTCCTGTTCGTGCACCTGCTGCCCGGTGATCCGGCGCGGCTGGCGGCCGGTCCCGAAGCCGACGACAAGACGGTGGCGCTGGTGCGCGCCGACCTCGGCCTGGACAAGCCCCTGCCTGAACAATTCGTGAATTTCTTCGTCAAGGCCGCCCAGGGCGACTTTGGCCGCTCCATCCGCAGCAAGCGCCCGGTCTCCGAAGAGATCGCCGCGCGCTTCTGGCCCACATTGTGGCTGACCATCGTGGCGATGATCTGGGCAGTGCTGTTCGGTCTCATCATTGGCATTTCCTCGGCCGTCTGGCGCAACAAGTGGCCGGACCGCCTGGGCATGACGCTGGCGGTATCCGGCATTTCCTTCCCGGCCTTTTCGCTGGGCATCCTGCTCATGCAGATCTTCTCGGTCAAGCTGGGCTGGCTGCCCACCGTGGGCGACGATACCTGGCGCCACTACATCCTGCCTTCGCTCACCCTGGGGGCGGCGGTGGCGGCGGTGATGGCGCGCTTCACCCGTTCCTCCTTCATCGAGATCCTGCAGGAAGACTTCGTGCGTACCGCGCGCGCCAAGGGCCTGACCGAAACCGTGGTGGTCATCAAGCACTGCCTGCGCAATGCACTCATCCCGGTGGTGACCATGATGGGTCTGCAGTTCGGCTTCCTGCTGGGAGGCTCGATCCTGGTCGAGGTGGTGTTCAACTGGCCGGGCATGGGACGCCTGCTGGTGGATGCCGTCGAGATGCGTGACTACCCCATCATCCAGGCCGAGATCCTGCTGTTCTCGCTGGAATTCATTTTCATCAACCTGGTGGTGGACGTGCTCTATGCCGTGATCAACCCCAGCATTCGTTTCAAGTGAGGGGAATCATGTCGCTCTCCAATTCGCCTCTGGCCGCCACATCCGAAACCGGTGCGCCCCTGCCGCCGCCCGATCCGGCCGCCGTTGCGGCCTCCGGCCAGAAGATTCGCACTCCCTGGCGCGAGTTCTGGCGCAAGTTCAAGAAGCAGCGCCTGGCTGTCTATGCGGGCGTGTTCATCCTGCTGCTGATCCTCGTCGCCATCATCGCGCCCTGGATCGTTCCCTTCGATCCCGAGAATTTCTTCGACTACGATGCACTGAACTCGCCGCCCACCTGGGTCCACTGGTTCGGCGTCGATTCGCTGGGCCGTGACATCTTCAGTCGGATCCTGATGGGGGCCCGCATCTCGCTGGCCTCGGGCTTCTTCTCGGTGGCCATCGGCGCGGTGATCGGTACCGTCTTCGGTTTGCTGGCCGGGTACTACGAAGGTTGGTGGGACCGCATCACCATGCGTATCTGCGACGTGCTGTTCGCCTTCCCCGGTATCCTGCTGGCCATCGGCATCGTTGCCATTCTGGGCGGTGGCATGATCAACGTCATCATCTCGGTGTCGGTGTTCAGCATCCCGGCCTTTGCGCGCCTGGTGCGCGGCAATACCCTGCAACTGAAGAACCTCACCTACATCGAGGCGACCCGCAGCATCGGCGCGTCCGACATGACCATCATGTGGAAGCACATCTTCCCCGGCACCATCTCGGCCATCGTGGTGTATTTCACCATGCGCATCGGTACCTCCATCATCACCGCTGCCGGCCTGTCCTTCCTGGGCCTGGGGGCGCAGTCGCCGACGCCGGAATGGGGGTTGATGTTGAACGAAGCCCGTGCCGACATGGTCACCTCGCCGCACGTGGCGCTGGTGCCCAGCATCGCCATCTTCCTCACCGTGCTGGCCTTCAATCTGCTGGGGGACGGCTTGCGTGACGCGCTTGATCCCAAGATCGACCAGCGTTGATGATGAACTTGCAGGTCCCGCATATCGGCCCACTGCCGGCCGGTCCACGCAACAGCATCTGCGATGTGGCCGGCGTCACGGTCGGTCATTGCACGCTGGCGGCCGGTGCAGTGCAGACCGGTGTGACCGTGATTGCCCCGCATGGCGGCAATCTCTTCACCCACAAGCTGCCCGCTGCTGCGGCCGTCATCAATGGCTTCGGCAAGAGCGCCGGGCTGGTGCAGCTGGAGGAGCTGGGTTTGCTGGAAACGCCCATTGCGCTCTCCAATACCTTTGCTGTCGGTGCGCTGCTCAATGCGCAGATCGCGCATGCGCTGCGGGCCAATCCTGAATGCGGGCGCAGCCTGCCTACGGTCAATGCGCTGGTGCTGGAATGCAATGACGGCTATCTGAATGACTTGCAGGCCATGGCGGTACAGCCCGCGCACTTCGAGGCGGCCCTGCAGGCTTTGTCGACTGAAGTGATGCAAGGCTCGGTCGGGGCAGGGCGGGGCATGTCCAGCTTCGGTCTCAAGGGCGGCATCGGGACGGCTTCACGCGTGGCCAGTCCCGGTGCTTCGTCGCAGACCTATACCGTCGGGGCAATGGTCTTGTCCAACTTCGGCCGCCTGTCAGAACTGATCCTGGCCGGTGATCCGCTCGGCGCGCGACTGGCCGCTGCCGAAACGCCCGATGCGGCGCCCGAGAAGGGCTCCATCATCATGGTCCTGGCGACCGATGCGCCGCTGGATGCACGGCAACTGAAGCGCCTGGCCACCCGCGCCGGTGCCGGTCTGGCGCGGACCGGATCGGCCTATGGACATGGCAGCGGCGATATCGCATTGGCCTTCTCGACCGCCCAACGCATCGAGGCAGACGCCGACTGCCTGCAAATGACCCTGCTGGCCGATCACCTGCTGGACCCGCTGTTCCATGCCGCCGCCGACAGCGTGGAGCAGGCCATCGTGCATGCGCTCTTCGCGGCCGAGACGGTGCGCGGGCGCGATGGCAACGTGCGGATCAGCCTGCGTGATCGGCTGGCTGAGCACCCCGATTTACCTGGAAAAACCTCTCTATGAACAAACGCGTCAACATCCTGGTTTCCGTCGACATCGAAGGCGTGGCGGGGGTCTTCCATCCCGAGCAGACCCGCGCCGGCAATGGCGAATATGAACGTGCGCGCCGCTGGATGACCGAGGAAGCCAATGCCGTCATCCGTGGTGCGCTGGCTGCCGGTGCCACGGCCATCAAGGCCAACGACGCGCACGGCGGCTATCGCAATCTCTTGCCCGACCTGCTGCACCCGCAGGCGCGCATGGTGCTGGGCAAGCCGCGCGTGCTGGGCATGATGGGTGGTGTGGATCAGGAGATCGATGCCGTCATGCTGGTGGGCTACCATTCGCGCGCCCAGGGGCGCGGCATTTTGGCGCACACCACCAACAGCTTCGCCTTTGCCCGCGTCTGGCTGGACGGGCAGGAGCTGGGCGAGGCCGGGCTCTACGGTGCGCTGGCCGCCGAGTATGGCGTGCCGGTGATCTTTGGCAGCGGCGATGATGCCTTCATCGAAGAGAACCAGCCCCTGTTCCCGCATGCGGTGTTTGCCGAGACCAAGAAGGCCTACGGCGCCAACAGTGGCGACTCGCTCACGCCGCAGCAATCCTGCGTGCTACTGGAAGAGCGAGCCCGCCAGGCGGTGGCCGCACTGGTTGCCAACCCGGCTGCCATGCCGGTGTTGCCCCTGCGCGGCCCGCTGCGCTGCCGCCTGCAGACGCAGACGGTGGCGCAGGCCGATCTCTTCAGTCAGTTGCCGATCCTGGAGCGCAGCGATAACGTCACCGTCGAATTCGATGCCCCGACTGCGGAATATGCGGTGCGTGTGCTCAACAGTTTGTCGGCGATGTCGGCCATGCTGCGCTGATCACGTCAACTCTCATTTGATGGAGCGTTGACGCTCATTTGGGAAGATTCTAAGATGAGAGTCCGAACCTGACCAAATGAGAGGTTGACCATGGCAACACGCGCCGCTGTCGCATCCGCTGCCAGCAAGCGTTCTGCCGGCCTGGGGGCCAAGCCGCGCGACTTCGAGCGTTTCGCCCGGATGGACCCGATCAGCCAGGGCCGCATCATCCGCGACGGCATGGACGCCATCATCGCCGAGCGCGTGGCGCGAGAGCTGTTGCAGATTCCTTTGCAGACCCTGCTGGCTGGCCTGGGCCTGCCCAGTTCCACCATCCTGCGCAAGATTTCCCGCAAGGAACGGCTGTCCGGTTCGGAATCGGACCGTATCGCCCGCGTGCTCTACATCCGCGAGCAGGCGGCCGATGTGTTCGAGGATGAGGGCCTGGCTGCAGAATGGATGCGCCGCGCCAATGCCGCGCTCGGTGGCTTGACGCCGCTGGAAGTGCTCGATACCCAGCCGGGTTATGACCGGGTCCGTGACATTCTGTCGCGCATTGCCTTCGGGATCGCCGCTTGAAAGTCTATCGCCTGGCCAAGGAGAAGCCGGGGCATTACGCTGCCGATGACTTGTCCGGCAATGGCGCTGCCTTGAGCGGCGGGCGCTGGAATCCGCGCGGATCGCGCGTGCTCTACACCTGCTGCAGCGCGTCGACGGCCTTGCTGGAATCGCTGGTGCACATGGCCGGGCTGATGCCTCGGGCGCATTACTACCTGGTCGTGCTGGAAGTCCCGGATGCCGAGGTGCGCAAGGCCTACGTGCCAGGCCTGCCGCCGGACTGGGCCGATATCGCGCGCGATCCGGCCAGTACGGCCGCCCTCGGCCAGCACTGGATCGAACAGGGCAAGCACCTGGTGATGAAGCTGCCTTCGGTGGTCAGCCCGACCGATTTCAATCTCTTGCTCAATCCCTTGCATCCACAGATGGCGAGCGTCAAGGTGCTGGAAAAGATGCCGTTCCGGTTTGACGCCCGGCTGTTCGGCTGAGCGGTCTTCCCGTTTCTGTCGTCAGCGTGCCTTGCTCTCGATGAGCTTGACCAGCGCATACACGGTCAGGTTGACGGGGGTAGCGATGCCATGCGCCTGCGCGCGCCGCACGATGTAGCCGTTGAGGTGATCGATCTCGCTGGGCTTGCCGCGCGCCAGGTCCTGAGCCGTTGAAGAAAACTGCGCGGGCATGGTCTCGATGATCTTGCGTACGGCCACGTCCACATCGCCCGTCAGGGTCACGCCTTCAGCCGCCGCCACGGCCTTGCATTCGGCTACCAGGTAGCCCATCACCTCCAGCACGCCCACGCCTTCGACCAGCTTGCCGTAAGGCAGCTGGGTGATGGCCGAGAGGGCGTTGTAGGCGCAGTTGATGATGAGCTTCAGCCACAGCGCACCACGCACGTTGTCGGAAATCTCGGTGGGCACACCGGCGGCGATGAACGCATCGGCTGCCTGCTGGCTGCGTGCAGCGGGTTCGATCACCAGTTCGCCACGGCCATGGTGCTTGACGTGGCCAGGGCCGGCCATCTCGGTGGCAACGTAGACCACGGCGGCCGATACCGGTTGCGGGATCACGGTGCGCAGGCGCTCGGCATTGTCGGTGCCGTTCTGCAATGTCAGCACCAGCGTGTCGGGCGCGAGGTGCGCTCGCAGTTGCGCGCCGGCCGTTTCGGTATCGGGGGATTTGACGCAGAACAGGACCAGATCGGCCCCGGCTGCGATGGCCGGATCGGTGCTGGCCTTGACGGGGATGGTCTCGTCGAAGGTCCTGGCTTCCAGTCGCAAGCCCTTGGTGTTGAAGGCTTCCACGTGCTGTGGCCGGCCGATCAGGACCACTTCGTGTCCCGCCCGCGCCAGCATCCCGGCGAAATAACATCCCACGGCACCTGCGCCCATCACGGCTACTTTCATGTGTGTCTCCCTGCCTGGAAAATTGAAGTCAGGCGGGAAGCCTAACACAGCACCGGCGCGCTTTCAGCGGCGGGTCAGGATTGGACAGGGGAGAGGGGCGTGCCGGGAGTCAGACAGCTGTCGTTGCATCGATAAAGCTCAGGCCAATCTTCACGTGAGCAGACCGAGGACGCACCCGACGAAGGTCTATCGTCCCGACGAAGAAGGCTCGGACGGCACCGGTTTGAGTGGAGCAGGCGGTCGATTATCTTGAACGTATCGAATGGGCGGCGGCGGAGGGGGCGGTGGAATCTTCTTTGTTTCGCTCATTGACTTCTCCAGTTTGATGGGTGCGGTGATCAATACACGTACAGGTGAGTTTTTTTCCTGCTTGTTCAATCCGGCAAAGTAAAACACCATCAGGGCAAACGTGGCATACATTCCGGCATGAATGAGAAATTTCAGCGTGAGGTGCAGATGATAAGCCCTCGTATCGTTGGCGATCGCATTGACTGACGATGTGCGACCGTATTGTTCGGATAACATGGAGCGAAACGCGTCTCTGGCAAGCTCGTCAGCGTTTTCGAGATGCTGATAGAAGCCGTAACATTCTGATTTGTAGCGAGTCCAGAACACGCCAGGCGCTACGAATTGATACTCGGTTCCCCATGCAGCCTTGATGAAATACGAGGTGCCAAGAAAGATGAAGGAGCCTGAGAAAAAATAACATCCGTAAAAGACATGGAGCCAGGTTCCAGAGGCGGTCCGATCAAGATTTTGCAGCATGAAGCCCAGGATGCCGACCATCGCAACCCCGATGGCGAATGGCATTTGGAGCCGTGCATTTACCTTGTCCCGAATATCCACTTCGTGGAAATACAGCTTCTCGCAGAGCCCGAATAATTCGTCATTGATGCTCTTGCTCTTTTCATCTGCAGACATGATCTTGACCTCTCGTGTTCGCGGGACCGCTTTGTGCCCAACCCTCGCCACAGGCCGGCGAGCTTGGTGACCTTACTACTGTCTCAAGGGCCGTTCACGATCGAGGAGCAATACGCGGGAGGAAGTCGAAAATTTTGTATGTCACCCTAGGGCCTGTTCACATTAAATCTGCATCTCGCAGATTTAATGTGAACAGGCCCTAGTAGCCGCTTGTAGTCAGCTACCACGAGGCGATACTGCGCCGATGCAGAAGACGTGCGACGCCGCTTGGTAGTCGCACTTTGAAGTTAGAACCCATTTCATAAATAGGCGTGAGTGCGAGCAATTCGCCCAAACGGGCCGCTCCCTCCGGGTTCTGTCCAGAAAGGGCGCTGGCCGCGTTGCGCTCCTTGC